>JANNED010000031.1:0-4083 GCA_031388245.1 Variovorax sp.
ATGACGCTCGGCATCGAATGCCTGATTTCCGACGATGCCGGCCGCACCGATGAGCTGGCCAAGCAGCTCGACGCCATCAACCGCGAGCGACGCGACATTGAATCGGGCATGCGCGAGCAGGCTGAAGCTGCGCTGCAATACATGTTTGCTGACGATGAGCCGTCTGAGAATCATCCTTCAGGCGTGGCGATTTTTGACCCCGATTTCCATGAAGGCGTGGTCGGCATCGTGGCCAGCCGCATCAAAGACAAGCTGCACCGCCCTGCTTTCGTCTTCGCGGCCAGCGCCGCGCCCGGCCAAGAGCATTTGCTCAAAGGCTCAGGCCGCTCGATTGCAGGCTTTCATCTGCGCGATGCCCTTGATTGGATGGCCAAAAAGCACCCCGGCCTCCTCATCAAATTCGGCGGCCACGCCATGGCGGCTGGCTGCACCATTGAGGAGGAGCATTTCGAGACCTTTGAAGCCGCGTTTGCCGAAGTCGCTGCGCTGTGGATCGACGCCGCCACATTGTCTCGCCGCTTAGAGACTGATGGTCCCCTTCCTGCCGAATACCGCCGCGCTGATATGGCCGACACGCTCAATCAAGCCGTTTGGGGCCAAGGCTTTGCAGCGCCAGTTTTTAGCGAAGAAATGGAAGTGGTGTCTCAACGCCTCGTGGCTGAAAAACACCTCGGGCTCAAACTCAAACACCAAGGCCAACTCGTTGATGGCATTTGGTTCAACCACACCGAGCCTTTGCCTGCCAAAGCACACTTGGCATTCCGACTCGAAAGCGATGAGTGGCAAGGGGTCAAAAGGGTGAAGTTTTTTATTGAAGGCATGCATACATCGCCCTAAAACTTGATGCACAGCGCCCGCAAACAACGCTCCATGCGGATTGCTGCTACGATAAATTATTCATCTTTTTACCCAGAGGCTATGGCTCCATGACAACCAACCTACCTGCTCTCCTCACTCCTTTCGCTTTGGCCGTGAGCGCCTTATGCTGGCTGCCCCATACAAGTGCGCTTTCTCAAAGCGCGCAGCCGGCTGCTGGCGCTCCCACAGCGGCGGCACCGGCACCCGCAGCGGCAAGCGTGCGTATTCGCGCCATGATTGAAAAAATGGATGGTAACAACGTGACGGTGAAGGATAGGCGCGGCGAGCTCGTCAATTTAGTCTTGGCCTCCAATTTGGTGGTCTCTGAGGTGTATGCCATTGACATCGCCGACATCAAAAAAGGCAGTTACGTGGGCAGCGCAGCGCTCCCACAGCCTGATGGCAGCTTGCGAGCGATTGAAGTGCTGGTGTTTCCCGAGGCCATGCGCGGCGCCGGCGAAGGCCATCGCGGCTGGGATTTGATGCCGCAAAGCACGATGACGAATGCCACCGTCGATGAAGTGCTGGCCACCACAGGCGCGGGCACCGACACACTTCGCACACTCAAATTGAAATTCAAAGATGGCGAGAAAACTCTGGTTGTGCCCGCAGGTGCGCCGATTGTGACCATCAAGCCCGCAGACCGCTCACTGCTGGTGGTTGGCGCTCAGCTCATCATCACCGCAGAATTGAAAGACGGCCAACCCACCGCCACGCGCATCACCGCTGGCCGCAATGGTTTTCAGCCGCCGATGTGATGCGCAGTGGCTTGAGGCGGTGCAGCTCAGAATTTGAGTGGATGCGCTGCTTGAGGCCACGGGCTTTCAAAGAAGGGCTGCACCATCTCGGGCGTGACATCCTCAATCTGCGACGGGTTCCACTTCGGATGATGGTCTTTATCGACTGCCAAAGCGCGGATGCCCTCAACAGTTTCGCTGCTCGCGCCGCTGCGCTGCAAATGCTGGGTGTGAAAACAATGGCGCACCAAATCGCGCTCTAAGCGTAAGTCATCAGCCAAGCTCAGGCTGCGTGCGCGGCGAATGAGCTCCAAGGTGACGTGAAGCATGAGGGGGGAGCGTTTGCGAAGTTTTGCTAGAGTCTCCTGCGCCCAAAGCTTAGCATCAGCCTCAAGAGACAACACGATTTCATGCACACTTTGATTTGAAAAGTGTGCATTGATCTGCTCACGCATCGGGCCATCTGCGGCGCAAAATGCATCCATGTAGCTCGAAATTTGAGGCTCATCACCCTCAGAGCCAAACTTCATGCGCTGCTGGAAGTCTTCGCGAAGGAAACGATGCACTTCCTGTGGATTGTTAAAAGCAGTGGTGGATAAGCGTTCCCATAAATCGGGCATGCTGGATGCCTCTACCGAATGACTCGCCAAGCCATACACAACGGCCTGCACATCCGTTAAAACATCGCCCGTGAGTGCCAGGTATTCGCCGACAAAATCTGGGCATCGACTCAAAAAATAGCCACCACCTACATCTGGAAACAGACCAATCATTGTTTCTGGCATCGCCATTTTTGTGCGCTCGGTCACGATACGAATACCATTTGCTGCGCCATGACCAGCAATGCCCATGCCGCCGCCCATGCAGATGCCATCAATGAAGGCAACGTAGGGCTTAGGATAGGTGTGAATCAAATGATTGAGGCTGTATTCCTCGGTAAAAAAATCCTCTAGCGCCGGATCACCTGCTAGCGCTGCTTGATGGAAAAAACGAATATCGCCGCCCGCGCAGAAAGAGCCAAACGGTGCGAAGCTACCATCCGCTTGCTTGCCCATGCCGCGAACCGCGACGAGTTGGATCTTTGTGTCATCGCGCCATTTGAGCAACGCCGCCGTGATCGCTCGAACCATCGGTAGGTTCAAAGCATTGAGCGCTTTCGGGCGATTGAGCGTGATCAGGCCTGCGTGGCCGCGCTCTTCGATTTGAACTAAATTTTCGTTACTCATTTTGTTTCCAAGCCAATGCCTCATTTGCTACCAAGGCACCAATCACCAGCGCGCCGCCAATCAGTACAGCACGGCTTGGCACTTCGCCTGCAAACATCCAAGCCAAAAGAATACCAAAAATCACTTCGAGCAAAGCCAGCAGGGAGACCTCAGGCGCTTTGAGAACACGGGCGCAGACGACAGCCAGCACACAGGGGATAGCGAGCTGCACCAAGCCAAGCAGCGCGAGCCAGCTGACATCTTTTGGCGTGGCGGCAAAGGGCATCGCCAGCGGCAAAGTCACCAGTGTCGAGATCACCGCACCAATCAACACACAAGGCACAAAATCTAGCTTTTCACCTTGAGACTGCGCGCGCTGCACCACCGTCCAATGCGTGGCGGCGGCCACAGGCACACAAAACGCGATCAGCATGCCCAAGCCAGCGCCGCTTTGCTGCATATCCAGCTGCTGGCCAAACATATAGGCCATGCCCACACAGGCCGCAGCAATGGCCGCCCAAGTGCGGGCAGGCAGGTGATGGCCGATGAAGATGCGGGCGATCAAAGCAGTGAGCAGCGGCCCCACTGCCATCGTCACCAACACATTGCCCACACTCGTCAAGGTAAGCGCCACCATGAAGGCGGTAAACATCACGCTCCAACACACGCCGCTCACCCAAAACGAAGCACTCTTCCAATGAAAATTTTTGAGCACACCCTTGCCCTGCCAAAGCGGCAAGATGACGAGGAGCGAGACCACGGTGAAAAAACTGCGCCAAAACGTGGTCTCAAAGCTGCGCGCTGATTCGAGCTGGCGCGTGACCACGCCAGCAATTGACCACATGAACGTGACGGCGATCATCAGGAAAACGGCTTTGGAATGGTTGAGTTTCATAGCGTTGTTGGCGTGATCAGCGTTTGTTTTTAGCAGACCGGCGGGGCATGTTCTGCATCATGATGTCATCCAAGATATCGTCCACCAGTGCCATCTCTTTGTCTTGCATCCTCTGCATTTTTTCGTCGCCAGCAATCGATCGAGACTGCGTTTTAGCCCAACGCTTGAGCCCCGCATCATCTTTGATCAACGCCAAATCGCTGCGCACCGCATGCAGCGCGTCGTCGTATTCTTGCATGCCTTGCGCAAAGCTGGCCTCCAGCGCTTGGGCACTGACGTGCTGCCCATAAGGCAAACGAAATTCACCCGCAATTTGCATGCGCAGGCTCATGACATCAGCTTTTAATTCTTTGGCCTGCGTGCTCAGCAAGGCGACCCATGCCTTGAG
>JANNED010000081.1:0-2529 GCA_031388245.1 Variovorax sp.
AAAAAACTTGAAATTCTTGTAAGTCATTGGCTATAAATCCTTGCATCATCGGTAAGTCAAAAAGCCATGGTTTTTTCGATTGCAGGCTTTCAATCGGGTGCGCTGGAGTTTGCACGAGTCCACGGCATAGCAACAGTGCAGTTTGCGCAGGGCACTACTACTTGGCACACCCGCAAGGCTGGCCCTACCCTACCGCCTCCTTCGTTCGTTAAACTTCCCGCTTGGGTGGGCTTGTGGATGCATGGAAACCAAATCTCTGTTTTGTCTGAGGATAGGCCGCAATACACGCGAGAAGCACTTGATCTACCAGAATCTGACTAATGCGCTTAGCCAATACCTTCTTAGTATCCCAATAGGCCTCGGCTGTGATTGGGTTGTCTCACGAAGCGACATAAAGGGGGAATTCGGGCGCAGCCCGAAGGAGGACAGTCGCGCAGTGGGGCAGCCCAAGCGCAGACGTGGACGCTCTCAATACTTGCCAACTCAAAGCACACAAAACGTACGCAATTGCGTACTATAATGAGTCATAGACATCTGGAGTCAGCATGCAAACCCTCACCGCCAGCGAAGCCCGCGCCAATCTCTATCGCATCATGGACGAGACAGCGCAGTCGCATGAGCCCATTATTATTTCTGGCAAACGCACGAACGCCGTGCTGCTGTCGGCTGAGGATTGGAGCGCCATCCAAGAGACGCTTTATTTGCTGGCTGTGCCCGGCATGCGCGAATCGATCAAGGCAGGTATAGCTGAGCCGCTCGCTAAAAGTGCGAAGGTTTTGAAGTGGTGAGCTGGGAAGTGGTGTTTGCAAAGCAAGCACTCAAAGATGCCAAGAAGCTCAGCGCCAGCGGCTTGAAGCCAAAAGCGCAGGAATTGCTGAATATTCTTGCGGCCAATCCCTTTCAAAACCCGCCACCTTTTGAAAAGCTGGTGGGCGATCTTGCAGGCGCTTATTCACGCCGGATCAATATTCAGCATCGCTTGGTCTATGAAGCATTTGTCGATTTAAAAACGGTACGCGTTTTGCGCATGTGGACACACTATGAGTGAACAGACGCCACCAACGACAGACGACGACGGCGCCTTATCTCGCACCATTAGGTTCAGCGTCGCAAAGTTGATCAGCGAAAACTCTCCACTGCGAGGTAAAGCGGCGGCGGATTCGATGCAGTTGCACCTTTCAAAAATGAGCAACCAAGCGGGCGAAGAAGGTCTCACAGAAGAAGCTGTGATGAATATGCTCGAGGAACATGACTAGCGCGCATTCGCCACCACCACCGCCCTCGTCACCTCATCCGCTGCAAACACATGTTCCACGCGCAGCGAAGCCAGCGTGATGTCTTGCGGGGTACCAAACGTTGAGAACATGCTAAAGAAGGCGAGCTCGCCGTAGGCAGTCGCAAAGCGGGTGGTAAGCACGGGAGCCATTTGGCGTGGCCAAGGCATAAGTGGTTTTTTGCCGATGCGCTTTTGAAATTGCTGGGCAAGTAGCTCAACGCGCGGCAACATTTCGGGCACGACGCTGGCATCGTCACGCAGGTGAGCGAGCATCGCGGGCGCGACCTCTTCTAAATTAGTCATGTAACGGGTCAAGCCCTCGGGGTGCAGCATCGCATCAAGCATGTTGATCGGCTGATCGGGCGGCAATTGCGCAAGCCAAGGCATGAGGGTGGCAGCCATCCAGTGCGCACCTCGGTTCATTTGCAACACATTCCAAGCGGCATCCATCACCATCGCGGGCATGGGGTCATGCGCTGTCAGCAAATGGTTTAGCCCCTCACGCACAGGCGCGAGCACCGCGCTGCCCCACTCGCCGCCTTGGTACGCCGGCGCAAAGCCCGCCTGCAAGAGCGCCGCATTGCGCAGCGCCAACGGCGCTTGCAACTCGTGCAGCCACGAAAGCAGCAGTTCGCGGCTAGGCTGCGAGCGCCCACTTTCCACAAAGCTCACATGCCGCTGCGAGATGCCCATGCGCAAGGAAAGCTCAAGCTGGCTGATGCGGCGCGATTTGCGCGCGGTTTGCAAAGTAGCGGTGAGGGCGGGATTACTCATGAGAGTGATTGAAGCATAAGGCGAGGAGATTTCAATTACCTTGCGCGTAATTGCACTGATTCAACACGAAGCGCACAGTCGAGTTTTATTCAAAGGAAAGTCATGACGAATCCAACTGTGAAAACACTCCTCATCATCGTGTTGATCGCATTCAGTGCCCTGACCGCATGGGGTGTCTACACCGCAGGCGGCATTATCGCCATGGTGCTCCAGCATCTGAGCGGCCCAGTGGGCTGGCAGATATTTGCTGATCTGGTGATTGCGCTGAGCTTGTTTGTCGTATGGCTATGGCAAGACGCGAAAAACCAAGGCAGAAACTTCTGGTTCTGGGCGGTATTCACGCTGACGTGCGGCTCATTTGGCCCTCTGCTGTACTTCATCACTAGAAAGACAAAAGCATGAGCGTGTCCACAAGTGAATGGGTCATCCGCGCAAGCTTTGCAGTGACGGGAATCGTTCACGCTTTGCCGCTGGGTGGC
>JANNED010000120.1:0-2395 GCA_031388245.1 Variovorax sp.
GATCAAGGCGAAGTCTTAGCTGTTGGCCCAGGCCGCACCACCGACAAAGGCGAACAGGTCATCTTCTTTCATGACGAGCAACTCATCGCCGTCAACCTTGACGGTTTGGCCGCTGTATTTGCCAAACAAAACCTTGTCGCCAACTTTGACGGTCAATGGCTTGATTTCGCCTTTGTCTGTGGTGCGGCCTGGGCCAACAGCCAAGACTTCGCCTTGATCGGGCTTCTCAGCGGCTGCATCGGGAATCACGATGCCGGAGGCTGTTTTGGTTTCGCTGTCAACGCGTTTGACGATCACGCGATCGGCCAGTGGACGTAGTTTCATTGCATTTCCTTTTAGATTAAAGCAAGAGGTAGGATTCTGTTAACGCCTACCGAAGTTGGCGTTAGCTCACTTTTCGGGTGAATTTACTTTTTTGTTAGCACTCATCCCGATAGAGTGCTAATGATAGCGGCTTTTCGTGGCTTTTCAAGTGACACGACATGAATGACGATGAAAACCCTAGGCTTAATTTGGTATGGATTGTGCAACGATATTGCCAGCTTTGTGCATTTCACCCCCTTATTTGGAGAACTTCATGGCTTTCAAATCTACTCTTAAATTTATAGCAATCGGCGCAGTATTCTTGCCGGCTACAGTAGCTTTTGCCCAAGAAAAAGTGACTTTTGGCACGAATTGGTTTGCCCAGCCCGGCCATGGCGGTTTTTATCAGGCTGTGGTGGATGGCACCTACAAGCGTTATGGGCTTGACGTGGAAATCATCCAAGGCGGCCCGCAGGTCAACAATCGGCCTCTTTTGCCTGTGGGCAAGCTGGATTTCCTCATGACCGGCAATCTTCTCCTCACTTTTGACAACGTGAAAAACAAAGTGCCCACCACGGTGGTGGCCGCGATCTTCCAAAAAGACCCACAAGCGATCTTCGCGCACCCTGATCAGGGCTACCGCACGTTTGCAGACCTTGCCAAAGCGCCTACAGCTTTCATCAGCAAAGACGGCCAATTCTCTTTCTGGCAGTGGATGAAGGCCGAGCATGGCTTCAAAGATGAGCAACTCAAGCCTTATGCATTTAACGTGGGCCCGTTCCTCGCGGATAAAAAATCTGTGCAGCAAGGCTATTCGATCAGCGAGCCTGTGAGCATCAAAGCGCAAGCGGGCTTTGACCCGATGGTTTTCTTGCTCGCAGACAACGGTTTCTCGACCTACAGCACCACGATTGAAACGCGCACTGAGTTGGTTCGCACCAAACCTGAATTGGTGCAAAAGTTTGTGGATGCGTCCCTGATCGGCTGGAACAATTATTTGTATGGCGATAACAAAGCCACCAATGAGTTGCTCAAGAAAACGAATCCCAACCTGACGGATGCTGGCATAGCCGGCAGCATTGCGCTGATGAAATCACTGGGCATCGTCGATAGCGGCGAAGCGCTGCAAAACGGCATTGGCGCGATGAGCGCAGCACGCATCAAAGATTTTCACGACAAGATGGTGAAAGCTGGTTTGTACAAGGCGGGTGAGGTCGATCTGAGCTTGGTCGCCACCACGCAATTCGTGAACAAAAAAGTGGGTATGGATGTGAAGCAGCGCTTGGGTGGTAAGTAAGCAGGCTGCAACCCACAGGCTCATGACCTTGCGCACACTCATCATTTATTGCCATCCCAATCCGCAAAGCTTCAGCGCCGCGCTGTATCAAACCACGCAAGAGGCTTTGCGAGAGCAAGGCCACGAGCTGCGCTGCATCGATTTATACGCAGAAGGTTTCGAGCCGGTGCTGAGCCTGCAGGAGCGCATCGACTATCTGCCCAACCCGAAAGCCATTGAAGTCAAAGTGCAGCCTCATGTGGATGCGCTTCGCTGGTGTGAGCACATCGTGTTTGTGTTCCCCATTTGGTTCTACGGGCCGCCGGCCATGCTCAAAGGCTGGCTAGAGCGCGTGTGGCTGCCCGGCGTGGCCTTTCTGCCGCCGCCGCGCAAGGGCGCAACCGCCGTGCCCGGCCTGCAACACATCACGCGCCTGACCGTGCTCACGCATGGCGGCTCGCCTTGGTGGTGGCTCAAGATCATGGGCGATCCGTGTAAAAAGCTCTTCACGCGCGGCCTGCGCGCCATCATGGCCAAGCGCTGCAAAACCACTTATCTTCAGCTGCACAATATGAACAATGTGAGCCGCGAGGATTGCGAGGCCTTTCTCGC
The DNA here is from genome assembly GCA_031388245.1 of Variovorax sp. Taxonomy (GTDB): domain Bacteria; phylum Pseudomonadota; class Gammaproteobacteria; order Burkholderiales; family Burkholderiaceae_C; genus JANMDU01. Next base: position 2,192 of record JANNED010000120.1, read on the forward strand.
TAAAGTGCGGCAGACGCTTCAAAGGATGTGAGATGAAAAGTGTGTTGAATGCAGCGGCTCGCCGCAAGATGGATAGCGTGAAAGAAACGCTTGGCGCCGAGGCTTTGGCGCAAGCTGCGCAGGCGCTCAAGCTACGCTCAGAAGATATGGCTACGCCAGCAGGCTTGAAAGCAGCAACTGCGATGCCTAGAGCTCTACCTTCGG
>JANNED010000149.1:0-4373 GCA_031388245.1 Variovorax sp.
GAAGTCACGAAGGCCTTCACGCCTGGCACGCAGCAAAAATGCGCCTACGGTGCTTTCTTCGCTGAAGACCATGTTGTGAAAGCCGTCATAAGCCTCGGACAGTTCGGCAAACTTTCCCGATTTGTCCCAGTCAAAAGACCCGCCGTCAACAACAATACCGCCAATCACGGTGCCGTGGCCGCTCAGAAATTTGGTGGCTGAGTGGTAAACCAGATCAGCCCCGTGGTCAAAGGGCTTGATCAGCCAGGGTGATGTCAGTGTCGAGTCCACCAGCAGAGGTACAGCTGCCTCGTGGGCAATGCTTGAAACGGCTTCAATATCGAGCACATCAAGGCCGGGGTTGCCTACTGTTTCTCCAAAAAACAGTTTGGTATTGGGCCGGGCGGCAGCGCGCCAGGCATCAAGATCACCGGGTTTGACAAACGTGGTTTCAATGCCCTGCAAAATCAGCCACGCGGTGTGCGGGCTCATGCAGGCGCCGAAGTCGCGCAGGCCTTCACGCCTGGCGCGGAGTAAAAACGCACCGACTGTGCTTTCTTCACTGAACACCATGTTGTGAAAGCCGTCGTAGGCTTCTGTGAGCTCTTTAAATTTACCTGATTTTTCCCAGTCGAAAGACCCGCCATCGACCACAATGCCGCCAATCACTGTGCCATGGCCAGACAGGAATTTCGTGGCCGAGTGATAAACAATATCTGCACCATGCTCAAACGGTTTGATCAGCCAAGGCGAGGTGAGCGTGCTGTCCACCAAAAGCGGCAGACCTGCTTCGTGTGCCATCGCAGCGACGGTAGGAATATCGAGCACATCCATGCCAGGGTTGCCCACAGTCTCTCCAAACAGCAGCTTGGTGCTGGGGCGAATCGCGGCTTTCCAAGCATCGATATCACCGGGTTTGACGAAGGTGGTGTCAATCCCGAAGCGGCGCATCGTGTAATGCAGCAAATTCTGGCTGCCGCCATACAACGCGGTAGACGCCACGATGTGCGAGCCTGCGCCCATCAAGGTGGCAATCGACAAATGCAAAGCCGCTTGGCCAGAGGCCGTAGCGATCGCGCCGATGCCGCCTTCCAGTGCGCTCACGCGCTGCTCCAGCACGGCGTTGGTGGGGTTGCTGATGCGGCTGTAAACATGGCCAGCGCGCTCCAAATTGAAGAGTGAGGCGGCATGTTCACTGGATTCAAACACGAAGCTTGTCGTCAAGTGAATCGGCACCGCGCGTGCGCCTGTGGTGGGATCGGGTGAGGCACCGGCATGCAGCGCCAGAGTGTCGAAGCCGGGGTCAGAGTAGCCGGGCATGGGTTTTCCTAGGAAAATAGTGGGTGTTTGGTCACTTCATTGTGAGCTATATTTGCAGCCATCGACGAGGAGATTCGCATGAAAGTCAGTGATATTTTGCGCGTGAAGGGCGGCACGCTCTATACCGCCACCCCCGAAGACAGCTTGCACAGCGCCATGACGCTGATGGCAGAGAAAGACATCGGCTCACTGGTGGTGATGAGCCACGGTTTGGTGGTGGGCATGCTCACTTTCCGCGAGGTGATTTTGGCGGTGAATAAAAATGGCGGCGTGGTTGGCACCACCACGGTGTATCGCGCGATGGACGATGGCCCGCTCATTTGCACACCCGCGACTGAGCTCGATGAAGTGCGACGCATGATGCTTGATCGCCACGCCCGCTACATGCCCGTGATCGACAACCGCATGCTCATGGGCGTGATCAGCTTTTATGATGTTGCGCGAGCCGTTGTCGATGCGCAAAATTTTGAAAACAAAATGCTCAAAGCCTATATTCGCGATTGGCCAGAGGATGCTTCCTCTACGGGCTAAGGCAGCTGAGCGGTTGAGCTGCTATGGCTAAAAAGCCTCACATGTCTGAAACGCCAGCCACTGCGAGGCTCAAAGCGCTCAGCATTGATTTCACCGAACATCCCTACGACTATTTGGAGCATGGGGGTGCGAACCACAGCGCAAGGGTGCTTGGGCAAGATCCTTTTGTTGTGATCAAAACCCTCATCATGCAAAATGAAACAGCTCAGCCACTTGTGGTGCTCATGCACGGTAATTGCAAGGTCAGCACCAAGAATCTAGCACGGCACATTGGTTGCAAATCCGTCGAGCCTTGCAAGCCAGAGGTGGCTCAGCGCCATTCTGGCTATCTTGTGGGCGGCACCTCGCCATTTGGGCTCAAGCGCACCATGCCCATTTATATCGAGCAAACGATTTTGGCACTGCCGCGCATTTTCATCAATGGCGGGCGACGCGGTTATTTGGTCAATATTGATCCGCAGATCTGCATCAAACTGCTCAACGCAATACCCGTCAGTTGCGCATTAGCCGACGCTGCGTGAAGAGCCTGCCCGCGGTGCAACAGACACCGGGGCGCCCGAGCGCAGCGGCACACGCTTCCAAGCCGGGCTGATCAGACGCATGCCTTGCACCCGCTTGATGGCGACCACGCAATACGCAGCACCCAGGATGGGCCAGTAGCGCTTGCCCAGCGTATTCATCCAATCCAGGCGCGAGAGCCAAGCTTCTGAGCGCACAGCGGGCTGCCAAAGACCGAAGTTGCTGGATTCAACCTCAAAACCGAGCAAGCGAAGCCAATCACGCAGCCGCCAGTAGCCCAGAAATTCGCCGGAATCTGGCAGATAGAGCTGCCCAAAGCCAAAGCGCTCGTAAAAGCGCACCCGCTGCTGCTTCCAGCCCCAAAGGCTGGTGGGATTGAAGCCACAAATCACCACGCGCCCATCCGGCACCAGCACACGGGCGGCTTCGCGCAGGCTGGCATGGGCATCCAAGCTGTGCTCCAGCGCATGCGGCATCACCACCAAATCAAGGCTGGCTTCAGAAAATGGCAGGGCCTCAAAATCACAATGCATCTGCACCGATGAGCCGAGCTCGCGATCGGCCTGCCAACGGTGTGGCATGCGGTTGGCTTGCAGCGCATTCATTTTCGGCATGCCCAATTGCAAAGCATGGTAGCCAAACACATCAGCCACCGCATCATCGAGCTGAGCTTGCTCCCAGCGCAGCAGCGTTTGGCCGGGAGCCGTCTCAAGCCAAGATTGCAAATTTATAATGGGTTGATTCATGAACCTGATTGCTTTGCCTGCTTTTACCGATAACTACATCTGGATGCTCCATGATGGCAGCCGTGCGTGGGTGGTCGATCCTGGTGATGCTGCCGTGGTGCGCACCGCATTGGCTGAATATTCTCTTCAACTTGAAGGCATTTTACTGACGCATCATCACGCAGACCACACCGGTGGTGTGGATGAATTGCGACAAGCCACTGCATGCGAAGTGATCGGCCCTGCGATGGAGGCATTGCCCGAGCCTTGCGCGCGCGTCTCGGGCGGCGAGCGCGTGCATGCGCTCGGGATTGCATGGGATGTGATGGACGTGCCCGGCCACACCGCTGGTCATATCGCCTACTATTGTGCGGGCTTTGAAGGCAAGCCATTGCTGTTTTGCGGCGACACACTGTTTTCAGGCGGCTGCGGGCGGCTCTTTGAAGGCACACCGGCTCAAATGCTGGCCTCACTGGACAGCTTGGCCGCATTACCGGACGACACGCGCGTTTGCTGCACGCACGAATACACGCTGTCAAATTTGCGCTTTGCCCGAGCCGTTGAGCCTCATAATCTGGCGCTGGCGCACTACGAGCAGCAATGCATCGCATTAAGAGCCACCGGCCAATTCACCTTGCCCAGCTCCATCGCGCTGGAGCTTCAAATCAACCCGTTTTTGCGCAGCCGCTTGCCCACGATTGCGCAATCTGTCGCACAACACTTTGCCACCAGCGGCCCGGCTGCTCTAGGAGATGTGGCCTGCTTTGCCGCCTTGCGCGAATGGAAAAATCAATTCAAATGAGCTTATCTTTGCCATCTTTTCCAGCACGTTGCGCCCTCGCAGTGTTGGCTATCTCTTGCACATTTGCTTTTGCACAACCAGCACCCGGCCAGCCCGCTGTCGCAGCAGCAGCCACGCCCGCTACGCTGCCTGCGCCTGTCTCAGATGCCAAATCTGTGGATGTGAGCCAAACACCCAAAGAAGCAGATCGCTCTACAAGCGCCTCCCCAGCTGTTGCGGCATCCACAGCCACACCCAGCGCACAGCCGCAAGAAAGCGCGGTGCTGATTGATAACTCCACGCCGATCACCGCCACAGCCGTTTTTGCCGTGCCGCAGGCTCACGCAGATTTATGGGCGCGCATCCGGGCGGGCTTTCGCATGAATGATTTGAGCGATCAGTATGTGATCAGTCAAGAGCAGTTTTATGGCAGCAAGCCACAATACATCACCCGCATGACAGAGCGCTCCAGCAAATACCTTTACCACATCGTCGAAGAACTCGAACGCCGCCAAATG
>JANNED010000165.1:0-2802 GCA_031388245.1 Variovorax sp.
GGCCTGCACCAGCACCGCCGCCATCGCTGCCACATCCAGGTCAGACCCAAAGGTGGTCTCGACAGGCGGCGGTGCTGCCACCGGCGCCGCGCGCGGCGCCGCACGCGAAGGCGCCGGCGATGCAGCCGCTGGCGGGCGCGCCGCCGCCAGGCCATACAAGGCCAGCGCCTTGGCCGGCCCGCAGACCCGCAGCGACCCCGCCGTGATGCCCGCCGCGATGCGTTCGGCCAAGGCCTGGTCGTCGCAGCGCTGCGGCGTTGCCTCGGAGCCGGCCGCCAGCGCCACTTGCCGCAGCCGCGCCATCGCCACCTCGTCGCCAATCAAGCGCCCCACCCATTGCTGCGCGGCGGTGGTATCGCCTACGCGCACCAGGCTCTCACAGCCGATGCATTGGCTCCAGTGGCACAGCATGGTCGGGCCTTTTGCCGGTTAGCGGATCATGGACAGCGCGCGTTCGGCCATCACGCGCAAGGCACTGAACAGCAGCGCCAGCACCCAGCGCAGAAAGGCCACCGTCACATCGGCGGTCTGCACCGCCGTGCGGCCAAGAAAGCTGAAGATCGCGCCGATCAGGCCCTTGACATGCAGCCCCACGTCTTTGGACAGTTGCGCGGCCTGGCCCAGCATCCAGGCCAATTGATCCAGCACGGTGGCGCCGGCCGTCTGCGCCACGCCCACTCCTCCCTTCACCAGCTTGCCGGCCTTGGCCATCAGCCACGCCAGGGCGCGGCCGATCATCGACAACAGCTTGGCCGAGCCCATCACAAAGCCGCCTTTGCCGTCGGCCGCGCGTTCGAGCCAGCCCTTGACCTGCTGGCCGTCGTTGGCCGGTGCGCCGCCGTGGCCGAGGGTGGCCCAGCTCTGGTCGTGTACGCCGGGCAGGTAGCTGGGTGGCATCAGGTGGGCGTCGATCGACATCAGCGCGTTGGCGGTGTTGGCGATGCGCAGCCCGTCGCCGCCAAAGGGCAGGTGCCAGAACGGGAACAACGGGATCATCGGCACCGGGTCGGCCGGGTGGTAGACGCGGAAGATGTGCTGCTTGCCCAGGCGCTGGGTCAGTGACCGCGCAAAGAGGCCGTCACCGGTGCGCGGGCAACCAAAGGTGTAGAGCACCACCTCGGCCACCTTGCCGGCACTCAGCAGGTCGGCACTGAGGCTGGCCAATGCGCCGCCCAGGCTGTGGCCCACGCAGTGGATGCGGGCCGGGTTGCGGCCCTTGAGCATGGCACGCACCTCGGGCGCAAAGCCCTTCCAGATCTCGTTGAAGCCGGCATGCACCGGCAGCCCGCACGGGCCCATCTGCATCGCGACGTTGAAGTTGCTCAGCCAGTCGAGCTGGGTCTGGGTGCCGCGGGTGGCGATCAGCAGATCGCCTGAGAAGCTGCCCTCGCCAATGGCGACGAAGCCGAAGCCCGACAGCTTCTTCCAGAGCAGGCCGCCGGACTTGGCCTCGAAGCGGCCGCTGTCACTGGCCGCGAACAGGCCCTCGCAGCCCAGCAACTGGCCGCGCTCCTGCACCACGGTGCTGACGCTGTCTTCGCGCAGGCGGTACACGCCGCGGCCGATGGCCGCAGCCTGGGAGGGTGTGAGCAAGGGCATGCCGGGCTTCTCCGCTAGTCGGGTTCACAGATGCCGAAGACATCGCCGCGGCGCGTGGGCTGGGTCTCCAACCGGCAGGTCAGGCGGATCGGCTTGCCCTGCAACTCACCGTTGAGCTTGTAGTCTTCCTTGTCAAACATCCATGCCTTGTAGGTCTTGCCCTCATGCTTGATGAGGATGGTCTGGCGCACCGACGGCGTGTGCGGCAGCAAGGACCCGAGCAGTGAGCCGCGCTCGACCAGCGGCAATGCAAACTGCCCGTCGGCGCTGGTGGCGGCGCGGTCGTTGCCGGTCTCGTCCTTCCAGGCCCATTTCCAGTCGCGCTCGACCACCGCGCCGGCCACCGGGCTGCCGTTGAGCAAGACCTTGCCGTTGATGGGCGAGAAAATCACCATCTTTGCCATTGCTGTCCCTTGCGCAGTCAATAAGTATGCCGCCAGCATCATCAGGCTGCTGATCCGGACCCAGCGACCGACGGGCGCCCTCGGTGCAACTGGCGCTGTCATGGCCTGCCCTGTGCCGGCGGCGGTGAATCCGGCGGCCCATACCCGCGCTCGCTGGTGGCTGCCTTGTGGGCTGGCCAGCCGGCGCGCGGCCGGCGCATTGCCATCGACATTGGGTTTGGCATGCCAAGTTCGATTACCTGTCGTCTGCCACTGCCACCGCCACCGCCACTGCGGCCTGCGCACTTTGCCTGCACGCCCTGCCACCCCATCGAGGCTGAAAGCAGGGCTGATCGGCTTCTCCCGGTAATCCCCGAGGTAGATATTTCAGAAACTTGTTCGCAGGCATTTTCGGGTGCTATCTCAGGGCGCTGATGATCACACTCGCCTCGACCTCGGCCATTGGGGATTCTGCTAGCGCCAGCGCCATTGCGCCAAGCAGTTTCATCTGCAAATCAGCCCCCCTTGCCTTGACGAGCGATACGCCCTCGTCCCATTTGTCTTTCTGAAAATTCCCATTGTATAAAAACTTGGGTTTGTCATTCCCGACTTTTACATGCACCCCGCCGGGGTAGACATGTACATGCATCCCCACCGCACCATTGACGTAATAGTAGTCAGAGTTTGATTTTCCGGCATGCTTTGTAATGGCGCCAAAGGATTTCTTGATCTCCTGGGGTGTCCATTTTATTGCTACGGGCGATATGACCGGCGTATCCGACGGCTTGTCACTGACCAAAGCATCGAGGTGATGCTGACA
>JANNED010000171.1:0-6643 GCA_031388245.1 Variovorax sp.
TGGCGGCGGCGGCGGCGGTGTGGCGATCACCAATTTCTCCACAGCCACCATCAACCGAGCCGGTGGTGCCAACGGTAACGATGGCTGCTGTGGCGGCGCCCAAGGCAACAGCAGCCCCAAAGCCTACAGCTCGACGGTGGGCACGATTGGCATTTCAAGCACGGCTGGCGGCACACCACCTGGGCTGCAAAGTGGGGCCGATTGCCTGCCTAACTTGCAGGTGACTAAAACGGCTTTGCAATCGACCATCACTTCGGCCACGGGTGCCAGCACCACCTATGCTTTGAGCCTACGCAACGCCGGCGGCGCTGCTACCAATGTTTATTTGCTGGATGCCAACTTACCACCCGGCTGGAGCTATGCCATAGCGCCGACTACGACCTATGCCTACAGCCCTGTTCCACCTGATGCCGCATCAGCAGGGGCAGAAACAACAGCGGCTACCATAGGCGGCACTTTACCCATCGCCAATTATGCGACTGCTAACGCAGGTGCTGCTATTTCTTTGCGAGCCAATGGTGCAGCGCCTGGCGTGGTGCCCACAGCAGGCGCTAATTCGCCCACCTTTGGTAGCTTCTTTATCCCGCAAAATGGCGCGATCACCGTCACCTATTCGGTCTCAATACCCGATACGGCCACAGTCGGCACTTACCATAACCCAGCAGGCGTGGTTTATCTTGACCCAACGCGCTTGGCAGCATCTGCCTTGCGCGTCGTCAGTCCGGTGTCCAATGTGACTGCCAACAGAACAGGGACAGCTTACGCTGCGAACACCACCTTCGCCAGCGGCTCAACCACCAACGTAGTGGGCAGCAATTACAGCGGTCTTGCCGCAGGCCCTGCCAGCGAAGATGTGACCTTGCTGCCCGATCTATCGGTTAGCAAAAGCGTGAGCACCACAACCTTTACCGTTGGCGCATCCAGTCAGAGCTACATCATTGTTGTGCGCAACAATGGCCGTCCAGTGGCCGATCAGGTGTATGCCAGCACGCAGGCCACCAGCCAATCTGCCACAGCTTTGGTGTCGTCGATACCGACCTTGACAGATACTTTGCCCACGGGTATGACCCTCAGCACCATCACCAACAGTGCACCAGGTGTGTGGACCTGCACGCCCAATGGCAGCAGCACCACCTTCTCTTGCAGTGCCAGCTCAGCCGTCTACCCGATGGCTGCAAGCAGTAACTTGGTCACCATCACGGCGACGGTTGGCGTGTCTTCTGCCGCCTGCCCGGGCCCGCAGACCAATACCGTAGGCCTGACTGTCGCTGCTATCGGGGAATCCACCACGGGCAATAACACGGCAACCGTTGCAACACCTCTGAGCTGCAGTGCCAATCTGAGCATCACCAAAACAAACAACGTCACGACTTTGACGGCAGGCTCAACCACCACCTATACCGTGACGGTGTCAAACCTCGGGCCAGCCGCAGCAGATGGTGCGGTGGTGCGTGATACGCCCTCTGTGGGCTTGTCTTCTTGCTCAGTCATCGCTTGCACACCAAGTGGCACAGGTGTGTGCCCATTGGCTGTACAGTGGCCCAACATTTTTTCTGGTGGCGGCTTGGTGCTCGGCAGTTTCGCCAGCGGGGCGGGTCTGAATTTCAGTATTCGTTGCGGAGTTTCTGCGACGGGGCAGTAGCGACAGTGGCGCAGTTAGCTGTTAAATTGAAAGCAAATCAAAACGTCGCGCTTAATACGACAAACGCTCCGGGCTGATCTCTTGCAAGATCGTCGTTGCAATCTCTTCAATCGATTTCGTTGTGGTGGAGAGCCATCGAATCCCTTCGCGGCGCATCATGCTCTCAGCTTCTGCTACTTCCATGCGGCAGTTTTCAAGTGAAGCGTATTTTGAATTCGGCCTGCGCTCATGGCGCACCTCATGCAAGCGTAGCGGATCAATCGTTAAGCCAAAAATTTTCTTTTTTTGTGCTTTCAGAGCGGGCGGTAGCATGCCGCGCTCAAAGTCTTCGGGAATCAGTGGATAGTTCGCTGCTTTCAAGCCATGCTGCATGGCCAAATACAGCGAAGTCGGCGTTTTGCCGCTGCGGGAAACGCCCACGAGGATCACATCCGCCGTTTCTAGCTCCCGGTTGCTCTGCCCATCGTCATGTGCGAGGCTGTAGTTGATCGCTTCAATCCTGTCGTTGTAAACCTTGCTCTTAGAAATGTCTGAGAACCGCCCCACGCGATGGTTCGATTTGATGCCCAGCTCTTCTTCCAGCGGATGCACAAAAGTGCCAAACATATCCAGCACCTGCGCCTTGCATTCCGTCTTGATCAGCCACAGCACCTCATCATTGACCAGCGTGGTAAACACAATCGGCCGCTTGCCTTCCAGCTCCGCCGTGTGATTGATCTGCCGCACCACGTTATGCGCCTTGTCCATCGTGTCAATAAACGGCAGCCGTACATGGCGCGGCTGCATTTCAAACTGCGCAAGAATGGCATTGCCAAAGGTCTCGGCAGTGATGCCTGTGCCATCGGAGACGAAGAAGACGGTGCGGTTGGTCATGGCAGATTTGGTTCAGTGATGTTGGATTTTCCCACGCGCCATCGCGCGCCCAGTTGCAAGCCAAAACGGTTCAGCGCAGAAACCTCAAAATACTTTGTATTTGAGTCGTATTTTTGCCCAGCGTGCGGTGGCCGGATGCGAATTCAATAGCTTTCATCAACCACAGCGCCGAGGATGGGTGAGTCAGCTTGTCAAGGATCGACGCGGCGTTTTAGGCTCGCTGCGGGGAAGAGCTGCGCGAGTGATAGAACGAAGACGTTTTGCGCACAACGAAGCAACATCTACCGACAGCGGGCGCTCAAGTCGCGCAGATCAATTACCTTTGCCGGCCTTAAACCCATGCGATGCTAGATCTCATTGAGTTGAATTGCCTAGCCGTGACGCAAGATCAGAAGAAAGGCAAAGATGCGTTTGTGAATCAGCGCAAGGCTAATTTTGTGAATGCTTGAAGCTGCCTATAGCAATCAAACACAATTCTTGTGCCTTGCGATGCAAGTGTTCAGCACTTCCTCGCCCGGCCGCTGCCACCAACCAAGCTGGGAAAAAATCTCAACCTCCGCAAATCCAGCGTATCCTGAGGCTTCCATTTGCGCGCGAATTTTGCGTAGCTCGATCACACCGTCACCCATCATGCCTCGATCATTTAGCAAATCGCGCGTGGGCGTTAGCCAATCGCACACATGCCAGGCCAAGAGGCGATTTTTGCCCGCTCGCTCAATCTGGTTGAATAGCTTGGGATCCCACCACACGTGATAGGCATCCACTGCAACGCCCAGTGCACCGCTGTGGTTGGGGTCGAGCTCGTCACACAGATCGAGCGCATGCTCCATCGTATTAATGCAGGCACGCTCTGCAGCTTGCATCGGGTGCAGTGGCTCAATAGCCAAGGGCATGCCGACTGACTTGGCGTACTCTAGCGAGGTGGCAATACCATCGCGCACCTCAGTACGGGCGCGGCTGATATCCATATAGGCGGGGTTTCCTGTCAGCGCCCCGGGCAGCGAACCCACCACCAGCACCAAGCAAGGCGCATTGAGCACTTTGGCTTCATCGATTGCACGCCGATTATCGTCTAAAGCAGCGATACGACCCGCTGCATCCGCTGCTGGGAAAAACCCACCTCGGCAATAGCCGGATAACACCATACCTGTGTTGCGTAACTGCTTGGCGACTTTACCCAAGCCCACCGCAGCCACTTGATCACGCCACGGGCTAATGGCACGAATGCCACGCTTGGCGCACGCGTCAATGATGCGGTCTAGCGTCCACTGCTTGCGCACGGTCGCGGTGTTGATGGAGAGCCAATGGTGATCTTGGGTGAAGTCGCGCATGATTTGCTGCACCTCGCCTCTAGCCCTGAACACCGTGCATTGCTAGCAGCGTCTTCATTCGCTGCACAGCCAGATCGGGTTGTTCCAGAAGATTGGCGGCATCAGCCAGGCGCAAGAGCTCAGCACAATGTACGAGTGACCGTGTGCTTTGCTGTCCACCCACCATCGTGAAGTGATTTTGATGCCCATTAAGCCAAGCCATAAATACCACGCCAGTTTTATAAAACCGAGTGGGAGCAGCAAAGATATGGCGCGACAGCGGCACGGTGGGCCCGAGAATGGCGTGAAATTTGTCGAGATTGCCTAGCGCTAATTCACCGAGTGCGCTACTGGCAGCAGGTGCAATCGCATCAAAAATACCCAAGAGCGCATCGCTCTTGCCGTGCACAGCTGCTGTGCCAAAACCATCGCCAGCAATGAGTTCGGCATAGTTGAAGTCATCGCCTGTGTACATGCGCACACCTTTTCCGTCAGCCCCTCCGGTAGCGGGCAGTTTGCGGCGCATGGCAATTTCTTTGTCCTCATCCAACAGCGAAATCTTGATGCCATCCACCTTATCAGGATGTGCGGCGATGATGCCCAGCGCCGTCGTCATCGCAGCATCCACGTCCTTCGTACCCCAATAACCCGCTAATGCTGGATCAAACATATCACCCAACCAGTGAAGCACCACGGGCTGCTTCGCTTGGCTCAGGATACGGTCATACATGCGCTCGTAGTCCGCTGGGCTTTTTGCCACGCGAGCCAGTGCACGACTCGCCATGACGATGAGTTTGCCACCGAGTTTCTCGATGGCTTCCATTTGTTCTTCATAAGCGCGGATGACTTCATCAACTGTTTTGACATCATCCAGCACCAAATGGTCAGTGCCACAACCCGAAGCCACAAGCGAAGTCCCGCCTTGGGCAGAAAAGTCTTTGGCAGCATCTAGCGAGCGACGGATGAGTTCTAGCGAAGTGGGCCAGTCCAGTCCCATACCGCGCTGCGCCGTGTCCATCGCTTCGGCCACACCTAGCCCTAACGACCATAAGCGCTGGCGATAGGCAATGGTGGTGTCCCAATCCACAGCGCACTCCAGCCATGGGTCGATTGCCGCGAGTGGGTCGGCCACCACGTGAGCCGCAGAGTAAGCGATACGATTGAATGGGATGCCCTTGGCGGGCTGCACAGGCTCTGATCCAGCCAAGGTGTAGCGGGCAAGCGTGCCATCCGCTTTAGGTAGCTGAAGAGAAAGCGACATGGCAAGCTCAGACTTTCAATGCTGGCACATCCACCCAGCGGCGCTCTTTCCAGCTTTGCAGGGCGACTTCCACCAGTTGTACGCCTTTGGCACCCTCGGGCAAGGTAAATCGGTAGGGCTCGTTTTCCACCACATGGCGAATGAAGTGCTCCCACTGGATCTTGAAGCCGTTGTCGTAGACCTGCGTATCGGGCACCTCTTGCCACTGATCAAAGAAAGGCATCATTTGCTTCTCGTCTGGATTCCAGACGGGACGAGGGGTCGCGACACGCGATTGAGCACGGCAAGAGGTGAGTCCTGCAACGGCAGAGCCATGCGTGCCATCCACATGGAAGGTGACCAAGTCGTCGCGGCGCACGCGAGTCGCCCACGACATATTGAGCTGCGCAATCACGGCCTCGCCGTTATGACCAATGAGTTCAGCCGTCGCATAGGCCGCGTCATCGGCGGTGCAAGCGTAAGGCTTGCCTGCCTCATCCCAACGCTGCGGAATGTGGGTCGCGCCAATGCACGAAACAGATTTCACTTCGCCAAACAAATTATCAAGCACGTAGCGCCAATGGCACATCATGTCGAGAATCATGCCTCCACCATCTTCGGCGCGGTAGTTCCAGCTTGGACGCTGGATCGGTTGCAAGTCACCCTCAAACACCCAATAACCAAACTCCAAACGCACAGACAACATGCGACCAAAAAAGCCTGAACGGCGCAGCATGTCAAGCTTACGAAGGCCTGGTAAAAACAACTTATCCTGCACAGCACCATGTTTGAGGCCAGATTCTTCAGCTAAGCGGGCAATCTCCACAGCCTCATTCAAATTGGTGGCAATCGGTTTTTCACAATACACGTGCTTGCCAGCGCGAATAGCTTTTGCCAATAAAGTAGGACGCATCTGCGTGGTGCCAGCATCAAAAAAAATCGTGTCGTCCTTGTTCTCTAGCGCGACATCGAGATCTGTACCCCAGCGTGAAATGTTGTGCTTTTTCGCTAGCGCTTCTATCTTTTCGGCATTGCGGCCTATCAAAATAGGATCAGGCATCACCTTGTCACCGTTTGAAAGCGTGACGCCGCCTTGATTGCGGATAGCCACGATGGAGCGAATCAAATGTTGGTTCATGCCCATGCGTCCAGTCACGCCATGCATGACGATGCCAAGTCTTTGGGTTGTCATTTTTATTTCCTTTTGCTCAATTTATTGAACTTCTAAGCGTGCGGCCTTGACCAGCAAGGCATTACTTTTAATTTCAGCCTTGATGTAGTCATCAAATTGCTGCGGTGTCATCGTCCAAGCATCTGCTCCCAAGCGCGTAAAGCGCTCCTTGACTTCTGGCGTATTCAAAGCTTTGATCACCTCGGCATTCAATCTATTGACAACATCGCGCGGGGTTTTGGCAGGTGCCATCATGCCGATCCAAAAATTGAATTCTGAATCCTTCACGCCCGCCTCGACCGTCGTGGGCACATCGGGCAAAGCGGTTGCGCGGCGTGGTGATCCCACAGCCAAGGCTTGCAATTGACTGCTTTTGATTTGCCCAATCACAGGCGTAATAGGCGAAA
>JANNED010000224.1:0-4454 GCA_031388245.1 Variovorax sp.
TAGGAAGTTAAGGCGGAAATCCGCAAAAACCCCCAAGTCTGGCGCACGATGTTGAAATCGTCACCAGACTTATTTACCGTTTTGTTCAAGCAAATCATAGGCTTACGACAGTTGGACGTGATAACGTTGGGACACTACTGATGTATTTGTTATCTCAATCAGTGCGGCTCATACCTTGCTGCAAGCCTTATTCATCTGCTGCTTGCCCAACGCCGGATAGTGCTTGATATTCAAAGTCAGCAGCTGCAAATCCTGCTCCAGTGCAGTCGCAGCAATCAGCGCATCGTTCAAGCCCACGCCATGCGAGCGGCCATAGTCGCGGCGCAGGAGGCCGCCGCGTGCGGTAATCGCGGCTGTTAAATCTGCCACATCCAGAGAAGAGATGAGCAATGCCAAGGCTTCGCGCTCTGCGCTTTCGCGCACACCAGCGTGCAGCTCGGCCACACTCACAGCGCTGATCCAGACGCGCTCGGGGAGCTGTTTGACGCAGGCAACGGCCAGCGGGTGGCCGCATAGGTAGTCAATCCAGATGTCTGTATCAACCAGTGGCTTGCGTTTTTTAGCGTTGCTCAAAATGAGCGCTCCTCGCTACGCAGCTCGCGCAGGCTCGGTGCTTCGAGATTCGCCTGCCAGCATACCGCCACAGCCATGCGGCGCACAAGCTTGCTGGCAGGCTGATGTGCGGCTATGTAGCCATCAATGGCCTCGCGAATCAGGGCGCTGCTGGAGCTTCCCTGCGCCTGCGCCATGGCTGCAAGACAAGTTTGCTGTGAAGCAGTCAAGTGAATCACCAGACCATGCTGGTAACGATGGCGCGACATTTCAGGCAGCTATTCGACCGATACTGGCGTGATCAACCAAGACAGCAGCAAGATTTACAGGCATCAGAGCTTCGACCAAATCGCGCAACAAAGAGAAGCGGCAGATGCGGCGACAGTGTGAGGTTGCGCATTGAAGTGTTGTTGTATTTAAATCTCACTGTCAGAATTACCGGGGGCTGGGCTTGCATTTTTTTGCGATTGGATACAGTCGGCACAGCATTTAGCTCTTCCTCCCCTATGTATTCGCTCCTCCCCGCTTTGGTTTCTGGACTTTTTATCGCCTATGGCTTTTATGTCATGGCAGCGAAGGGTTTGAACCGGACGACAGGAAGCTTCTTCCTGCTGTGCATGACAACTTTCTTTTGGCAAAGCACGTGGGCTGTGCTTTATACGGTGGAGGATGATCCTGCGCGGGCTGATCAGCTGATTCGATTTGGCTATGTGCTGATTGCATTCCTGCCAACAACGCTCTATCACTTTTTGACTGAAATCACAGGGCGCTTCAATGAGCGTCGCTGGGTGTTTGCGTCTTACAGTATTTCAGCCTTTTTCGCGGTTCTCAGCGCGACCGGCGATCTGTTCATTGATGGCCATTACAGCTATTTCTGGGGCTATTACCCCAAGGCCGGCTTACTTCACCCGCTGCATGTGTTGCAAACAACGCTAGTGGTAAGCCGCGGCCTGATGATCGTTTGGCAGCAAGAGCGTATCGCCACAGACTCGCAGAAATCACGTCTTCGATTGTGCATTTTGAGTAATCTGATCTACTTTTTTGCAGCAGTGGATTATCTTTGCAACTATGGTTTGGCCTTTTATCCGCCGGGCGTGCTTTTTATTGCTGTGGCATTGGGTTTGATGAGCTACGCCGTGGCGAAATACGATCTGATGAGCCCCTATACCGCCGCTGCGACGATTGCACACGAGATGCGCACGCCGCTTGCCGCCATCAGGATGCAAGCTGATCACGCGGCACAGCAAGTTCCTGACATGCTGCGACTGCTTAAACAAGCGCATGCCAACAGCGGCTTTGGCGGCTTGAACGCCGTTGGTCACCAGCCAGACACCACAGCGCACGACCAGCTTGAGTTGATGTGCAAAAAAATTGTGCAGCAAGTAGACCGGACTAACCAGATGATTGATCTCATCTTGGCTTCCGCACGCATGGAGCACATCGACAAAAGCGACTTTGCGTGGCATTCTGCCAAAAATTGCGTCCAGCAAATGATCGATAGCTATCCCTTCAGTGCTCAGGAAAAGCGCAAGGTGCATTTCAAGTGTGATGAAGATTTTGAATTCTTCGGCTCACCACCTTTGCTGATTTTTGCTTTGTCCAATCTCATCAAAAACTCACTCTACGCCATGAAGGTGGTGGAAAAGGGTGAAATCTACATCACCCTCACACCAACAACCAGCTACAACGCTATCACGCTCATGGATACAGCAAGTGGCATCCCCAAAGATATCTTGCCGCACATTTTTGACACTTATTACAGCACCAAGCAAAGCGCTGGCACAGGCGTGGGGCTGGCCTTTTGTCAGCGGGTGATCAAGGCATTTGAGGGCACGATTCACTGTGACTCAGTGATTGGGGAATTCACGCGATTCACTTTGAATCTTCCCGTTCGAAAGATGCCTGCAAGCACCCCTAGGCAAAAGCGCAATCACCCCATTTAAGGCTGTGCCATTGGCTCAGTACAAGGGCATGACCTTGAATGCAATTCTTTGCACCAACAAAGAATTGCCTCTCTGGCCGCTGAACGCGGCATTCACCAACCTCAGGTTCAAGGAAACCATCATGCTAAACCCAACCTCTGTTCACGAACATTCTTCAGCTTCATCCGTGCCCTCATTCCATCACGGCTACGCTGAGCAGATCATCATTCCCCCGGAACGCAATGATCTGCAAACTTTTGAACACAACATCGATATTTATCTCAAAGAATCGAATGCTTATGGCAACACTTACTTTGCACGCTATTTTGAGTGGCAAGGCATCTGCCGCGAGCGTTGGTTTCATCGGTGCATTTCAGCGGATATGCTGCAAAACCAAGGCGTGTTCATCACCAAACGCGCCCATCAAGATTACATGCAAGAGACCTTTCCGTTTCAAACCGTGCAATGCGAGGTGAATACTTTTGAAGTGAAATCTTGTTCGTTTTACCTGCTCTTCCGCTTTCTCATCGATGGCAAGCCAGTCTCTCAGGGCTACCAGCAAATCGTGTTTGCTTCGCATGACAAGCGGATTCAGCGCCTTCCGGCGCATATTTTGAAAAAAGTGCGCACTTACGAAATGGCCGCTTGCGATTGGGTGCATTGATTGAGCGACAGCTGGGCATCTGCGCGTGCATAGGCATGAGCGGATTTACGCATTTGCCCAGTCGGCCATATGTAGCGCATCTGGCCACGTCGCTGAGCACGCCCTGATCATCGCTCATGTGGTTTTAAAATGGTTGCTTATGTCAACTCATTCCAACGCATCTGCGCCTGCTGCTCAGGGCATGCCGCCCATCGAACACCCGCGCCACATCCGCAGCTTTGTGCGCCGCGCGGGCAGGCTCACCATCGGCCAAGCCAAGGCACTTGATGTGATCGGGCCGCAGTTTTTGATTCCATTTCAAAACCAGCTGCTCAACGATTCACAGCTTTACGCCCAAGCAGACGAAAGCAACATAGCTATTAATTCAATAGCAAACTTTTCTGATTCTATAACGGCAATTGCTCTAAATGGTTTAAAAAATACGCATCAAACTGTGTTTGAGATAGGCTTTGGCATGGGTGAGGCCACGGCACATATCGCCAGCGTGCTGCCCGATACGCTGTTCATTGCCTGCGAAGTGCATCAGCCTGGTGTGGGGGCTTTGCTCAAGCGCATCAATGAGCAGCATATTTCCAATATCCGCATCATCTCGCACGATGCCGTGCAAGTTTTGGAGAAAATGATCCCGAAGGCAAGTCTGGATGGCATTCATATTTTTTTTCCTGATCCATGGCATAAAAAGCGCCACAACAAGCGCCGCCTGATCCAACCACCGTTTATTGCCAATCTGGTTCACCATTTGAAGCATGGCGGCTACCTGCACTGCGCCACCGATTGGCAGCCTTATGCTGAGCAAATGTTAGCGGTGCTCTGCGCTGAGCCAGCTTTGAAAAACACGGCGGCATCCGCAGATGGCTATGCCGAAAAACCACACTACCGCCCCCTCACCAAATTTGAAAACCGAGGCATCAAGCTTGGGCACGGTGTGTGGGATCTTGTCTTTCACAAAAAATAAACCATGAGCCTGAGTATCCCCAAGCCCGATCCCGCCAAAGCCAATGCGCTTTACCAGCAAGCCCTGCCCTCTTTCAGCGCCAAACAATTCGATGAAGCCTATCGCCTCTGCTTTGAGGCCATTGCTGCCGATCCAGACTGCGCAGATGCATTGGAGCTGCTGGGCGCCATTCACGCCGCTAAAGAAGAGCGTGCCATGGCCCTGCCCTTCTTCGAGCGCGCCGTCAAGCTCGCGCCGCATGTGGCGCAGTTTCACTACAATTTGGGCGTGATTCACCATGAGCTGAACCGTTTTCCTCAGGCCATGCGCAGCTACCACCAAACCCTGCGTTTGCAGCCTGAGCACACTGCGGCGCTGTCCA
>JANNED010000226.1:0-17454 GCA_031388245.1 Variovorax sp.
TAGGAAGTTAAGGCGGAAATCCGCAAAAACCCCCAAGTCTGGCGCACGATGTTGAAATCGTCACCAGACTTATTTACCGTTTTGTTCAAGCAAATCATAGGCTTACGACAGTTGGACGTGATAACGTTGGGACACTACTGACGCCGCATGTTTAAAAAACATCAAGGGGTGCTTATAACTTTATTTGTATGAATCAGCACACAGCAAGGCTTGAGGCGCACTCTCAATCGCGAAGCGATGTGATGTGCACACCTCAAGCCAGAAACTTGGCTAATCGGTTGCTGTCGAATAGGAAATTTGGCGCTGTTTTGGCGCTGTTTTGGCGCTGTTTATTGAAATCACGCCAAAATTGCGCCATAATCGCGCCATGACTTCTTCAAATCGCGCCACCAGTGCTGCCTCTGTGTTGCAGCGTCTGCTCGCAAGCATCGAGGAGAAACCTCAGGGGCTGTCTTTGGCGCAATTGCTCACGCAGCATCGTAAAGTCGCTCGGCGCACTGCGCAGCGTTTGATTGGGAAGTTGCTAGAAGAGGGGAAAATCGTAGCCAATGGAGAGGCGCGTGCTCGGCGCTATTTCTCGGTTGATGCTTTGGCGATTATCGATGACGCGGTCAGTGAAACCGCACCAGATGCCTTCCCAGAAGACATTGCAATTTCAAAAGAAAGCCAAGACATCCTTGCCTACATTGATCGCCCGGTGCATGCACGCAAGCCTGTGGGCTATCAAAGTGATTTCTTGGAAAGCTATGTGCCCAACAAAAGCTTTTACCTGCCCGCCAAATTGCGCCAACAATTGCGCCAATTGGGCGGCACTGATCAAGTCGACGCGCCTGCTGGCACTTACAGCCGCGCCATCCTTGCTCGCTTGCTGATTGACCTGTCGTGGGCCTCCAGCCATTTGGAAGGCAACACCTATTCTCGGCTGGATACCCGAGCCCTGATTGAGCAGGGCCAAGCAGCCAAAGGCAAAGCTGCGCTAGAGACGCAAATGATCTTGAACCACAAGACCGCCATTGAGCTACTGGTGAGCAATCTCGATCAGGCGCAGTTCAACCGCTTCACGCTGATGAATTTGCACAGCAGCTTGGCAGAGAATTTGCTACCTAATCCAGCAGATGAGGGGCGCGTTCGTCAGCATGCGGTGGACATTGGCCGCAGCGTGTATCGCCCGCTGGTCGGTGAGCGGCAAATCAACACTGCCTTTGACGCCATGCTCGTCAAGCTACAAAAAATCAAAGACCCGTTTGAGCAATCCTTCTTTGTGATGGTGCACCTGCCTTATTTGCAGCCTTTTGCCGATATCAACAAGCGCACCTCGCGCCTTGCTGCCAATTTGCCGCTGTTTCGCGCCAATCTGTGCCCGCTCACGTTTTTAGATGTGCCTGAAGCGGCATACAGCCGCGCCATGCTCGGCGTGTATGAAATGACGCGCGTTGATCTGCTGCGTGATGTGTATGCGTGGGCCTATGAGCGCTCGGCACAAGAGTATCTGGCCGTGCGGCAAGAGCTGGCTCAGCCCGATCCGCTGCGGCTTGCCTGGCGCGATTTGGTCAAGCAAGCCGTGGGCGAAGTGGTGCGCAAACCGCAGGCCAATGCCAGCGCGATCATCACAAAGCTAATCAGGCAGGCTGTTCCAGCATCCGAGCGCGCCGCCGTCAAAGCCCTGATCTTGGAAGAGATCCAGCGTCTGCACGAAGGCGTGCTTGTTCGCTATGGCCTGCGGCCTGCTGAATTTGTGAAATGGATGACGCGCAAGACGGACCAATAAACGCGCTAAGCTACCCTGATGGAACATTCCTCTTGGCTCACTAATTCGCTCATCTTCTTAGCCGCAGCCGTGGCGGCTGTGCCGATTGCAAAGGCGCTGGGGCTGGGCTCGATCATTGGCTATTTGGCGGCGGGGATGGCCATTGGCCCATGGGGGCTAGGGCTGGTGAGCGATGTGCAGAGTATTTTGCATTTTGCGGAATTTGGCGTGGTGCTGATGCTGTTTTTGGTGGGGCTGGAGCTGGAGCCTCGGCGTTTGTGGGAGCTACGCAGACCGATCTTTGGCTGGGGCTCGGCGCAGATGCTAGGCTGCATTGCTCTTTTATTCATAGCATTTAGCATAGCATTTATGCCGGCTAGTGGCCTGTTTGGCTTAAATTTATCATGGAAAATGATTTTGGTGGCTGCGCTGGGTTTAGCGCTCTCATCCACTGCGATTGCGCTGCAAGTATTGGGTGAACGCAATCAGTTGCCGACAACGGGCGGGCAGGCGGCGTTTTCAATTTTATTGTTTCAAGATGTGGCGGCGATTCCAATTCTTGCACTGCTGCCACTGCTGGCCGTGTCATCAGGCAGTGACGGTGGCAACGCTTGGCTAGAAGCTGGCAAAGCCATTGCCGTGATTGCCGCCATCATCGTGGGCGGGCGTTTGCTGCTGCGCCATGCATTGCGTTGGATTGCCAGCAGCAAAACGCCAGAGATTTTTACGGCGGCCTCACTCTTGCTCGTGGTGGCGATTGCGGCACTGATGCAATTCGTTGGCCTCTCGATGGCACTCGGCGCATTTCTGGCCGGCGTCTTGCTGGCTGAAAGCGAATATCGGCGCGAGCTAGAAACCGATATTGAGCCTTTCAAAGGCTTGCTGCTTGGCCTGTTTTTCATGGCTGTGGGCATGAGCATTGATTTTGGTGTGTTCAAAGCTTTCCCGCTGTTGATTGCTGCGCTTGTCATCGCATTCATGGCTTTGAAGGCAGCCGTGATTTACGGTTTGGCCAAGTTGATGGGTTTGCCATTTCAAGAGCGCCCAATGTTCGCGCTGATGCTGGCGCAAGGCGGTGAGTTTGCATTTGTGGTGTTTCAGCAAGCCGTGGGCCTCAAAATTTTTGATGCGCAAACGGGCTCGCTTTTGGTCGGCGCGGTGGCGCTTTCTATGCTGCTCTCGCCTCTGATCTTGGTGCTGATTGATAAATTTCTCATGCCACGCTTTGCAGATTGCGGCAAGAGCGATATGCCCGAAATCAGCGAAGAGCAACACGCGCCGATCATCGTGGCCGGCATTGGCCGCTACGGGCAGATTATTTTGCGTGTGTTGGCCGCCTCGGGCTACAAAGCCACCGTGCTCGATCACGATCCTGAGCAAGTGCAGGGTCTGATGCGCTTTGGCTACCGCGCTTTCTATGGCGATGCCACGCGGCTTGATTTGTTGCGCACAGCAGGTGCGGCCACAGCCAAGGTCTTGGTGGTAGCCGTCGATGGTGTGGAGCAAAGCCTAGAGATTGTGGACATTTGCAAAGAGCATTTTCCGCAGCTTCAATTGATCGCTCGTGCGCGCAATGTGCAGCATTATTACGAGTTGCGTTCGCGCGGCGTGACGCTGGTGCAACGCGAAACTTTTGAGTCGGCTTTGCTGTCTGCCCAAGACACATTGCAAGCTCTTGGCCTGAGTACGCAAGACGCATACACCACGGCTCAGCGCTTTCGTACCCATAATCTGGCGCAGATCGACGCTGCATGGCCACATCACAAAGACGAAGAGCGCTTGATCAGCATCGCCAAAGCTGGCCGCCAGCAACTAGAAGAACTCATGGCGCAAGAACGGGAAGTGACCATGCTTGGTGCTGACAAAACTGCTCCTCCGTCAGCGCGAAATTGATGGGACTTATTTTGCAGCGAACGATGCAAACCGATCAACGGTGCATGGCCTTTGTTAGGATGCCGCTTTCTTCCAAGCGGCGAGCGCTGCTGCCGAATCGCCGCGCTGCTCCGCTAAAAAAGCCAAATTGCGCCAAGCGCTGCGCTTGAGATTTTCATCACCCAAATGCGCGGCGCAGCCAGCGAGCAATTGCTGCGCCTTGCCCCAAAGCTGGCGATGCAGGCATGCCATGCCTGCAAGGTATTGCAAGCGCGTGTCGTGGGGTAATTGGCGCTGCGCTGTCTCAATTTTAGCAAGCCATGCAGGGTTGACCACAGCTGCCTCTGATGCACCATCTGATGAAAAAGAGGCCTCCAGCGCGCGCACCACACGAATTTGCTCCGATTCACCCAACTGCGGATAACGCTGCCAAATCGGCGAAAGCCAAGCTCTTGCTCTCTCGCGCAATTCGGTGGCCTCGGGCGAGCCCGCAGACAGATTGACCAAGCGCTGCGCGGCATGCGTGGCCACTTGCGCTTGGCTGCGCTCGGCCTCAGTCAGTGCGCTCCAGGCGCGTGTGAGTTGATCCGCGTCATGCGCTTCGCTCAAGGCACTGATGGCCAAGCTGCGCACCATGCTTTGCGCAGCTTGCGCAGAGAAGCCACCGTGCTTAGCGAGCAAACGCGCAGTCTCCAGCGCCTCGGTTTGCTGCCGCGCTTGCTGTAGAGCGCGGAGTTTGAGGCGCAGCGCCAGTGTGCGCCTTTGTGCGCCTTGGGGCAGCGTGGCAAGGCGCTGGAGCGAAGTGGCAGGATCATGCTCATCGAGCATCCAGCGGGCACTACGCAACATGATGCCTTCTTTGAAATGCTGGCCGCTTTTAGGCAGCGGCACCACCAGCGCCGCCTGCACCAAACGCTCACGCTCTGGCGCATCTTGCAAGCATTGCGCCGATTCCGCAGCAATCAAGAGCGCCATGGCTTGCACTTCCAAACTGTACGGCTTGTGCAACGCTTCGGCGGCGAGAGACAAAGCATGCTGATGCGCGAGCAAAGCTTGTTTTTTGGCACGCGCAAAGCGGCCGGAGAGCAAATGCGCCATCGCATCGCGCAGCTCAGCATGCATGACACTGGTGCGCTGGCTAGTGCGCCAAATCTTGGCCTGCGCGGGCAGATCGACCAAAGCGCTGAACGCACGCAGCGCCAGATAAAGCAGCACAAACAGGGCGGCCAAAATGAGCAGCACCAAATTGAGCGAGAGATCGATTCTGTATGGTGGCCAAAACAATGTGACGGTGCCAGTGGATCGTGTGGCAAACAGAGCCATGCCGACAGCGGCTGCAAAGATGGCGAGTAGCCAGAGGGTAAAACGCATCACTTGCCTTGCGTTGCCGATGCAGACAAGGTGGCCAATGCAGAAAGCGTGTCGTCAATGCGCGGCTGTTCTGCGCTTTTGATCTGCATCTGAATCTGTGCGAGCAAGCTGCCCGATTGCTGCACAGCGCGGGAGCTGCTGTCAAAGTAGCGGGTGGTGAGCTTGGCAGCGCCGGCCAAATCGCTGCGCGTGCTTTCAAATTGGCGCGACAGCAAAGCCAAGCGTGCGTTGAGCAGTTTGAGCTTCAAATTTTCACGCGCGAAAAAGCTTTGCTCTGGCGAGATCAATGCGGCTTCGGGCGTATCGATTCGGCTGACACGCACGAGTGCTCTGACTTCTTCGCGCACAGCACCCATCAACGTCTTCAGCCACTGCGGCGCGGCGCTGAGCAAGCCGGTGCCTGACGCCGTATTCGCTGAATCTGCGGCGACGGCTCGCGTTGGCAACGTGCTGGGCATTGGCTTTGCAGTGCCGCTGCTGGCTTGCGCGACGGCATTGGCCAGCGGCATTTCATCTGCCAAGCGCACCAATTCATCGAGCTTGATCAGCAAGCTGGGTGTATCGGCCACATTGGCAGACTTCACGCGATCCATGTCTTTCGTCAAAGCACGTTGCAAAATACTCAGGCGCGGCTGAGCAGAGCGGTTTACGCGCTGCTCAGCGCTGCGCAGCGCGGCAATCAGCGGCTCTAAGCTGCCCGTCAGATTGGCCTGCTGTTGCGCCAGACGAATGGCGGAGTCCACATCAACCACCAAATTTTCATCACGCGAGCGAGACAGGCTCTGCATCAGCTCATCAAGCTGGCTGCGCTGCAAAGCGACCTCAGCCAAGCGTGTCTCTTGCATCGCTTGGCGCGAGGCGATGTCTTTGACCGACTCAAGTGCCGATCTCGCCAAGGTGCGGCCTTCTACCGATGCCGTGGTCGCGTCGAGGCTTTGTCTGGCCAGCGCCTCCTGAATATTTGAGAGTTTGAGCCACAAGTTGCCGCTGATCAGCAAAGAGATGGCAGTGATTGCTGCCAAAAAAAGTGTGGTGCGCGAGGCTTTGGCGCTCTGCATGGCTGGAACGAAAGGCTCGGTCACAAGCGTCGCCGCACCCACTTCGGGCGCAGCAGCAGATGTTTCAGGCGGCGCGTTGCTCATCCAACGATTTTATCGACGCAGCCACATCTTGCAGTGTGGGGCGTGACGTGCAAACAACAGCAAAGCCGCGCTCACGGGCGGTTTGCGAAATGCGCTCATGGGTACAAATGCACCTAGCTTGGCTGGTGTCCAGATTAGCGGGTAAATTGCGTAAAGCTTGCGAGCTGCTCAGCAGCCAAATGCTGCCATCACGCAGCCAAGCGCGGCATTGCGCCGTTTGCGCCACACCCCAGCGCGGCGCCCGGCGCGCATACACCACCAAACGCTGCGCCACGCCACCCTGAGCCATGATTTGCTGGGCAAGCCAATCCCGCCCGCTGTCAAACACACCGATATCTCGCCCACGCAAAATCAGCACCCGGCTGGCACTGTGTACTTGGGGCTGCACCACTTCCCACAGTGCCTCGGAATCAAATTGCCCGGCGTGCGCTGAAGGTGCATCGATCCGGCTGTCTGGGATGCCCAAACCACGCAGACTCGCCACCGTGCCTTGCCCGGTTGCCCAAAGGCGGATGTTGGGGTACTTGTTTACTACTAATTCAATAGCACGCTGTGTAGATTCTATGACGGCATTAGGCTGATTTGGCTTAAAAAATGCCTGCGCAGCCGAGCTGCTCACAAACATCAATGCATCAAAACCACCCAAGCGCGCCCAAGCCAATTCCAGCGCCTGCGCATCATCTTCCGAATCCACGGGCGCGATCTCTATCAATGGCAAGGCCACGGCCTCATGCCCCATACCGCGCAAGACTTGCAACCAAGCCACGGCTTGGGATTCAGGGCGAGTGACGATCAGGCGTGCCATCGATGTGTGTTTTCTATGCGTGTTTTCAGCCGATGACTCGCGCCCCACCCGCGACAAGCTGCTTGGCCACTTGCGCACCGAGAGCGCGGGCTGCTTCATGCGTCGTAACGGCAGCGTTATCGCTTGCGCGAATCAAGCGGCCTGTCGCATCAGGATCGCCCCAAGCCGCCCGCAAATGCAATGCATTGCCTTGAATAACTGCAAACGCGGCCAGCGGCATAGAGCAGCTGCCACCCATGCTGCGGCTGACTTCCCGCTCTGCACTGACAGCCAGCCAAGTGGCCTCATGCGCCAGCGGCGCAAGCGCTTCTCGCAGATCGGCGCGATGGGCCAATGTCTCTATCCCCAAAGCGCCCTGCCCAGCGGCAGGCAGCATCTGCTCGGGCTCAAAAAATTGTGCGATTCGCTCTGCCATGCCCAGCCTTTTCAAGCCCGCAGCCGCGAGCACGATGGCCGCATACTGCCCCGCGTCGAGTTTGCGCAATCGCGTGTCCAAATTGCCGCGCAAAGGCTCAATCTTCAGATCAGGCCGCAGCGCTTGCAGCAAAACCATGCGCCGCAGGCTTGATGTGCCTACGATGCTGCCAAGCGGCAATTGCGCAAGTGAGGCGACGTGCAGCGACACCAAAGCGTCGCGCGAGTCTTCTCGCTCCATCACGCAAGCGAGCGCAAACTCACTACCCAGCTGCATCGGTACATCTTTCAAGCTGTGCACCGCAATGTCCGCACGATCCTCTTGCAAAGCCAGCTCCAGCTCCTTCACAAACAAGCCTTTGCCGCCCACTTTGGAGAGCGTGCGATCCAAAATCTGGTCGCCGCGCGTCGTCATGGGCACGAGCTGCACGCTGTGCCCCAGTTTTTCTAGGCCATACTTGACATGCTCGGCCTGCCAGAGGGCGAGTCGGCTTTCACGGGTAGCGATTCGAATCTTCATAAGGTCTGGGAATACGGTGCATTCCTCAATTCAAACACAGGCGTAACCGTTGTGTAATGAATGCATCCGCTTCAATGCTAGCATGATGAGCATGAACACGCCTCTTGCCGCCTCCAGTGACTCCAAAAAAGACAAAGACCGCCCACTGATCGAAGATATTCGACTGCTCGGGCGCATTCTGGGCGATGTGATCCGTGAGCAAGAAGGTGCGGGCGTGTTTGAAATCGTAGAAAAAGTGCGCAAGCTCTCGGTCGCTTTCCGCCGCCACGCGGACAGCCAAGCCGAGAACGACATGAAGAAGCTGCTTAAATCCCTCTCCAGCGAGCAAACCGTGAGTGTGATCCGCGCTTTTACTTATTTCAGCCACTTGGCCAATTTGGCTGAAGATCGCCACCATATCCGCCGCCGCGCCATTCACGAGCGGCGCGGTGATGTGCAAGATGGCAGTTTGGATGCCGCTTTTGCTCGCCTGCGAGCGAGCGGCCACACCCCCCGAGCCATCGCAGCCGTGCTCAGCAGCGCATTCATCTCTCCGGTGCTTACCGCACACCCCACAGAGGTGCAGCGCAAGAGTATTTTAGATGCGGAAAGGGCAATTGCCGGCATATTGTCTGCACAAGATGCTCCTGATTTAATAGCGCGAGACAAAAATGTACTGACGCTGCAATTGCGCGCTCGCATCACCCAACTGTGGCAAACGCGGCTTTTGCGCTACACGAAATTACAAGTAGCTGATGAAATTGAGAACGCACTGTCGTACTTTGAAGCCACCTTTCTCAAAGAAATTCCGCGTCTGTATGAAGATGTGGAAGAGCGCGTGGGCAAGATCGAGGAGAGCTTCTTGCGCATGGGCAATTGGATTGGCGGGGATCGCGACGGCAACCCCAATGTCACGGCTGCCACCCTAGAGCTTGCTCTGCGTCGCCAATCTGAGACTGTATTGCGCCATCATCTTCGTGAAGTGCATTTTTTGGGGGCTGAGCTTTCAACATCGCTCATGCTGGTGGGTGTGACACCCGAGATGCAGGCGCTGGCAGACCGGAGCCCAGACTCGAGCGAGCACCGCAAAGACGAGCCTTACCGCCGCGCCCTGATCGGCATGTATGCCCGCTTGGCCGCAACACTGCAACAACTCACCGGCACAGAAGCCGCCCGGCACGCCGCCACACCGCAAAATCGCTATCACTCTAGCGAAGAATTCCTTGCTGATTTGCGCACGATTGAGGCTTCATTGCATGCCACCAACGGAGCCCATTTGGTGGGTATGCGCTTGGCTGCACTGATCCGCGGTTGCCAAGTCTTCGGCTTTCATCTGGCCACGATTGATCTTCGGCAAAGCTCAGACAAGCATGAAGAAGTGATCGCTGAATTACTCGCCACGGCGAGGATACAAGCCAACTACTCTGAGCTTGGTGAAGCAGCCAAGCGCGAATTGCTCTTGAAATTGTTGAATGATGCTCGCCCGCTGCGCGTGGTGGGCGCACTTTACAGCGAGCATGCCAAAAGCGAGCTGGCGATTTTTGAAGCTGCCAAACGCGCCCGATCTTCCTATGGCTCACCCGCCATCATGCATTACATCATCAGCCACACCGAGAGTGTGAGTGATTTGCTCGAAGTGCTGTTGCTGCAAAAAGAGACCGGTCTCATGAGCGGGATCTTGGCAGAAAACGCGACAGCAGAGCTGATCGTCGTGCCACTCTTTGAAACGATTGCTGATTTGCAAAGCGCCGCGCCGATCATGCGTGAGTTCTATGCGTTGCCCGGCATAGCAGCCATGGTCAAGCGCTCTGCGCACGAAGGTGCATTGCCCCAAACGCCCGAGCAAGACATCATGCTCGGCTACTCCGACAGCAACAAAGACGGCGGCATTTTCACCAGCAATTGGGAGCTTTATCGCGCCGAAATGGCTTTGGTGGATTTGTTTGACGCGTTGCAGGCCTCTCATGGCATCACGCTGCGCATGTTCCATGGCCGAGGCGGCACGGTCGGACGCGGTGGCGGCCCGAGCTATCAAGCCATTTTGGCGCAACCTCCTGGCACGGTGCGTGGCCAAATTCGCGTCACCGAGCAAGGCGAAGTGATTGCCTCCAAATATGCCAATCCAGAAATTGGCCGCAGAAACTTAGAAACGCTGGTGGCAGCCACGCTGGAGGCCACCCTGCTCACACCCACCAAAGCCGCGCCCGAGAGCTTTGTGCAAGCCGCGCAAGCTTTGTCTGAGCGCTCGATGCAAGCCTATCGCTCGCTGGTGTATGAGACACCCGGCTTCAACGATTATTTTTTCGCCGCAACCCCATTGCGCGAAATCGCAGGCTTGAATATTGGCTCACGGCCAGCTTCCAGAAAAGCTACACAACGCATCGAAGACTTGCGCGCCATCCCTTGGGGCTTTAGCTGGGGCCAATGCCGCGCCACACTGCCCGGTTGGTACGGCTTTGGTTCAGCTGTCGAGCAATTTTTAAGTGAAAAAGGCTCGCCATCAGCAGAAAATAAACGTAAGTTGCTACAAAAAATGTACCGCGACTGGCCTTTTTTCCGCACCCTGCTCTCCAACATGGACATGGTGTTGGCCAAGAGTGATTTGTCTCTTGCAGCACGTTATGCGGAGCTCGTCCCTGATGCGAAACTGCGCAAAAAGATTTTGAGCGAGATCGAAGCCGAGTGGCAGCGCACCACAAAAGCCTTGCAGCTCATCACCGGCGAAGGCAAGCGTTTGGCGAGCAATGCCGCGCTTGCGCGAAGTATTCAGCATCGCTTCCCGTACATTGATCCTCTGCATCATTTGCAAGTGGAGCTGATTCGCCGTTTCCGCGCTGGCAAAAAACCAGAAGACTTAGACGAAAAAGTGCAGCGTGGTATTCACATCAGCATCAATGGCATCGCTGCAGGCTTGCGCAACACGGGTTGATTTTGCTTCAAGTTATGCGCTATTTGCTATATATTTTATAGCAAACTAACCAGAAAATCAGCCGGCGACTTGCTCAATCTGCATTAAAAGTGACTATTTCACGATACCCG
The DNA here is from genome assembly GCA_031388245.1 of Variovorax sp. Taxonomy (GTDB): domain Bacteria; phylum Pseudomonadota; class Gammaproteobacteria; order Burkholderiales; family Burkholderiaceae_C; genus JANMDU01. The sequence continues at coordinate 10,890 of JANNED010000226.1, forward strand.
TGACTTCAATCGTCACTCGGCGATCTGGCTGCAAACAGGTGATCAACTGAGCGCGTGGCAGCTTGTCGCTGCATTGCGTCGTCACGGGCTCGCGCTCGCCTCTGCCCATCGCCTCGCTCTTGGCGGCTTTCACACCCAGTGAAGCCAAGTAATCCAGCACCGTTGCGGCGCGGCGGGCAGACAAAGGATCGTTGTATTGATCTGAGCCCAAGCGATCGGTGTGCCCGGCGATGCTCAGTGTAGCGATGGACTGATAGGTTTTCAAGCGATTGGCCACAGCAGCCAAGCGCTCTTTACCGCCGGGCAGCATCTCGTCGCGGCCAGACTTGTCGAATTTAAAGAGCGTATCGGCCAAGATCACAAAGGTTTCTTTGGAAACTTCGCGAATGATCGGGGCGGCCAGTGAAGGTACAGGTGCAGGCGCTACGGGTAGTGCGATCACAGGCGCAGGCGCAGCGCGAGCCACCACCGCAGGAGTGCAGCTTGCTGCTTCTACACCAGCGCGCCGCAGACCATCTTCTACCATCATCACATGCGGCGTGGCAGCACGCCAGCCAGTTTGCTCATCGGCATGGCCAGCACGCACCAAGCGCACCTCAGCGCAAGCCACTGTGCGGGCATTGCATGCGAGTGTGCTGGCATTGTTTTTGTATTGGCCTAATGCCATCCAAAGATCATCTCGCAGACGTGTGCTGCGAGCCACAAGCGGCGTGTCAAAGCCAGCCCGTGCATTTTTATCAGCCTCTAGCGCAGCAATGATTTTTTGCGATTCGGTCATCGATTCTTCGATGTAGCCAGTGCGATCATTCTCGTGATACTGCGTTTTCGCGGTATCCAGCCAGCATTGTGCTTTGGCCAGTGGGTAGTTGTTTTGTGGGATACCTGATTCGTTCAGCTTACGCAGGCGCTGCTGCAAAGATTCGATGGTTTTTCGGTCTGCCAGTACTTTGTCTTCGGTGATGCGCTGCTGCTGTACAGTCACGCCAGTGGCTTGACTGCCCGGGCCAGGTGCTTCGTTTTTCGTAGCAGTCTGCGCACATCCCATCAGGGCAAGTGAGATAAAAAGGCTTAAGAACAGGGATTTCATGGCGGGCCTCTTGAAAGCTTGGCGCTGTGGCATTGGGTTCATCGTACAGTTGGTGGCAAAGCATTGCCGGGTGCAGCGCCTGAGCCTACAGCAGATGTACCTTTGGGATCAAGCGTGCGATTCACACGGGAGTCACTGCCTTTGAACAGATCCTCGTCGAATTTATAGCGAAGATTCAGTACCCAGCCGCGATTGGTGTAATCGCTGCCATTGAGATCGCTATCGCTGAAGCCGCGCCAGTTGTAGCCTAGTCCCACAATCAGGTTGTCCATCACGGTGTAACCGACCTCCAAGCCGTAAGCATATTGCTTGGCACCGCCTTTGCCCACGAGCAAAGTGGTGATGCCGCCAATGCTCCAGCGGTTGGTGATGTCATAAGTGATACGGCCACCAACCAGCGAGGCATTGTAAGAATCATTGACTGTGCCGAGCAGCAGCTCGTTCACACGCTTATAAGCAAAGCGCCCCGTGACCCACCAAGGGCGTGAGGGGTGATAGTTTGCACGCAGGCTGACGATTTGTGTATCGCTGTCTTTGTCAGTAGATCGGTCACTTTTTTGCTCAAACAAACCGAGCGCATCAAATTTGTTGTGATCCACAGGGCGGAAAGCAAAACCAACTTGGAAGCGATTTTGACGTGTATCAGCTATGCCATTTTTTGGATCGATCAGGTTGTAGTATTCCCTGGCAATCAGCGTCCAATCTCGATCGAGCTTGCGTGCTGCACTGGCCGTGAACAACCAATTGGTGTTGTCGTTGTCACCGCGCCATTGAATCCGGCTTGACCCTTTCCACAAGGGATTGGCCGTGTACTCTGCACCCAAGCTCAAAGCGGTTGAATCGCCTGATGTGCTGACCACGCGCTCAGCGCTGGTCTGCAAACGCAAACCTTCAGCGATATTCCATCCATTGCGTAAACCCACGGCGTTTTGAATGGTTTTACCAGAACCACTGTCATTCAAGCGGTATTCACTAAAGAGAGATCCGTCTTGCATGTACTGCGTGTCGATGCCAAGCGCGAATGCGCGCGAGAGTGGCCCAACGCCCAAGCCGTAGTTGGCGCTGTAAGTGTGAGAATATTCATAACGCGAGTAAAGGCGTGTCTTCTCAGCCACGCGCCAGTCTGCGCCGAGGCGATACAAATTATTGTTGCTTGCACCAAACTCGCGTTGCATCTCGCCAGTCAGGTCAACGCTCTTAGTTGCTGCATAACGCAGGCCAAGTTTGGCCGTGCTGGCCGAGTCTGTCCCTGTGATGTTTTGTAATTCACCGTCAATGTTGAGCTTGTCCGTGGCTTTGTAGCCTGCACGCAAAAATACAGAGGTGCGATCCAGTGCCTGCGCAGGTGCCGCGAGCGGGTTAATCGCGGTGTTACAAATTACCGGCAAGCCTGTGGCTGGGTCAATTTGCTGATTGCCCACTTGACTGATGCCATAGCCAGTGTTGTAGCCAGATACTGCGCCAGTGTAAACACTGGTTGTATTCAGGCAGTTGTTCACCGTCTGCTGAGCAGCACTGATGGCATTTTGCTCGACACGGCGCACACCGCCGCCAATGCTCAACCGATCTGTCAACTTAAGATCACCCGCAATCGATGCAGATTGGTTTTCGCTGCCGTTGATGTTGTCTCGCGATCGCTGGGCATCCGCAGTAATCGTGATTTTTTCAGTGGCCTTGTAAGTGACTGCACCGCCAATTTCTTGTTTGCCGCCAGTCAAGCCGCTAGAGGCGTTGTTGAAATCATTGTCGGCGCGCTGCACGTAGGCGTTGGCTCGCACAGTCTCGTCTGCATGGCGAATTTCAACACGCACGGCATTGCCATCGACTTCACCGGATTTGCCGATAAAGTTGGCGCTGTTGTTGGTGTTAAACCCATTCGGATCTGTATTGACCAAGCTCTTGGAGCGTGCCACTTCAGCGACTAGCTCGGTACTCTTGCTGAGTTTGAGCACGATATTCGCGCCCACAATGGTTTGGCCCGTGACAGGATTGTCGTCACGCGCCACAGCAGCGCCTAGCGTCAAACGGTCTGAGAGTTTGTACTGTGCGTCAGCACCAAAGATGAAATACCTTTTGCCGCCCTGCTCAACTTCGTAGCTGACACGGATCGAAACCGGGTTGAGCTGATCATCAATGCTTGGAACAGGTGCTCTGAAAAGGATTTGGCCATTGAATGGCTCAAACTCGTAATCCGTTTCGCGTGCAAGAGGTGTTGTTTTCAAAATCACAGAGGTCTGATCGCGCTTTCGAACGATGATCTCGATCCGCTCAGTGCCCTTGATACCGTTTGGGTTAGATACCGTATAAGGGCCCGATACACCGCGTGCCGGGAATTCATCAACCACTTGCTTGAAACTTTCTTGCGCCACAAACGCATTCACGACCGCATTACCTTCTTCGTAGTGGCCACGCGCACCGGGTAGTGTGCGGTTGTATTGGCTCAATCGGCGTGCGGGATTAGCATCTTGCGTTGTGTAGTCACCCCACAGTAAATAACTGCGATTTTTATCCAAGCGAACATACAGCTTGCCAGTGCTTTGCGCATCCTTGGTTTTCAAGCTCGAATCACCATAAACAGGATAGAAGGCGTTGGGATCAATCGATTCAAACAGTTGTTTGCGGGTGTCTTTGTCGGAATCGTAGGCCATAGTCAGCAAGTAATCGCCTTTGACCTTGCCTTTTAAATACATCGCTGCACGCGCGCCGAAACTGGAGCGTCCACCATTGAAGTCTTTGTTAAAGCCTTTTAGCTCTTCCTCAAAGCCGTCGTTCTCTCGCACGGGTACGATGGCTTTGGGATCAAATTTATCGGAACGCAGACGACCTTCAATCAACCCGACTGCCACCAAATCACGCAGATCAGGCACATAACGCACCACAATCCGCTCAGAGACTCCGCTCACACTGACGCGCACCGTGACGGCATCAGGCTGATACGGAGCAATGAGCTTGAATGACAACACACCATCCGTCACTTTGGCTTGCACGCCGGGTGTGATCCGATCAACATCACCTCGGTCTGCACCAGACTCAGAAGTTAACCGCCCAGGCAAAAGAATCCGCGCACCTCCGTTGACCTCGATGGTCACGAATTGCTCACCCTTGATCGCCAGCCCTTTGCTGTCGATCAATTGCAAGCGAATGTCGGTACCACTTACACCATCTGCAGGCAGGTTGTCTGCAGCAGTGCTCAACTTGATTTGATCGACAGGCGAGCTCAGGCGTGCCAGAAATGAATTGAACGGACGCGGGCCAATATCAGCTTGCCCACCCGTTTCAAACAGACTCTTGGCATCCGGCAGATCAGCGCTCGTGACCGCTGTTTTGGTCGCAGGTGCAGGCTGCGACCAAGCAGCCAAAGGTAGCAATGCAATTGCTATGGCAATCGGGGTGAAACGTAAATTCATGGCGCTTTACCTCCAGCACTGCCTGTTGCTGGCGATTGCAATTGCGATTGCGATTCTGGACGCAGACCAGGCAGGATTTGCTGCTCAATCTGCAAAGGGCGGTTGTCGATCTTCAAATCAGGCGTTGTTTCTTTTTCAGGCGCCAAGATATTGCCTTGAGCTCTGCGCGCCTTGACTTGATCGAGCACCTCAGGTGAGCAAGAGCCTTCGATGAAGTCAGCGCGTGCCAACTCACCGCCTTTGAGATCCACAAAGATACTGTCGCCTACGCCAGCATTCCGATTTGATGATGGCACCAGACGCGAGCCTTTAGGCAACGTGGTGCGATCAACTTTGATCACATGCGTCTGGGGCTTCACACCGCAAATGCTGTATTTGCCCTCGCTGTCAGTGGTGATCTGCGTTCCATCGAGCATGATCAGTCGCACGCCGGGGATGCCAAGCTCGCGTGAGCCGCTCTCATTGTTTTGCACAGAATTGCCATCGCAATCCACATAGACTTTACCAATGATGCAACCCTCGTTGCTGAACACACCGCCTTGGACACGCACGCGGAACTGCGCAGTGTTGGAACGCACAGGGCCATTCACACCACTGAACACTGCTGTGGCGCGGTTAATACCATCGCCCTGCTGCGAACCTACACCCAAGCGGACGAAGTAGCTCAGTTCCCACGTTGTATTTGCAGGAACAGCGCCCGCAGAACCAATGTTGAATGTCAACGCGCGACCAATACCGCCCACTGGATCGGCCAAGGCATTGGTGTTCAGACGAGCTGTGCCGGGAATATATCGGAAGCCCGCAGGCAACAGGTCTTCCAATTGCACACTAGGAATTGAGCCAGCAGTCGTGTTGCGCATACGAATCGTATAACGTACAGAGTCGCCTACCTCAGCCACTGATTTGTCACCCACTTTGCTCACCAAAAGTGCGCCGCTGGTCAATGGATCAAGCGGAATGTGATTATGGAACACATTGGCAGCTCCAGAGTTAAATCTGAAAGCCAAGAAATATTGAGTTCCATCTACACCAACTGCTTTAGCACTATTGATACCCAAACTTGGCGCTCCACCCTGCGGCTGCACGTTAACGAATGGCGTGTTGATTGGCGGTGTATAGACGCCATTTGTATCAATGCCTGTTGTACCGGGCGAAATACCCGGTAACGACACGCCGCCTTGTACTGCTGGTGTTGCTGCATACCCTACAGGAGGTGTGACAACGAGTCGGTAAATACCAGCCGTTGGGGCTGTCGGCTGCAACACAAACTGATAATTGCCAGGCTGTACACCAGTTGGTACGTCGCCAGGGAACAGTGGGATGAGATGCGTTGCAGGATTAAATGTTCCGACACCTTCGTAGACCAAAGTAACACTTGCTCCATACAGAATAGTGCGACTGACTGAATCATAAACAACACCTTGTGGATCAATCGGCAAGTTCTGATCCGATACATTGTCGCCAGCGTAAAGCGTGATGTTGCTGATCTCACCAGAGTAAGTTATCGAACCTGCCACCTGACTCGTTGTAGTACCTGTCGATGGTCGCGTTGTTGTTCCCGAGTCTGCCAACGACGCTTGATTCAGCGGTGTTGCAGTCACAATATTGCCAACAGGATTACGGAAACGAATTGAGTATCCACCTCCTGGTGTTTGACCCGGTATGGTGTAAGTGCCATTGATACCTGTGATTGCATTGCCAACCACCACATTGCCTTGGATCAACTCGACCTTCCAACCTGCCAAGTCACTGTCAATACCTTGGTTGTAGGTGCGATTGCTATTGCTGTCTAGCCACACACGACCAGATACTGAGGCATTAAAGACCTTGACGACAGTCGTGATGCCAGTCACAGAGTTATTTGCTGTATTGGTCTCCGTCGTGCCACTTGCTACTGTAGCGCGCCAAGTCATCGTTGCAGTCTGCGCAGCTGGCACGGTGAAGGTGACGATGCCGCTGGTGGTCGCGCCATTGCCCAGCGTGGTCGTGCCCAGCGTGACGGTGGTGGTGCTGCCATTGGGCAAGGTGACGATGGCGCTGACGGTGCCTGCCGTGCTCGGGCCGTTGTTGG
>JANNED010000253.1:0-1857 GCA_031388245.1 Variovorax sp.
CGCACCCGAACTCGCGCTTCACCGTGGCCGCCACCAACAACCCGGTGCTCGACCCGCAGTGGGATTCGCCCACCGGCTACGCCATCGATGCCTTCATCTTCGGCGGCCGCCGCAGCACCACCGTGCCGCTGGTGACCGAGGCCCGCAACTGGGCCGAAGGCGTCTACATTGCCGCCACCATGGGCAGCGAGACCACCGCCGCCGCCGCCGGCCAGCAGGGCGTGGTGCGCCGCGACCCGTTCGCGATGCTGCCCTTCATGGGCTACCACATGGGCGACCACTTCGCCCACTGGCTGAAGCTGGGCGACCAGGTGGCCGCCAGCGGCGCCAAGCTGCCCCGCATCTACTGCGTCAACTGGTTCCGCAAGGGCGACGACGGCAAGTTCGTCTGGCCCGGCTATGGCGAGAACATGCGCGTGCTGAAGTGGATGCTCGAGCGGGTGGAAGGCACGGCCGGCGGCGAGGAGAGCTTCCTGGGCACCAGCCCGCGCTACGGTGACCTCACCTGGACCGGGCTCGACTTCACCCAGGCGCAATACCAGTCGGTGATCTCGATCGACCGCACCGCCTGGGCCACCGAGATCGGCCTGCACGGTGCGCTGTTCGAGCAGCTGGCCGACCGCTTGCCGGCCAAGCTGCTGGCGATCAAGCGCCAGTTCGAGCAGAAGCTGGCGGCCTGACCCTGCGGGGGGCTGCGGCCTCGGCAACACCTAAACTGCAGCCGCTCATGCGGCTGCAACTGTTTTCAGACCTCCACCTCGAATCCGAGGACTTCGACCCCCAGCCGCTGCCAGGCGCCGAGCTGCTGGTGCTGGCCGGCGACATCGACAGCGGCTGGGACGCGCTGGCGCGGTTTGCCGGCTGGCCCGTGCCGGTGCTGATGGTGGCCGGCAACCATGAGTTCGACCAGCGCGACCTGCGCCACAGCTGGGACGACCTGCGCGGTTTTGCCGCTGGCCACGGCATCCGCCTGATCGAGCGCGAGCGCGTGGTGCGCACCAGCGCTGCCGGCCTGCGGGTGCGCTTTGTCGGCACCGTGCGCTGGTCGGACTTCGACCTGTTCGGCGACGCCGGGCGCGAACGGGCACAGCGCGCCGCAGCCTACTTTCTGCAGCTGATGGGGTCGACGCTGGACGGCGCACCACTCACGCCCGAACTGTTGCGCGCCGAGTCCCTGGCCTGCCGCGCCTGGCTCGCCGCCGAGTTGCAGCAGCCCAACCCCGGCGCGGCGCCGGGCGGCTGGGATGCCACCGTGGCCATCACCCACTTCGCGCCCAGCCTGCGCAGCGCCGACCCGCGCTTCGGCAAGCAGCCGGGTACTGCCAGCTTCTGCAACGCCGACGACGACCTGATCCCGCTGGCCGACCTGTGGCTGCACGGCCACCTGCACTGCCGCCACGACTACACCGTGCCCCGCCCGGGGCGCACGCCCACCCGCGTGGTCAGCCAGGCGATGGGCCTGGTGCGCAAGGGCGAGGCCGAGGGCTTCGACCCGCAGAAGGCCATCGACGTGTTGCCGCCGGCTTGACCGAGGACAAGCCCGCGCCCCGTCGCGGTGCGACACTCGTGGCACAAGACGAATCCCCCTGGAGCACGGCCATGAAGATCCTCATCCCCGTCGACGGCAGCCCGGTCACCAAGCGCATGCTGGCCTACCTGGCGGCCCATGATGAATGGCTGGGCGACGCCCACCGCTACACCCTGCTGCATGTGACCCCGGCCGTGCCCCCGCGCGCGGCGGCCGCGCTGGAGAAGTCGCTGCTGCAGGAGCACTATGCCGAGCAGAGCGACAAGGTCTTCAAACCCATCCGCAGCTTCTTCGCCAAGCAGAAGATCCAGGCCGAGTACGTGGCCAAG
>JANNED010000254.1:0-12053 GCA_031388245.1 Variovorax sp.
CGGATTTGGCGCGTGAGCAAGGTGGCACGTGCGTCCAAGAGGATGCGACGAACACTATTAATTCAATAGCACTCCGCGCAGATTCCATACCGGCTACCGGCCTAAAAAACTTGAATAAAGCCACCCCCGTTCGGGCTGAGCTTGTCGAAGCCCCACCCAGCCCTTCGACCCTTCGACAAGCTCAGGACAGGCCAAGCTCAGGGCGAACGGATTTGGTGGGCGCACGCATTCAACCCCTCAAGTTTGTGCCCAACCCTGCCGTGCAGCGCAAAAACGGCATGGCCAATCCGCCGCGCAGCCAAACCGTGGTGCGCTTGCCCTCTTACGAACAAGTCAAGGATGACCCGGTGCTCTATGCCCACGCCAATCGCGTGCTGCACCTAGAGACCAATCCCGGCAATGCCCGCGCCTTGGTTCAGCAGCATGGCGAAGGCACGACCTCACAAGACGTGTGGATCACGCCACCGCCGATTCCTCTGACCACGCAAGAGATGGATTTGGTGTTTGACCTGCCCTACGCCAGATCGCCACACCCTAGCTATGCCGATGCGAATGGCAAACATGATGGCGTCACCAAAATCCCGGCGTGGGAAATGATTCGCTTTAGCGTCAACATCATGCGCGGCTGCTTTGGTGGCTGCACTTTCTGCTCCATCACCGAGCATGAAGGCCGCATCATCCAAAGCCGCAGCGAAGAGAGCATCCTCAAAGAAGTCGAAACGATGCGCACCATTCCCGGCTTCACCGGTGTCGTGAGCGATTTGGGCGGCCCCACGGCCAATATGTACCGCATCGGCTGCAAAACGCCCGAGATCGAAGCGGCCTGCCGCAAACCCAGCTGCGTCTATCCCGGCATCTGCCCCAACCTCAACACCAGCCACGAAAGCCTGATCCAGCTCTATCGTAAAGGCCGCGCCCTGCCCGGTGTGAAAAAAATCTTGATCGGCTCCGGCCTGCGTTACGACCTTGCGGTTGAGAGCCCCGAATACATCAAAGAGCTGGTCACGCATCACGTCGGCGGCTATCTCAAAATCGCCCCCGAGCACACCGAAGGCGGCCCACTGTCAAAAATGATGAAGCCCGGCATCGGCACGTATGACAAGTTCAAAACCTTGTTCGACAAATACAGCGCTGAGGCGGGCAAAAAGCAATACCTCATCCCCTACTTCATTGCCGCCCACCCTGGCACGCGCGATGAAGACATGATGAACCTGGCCATTTGGCTCAAGAAAAACGGTTTCCGCGCCGACCAAGTGCAAACTTTCTACCCATCGCCCATGGCCACCGCCACGGCCATGTACCACAGCCAGAAAAACCCCTTGCGCAAAGTCACCCGCGATGCAGAGCCGGTCGACATCGTCAAAGGCGACAAACGCCGCCGCCTGCACAAAGCCTTCCTGCGCTACCACGATGCCAACAACTGGCCCCTGCTACGCGAAGCCCTCAAAGCCATGGGTCGCGCCGATTTGATTGGCAACGGCAAACACCACCTCATTCCTACATTTCAGCCCATCACAGATGGCACTTATGTGAGTGCCAGAAAGAAAAACTCGTTTGCACCTGGTCTCAAAACCAAAGGACGAACAGGTGGTTTGTTGGCTTCTAGCGCTACACCGCAAGGCTCAGCTCAACCACGCAAGGGCACCGTACTCACTCAGCACACGGGGCTGCCACCTCGAAAATCAAAATAACGCTGAATCACACAGCGCATGCTATAGACCGCAACCGCAGCCGTAACCGCTGCAGCATCGCCCTCAAGCAGCTCTGTCCGCAGAGGTCTCTTCTGTTTCTGGTTTGGCCTTGCCTTCTTTCTTGGGCAGCGGTTGAATATCGAGCGTGATTTTGTCTTCTGCATCGACATCCACTGTGACGATGCCGCCATCGACCAGCTTGCCAAACAGCAGCTCATCTGCCAGCGCTTTGCGAATGGTGTCTTGGATCAATCGCTGCATCGGGCGAGCGCCCATCAGCGGATCGAAGCCTTTTTTCGCCAAATGTTTGCGCAATGCATCGGTGAAAGTGACATCGACTTTCTTTTGATCGAGTTGCGTTTCGAGCTGCAGCAAAAACTTATCGACCACGCGCAAGATGACATCTTCATTCAATGCTTTGAAACTGACCATCGCATCGAGGCGATTGCGAAACTCGGGCGTGAACAGGCGCTTGATATCAGCCATCTCATCACCTTGCTGGCGCGAGTTGGTAAAACCAATCGTTGATTTGTTCATCGTCTCCGCACCGGCATTGGTCGTCATGATGATGATGGTGTTGCGGAAATCGGCTTTGCGGCCATTGTTGTCCGTTAACGTACCGTGATCCATGACTTGCAGAAGCACATTGAAAATATCAGGATGTGCTTTCTCGATTTCATCAAGCAGCAACACGGAATGCGGTTTCTTGCTGATCGCCTCAGTGAGCAGGCCGCCTTGATCAAAGCCCACATAACCAGGAGGCGCGCCGATCAAACGGCTGATGGCGTGGCGCTCCATGTACTCGCTCATATCAAAGCGAATGCAATCAATGCCCATGATGTTGGCAAGCTGCTTGGCAGCCTCTGTCTTGCCCACGCCGGTGGGGCCGGAGAAGAGGAAGGAGCCAATGGGCTTGTCTGCACGGCCTAAGCCTGAACGCGCCATTTTGACGGCTGCCGCCAAGGCTTCGAGTGCGGCATCTTGACCGAACACCACATTCTTCAAATCGCGCTCAATATTGCGCAGCTTGCTGCGATCATCGTTGCTCACGCTTGCTGGCGGAATGCGAGCGATCTTCGCCACAATCTCTTCAACTTCCGATTTAGAAATGGTTTTCTTGCGCTTGTTGGCCGGCAAGATGCGCTGCGCGGCGCCTGCTTCGTCAATCACGTCAATCGCTTTATCTGGCAAATGGCGATCGTTGATGTATTTGGCAGAGAGCTCTGCCGCCGCCACCAATGCGCTGGTGGCAAATTTCACGCTGTGATGCTCTTCAAAGCGGCTCTTCAGGCCTTTGAGAATCTCTACAGTCTGCTCGATGCTTGGCTCGACGACATCCACCTTTTGGAAGCGGCGAGAGAGCGCAGCGTCTTTCTCGAAGATGCCGCGATACTCGGTAAACGTCGTTGCGCCGATGCATTTCAGCGAACCATTAGACAAACTAGGCTTGAGCAAATTTGATGCATCGAGCGTGCCGCCGGAGGCCGCGCCTGCGCCAATGAGCGTGTGAATTTCGTCGATGAACAAAATGCCATTCGGCTTGTCTTTCAAGCTTTTGAGCACGCCTTTCAAGCGCTGCTCAAAATCACCGCGATACTTCGTGCCCGCGAGCAATGCACCCATGTCGAGCGAATACACCACAGCTTCGGCCAAGATCTCGGGCACGTCTTTTTGCGTGATACGCCATGCGAGGCCTTCGGCAATCGCCGTCTTGCCTACGCCCGCTTCACCCACGAGCAGTGGATTGTTTTTACGGCGACGGCAGAGTATTTGAATCGTGCGCTCCACTTCATACTCGCGCCCAATCAACGGATCAATCTTGCCATCTTTGGCCATTTGGTTCAGGTTTTGCGTGTATTGCTCCAGCGGAGATGCCTTCTCAGATTTCTCTTCGCGCTCATCGCTGCCGCCCTCGCCCGAGCCATCACCTGCTTTGGCCGGCTCAGGTGGATCGGTTTTCTTGATGCCGTGGGCAATGAAGTTCACCACGTCGAGGCGCGTCACGCCCTGCTGGTGCAAATAATAAACAGCATGAGAGTCTTTCTCACCGAATATGGCGACGAGCACATTTGCGCCAGTCACTTCTTTCTTGCCATTGCCCGTGCTTTGCACATGCATGATAGCGCGCTGAATCACGCGCTGAAAGCCGAGCGTAGGCTGCGTGTCGACTTCTTCCGTGCCGGCGACTTGCGGCGTGTTGTCTTTGATAAACGCGGTGAGCGATTTACGCAGCTCGTCAATATTGGCGGCGCAGGCGCGCAACACCTCAGCAGCACTCGGGTTATCCAGCAAAGCGAGCAGCAAATGCTCCACGGTGATGAATTCATGGCGCTGCTGGCGCGCTTCGACAAAGGCCATGTGCAAACTAACTTCAAGTTCTTGGGCAATCATAAGAATTCCTATTGGCTTTCGTCATTAATTTCTGTCTTCATTTTGCGGTAAAAATGCGCTTTGGCAGCATTATTTTGCATTCTGTCTTTTCAAGTTGTGGGCTCGCTCACACATTGCAAGGGATGGCCGGATTTTTGCGCCGCTTCCATCACGCGATCCACTTTGGTCGCCGCCACATCCTGACTAAACACACCACAAACGCCTTTGCCTTCCATATGGATTTTGAGCATGATCTGCGTGGCTGTTTCACGGTCTTTGTTGAAAAACTCTTGGATCACTGCAACAACAAACTCCATCGGGGTGTAGTCGTCGTTGAGCAAGACCACTTGATACATTTGCGGTGGCTTCGTTTTTAGCGGTAGGCGCTCTAGCACCACGGTGTCGCCGCCCTCCTCAACGGGCACGGGTCTCGTGAGCGGTGGCTTGCTGGGCGGAGGAGGAGATTTCGTGGCCAATTGCGTTCCAAAGAATTGCTTCATTGCCTTGATTTTAAGGCTAGGCGTAATTTTGCAAGATGCGAAGGAATAGCTTGGCCTTAAATGTCTTACTGATTCTGGCAGAGCACTGGTTTTGAGCCTGTCAAAGCTGCGGCTTTGCATTGCTGAAAATCAAAAAAACCGCTATGTTGAGCGGCTTTTTTAAGTTTGACGAGCAAATGATCACATGTTGTCCATCATCACCTGACCAAATCCTGAGCAAGACACTTGCGTTGCACCCTCCATCAAGCGCGCAAAGTCGTAAGTCACCTTCTTGCTGGCGATTGATTTTTCCATGGCTGTGATGATCAAGTCAGCCGCTGCTTTCCAACCCATATGGCGAAGCATCATTTCAGCCGCCAAAATCTCTGACCCAGGGTTCACATAGTCTTTGCCAGCGTATTTGGAGGCTGCATCATGTGTCGCTTCAAACATCGCGATGCTGTCGGACAGATTTGCGCCGGGCGCTATGCCAATACCACCTACTTGCGCAGCCAACGCATCTGAAATGTAGTCACCATTCAAATTCAATGTTGCAATCACACTGTGTTCAGCCGGGCGCAACAGGATTTGCTGCAAAAAAGCATCTGCCATGCAGTCTTTGATGATGATATTTCTGCCTGTCTTCGGATTCTTGAATTGGCACCATGGGCCGCCATCAATCAACTCAGCACCAAATTGTTTTTGTGCCAGTACGTAAGCCCAATCCCGGAAACCACCTTCGGTGAATTTCATGATGTTGCCTTTGTGAACAATCGTCACGCTGGGTTTGTCGTTATCAATCGCGTATTGAATCGCTTTGCGCACCAAGCGCTCCGTGCCTTCAATCGACACGGGCTTGATACCCATGCCGGATGTGGCAGGAAAGCGAATCGTCTTCACGTCCATTTCATCTTGCAGGAATTTGATCATTTTCTTGGCTTGATCGCTGCCCGATTCAAACTCAATGCCTGCATAAATGTCTTCGCTGTTTTCACGAAAGACCACCATGTTGGTTTTCTCAGGCTCTTTCAAGGGTGAGGGCACACCCTTGAAATACTGAACAGGGCGCAGACAGACATACAGATCAAGTTCTTGGCGCAGCATCACATTCAAGCTGCGGATGCTACCCCCCACGGGCGCAGTGAGCGGGCCTTTGATGGAGACCACATAATCTTTGACAGCATGCAGTGTTTCTTCCGGCAACCACACGTCTTGGCCGTATATCTTGGTGGATTTTTCACCCGCATAGACTTCCATCCAATGAATTTTTTTCTTGCCACGATAGGCTTTCATCACCGCTGCATCCACCACCTGCAGCATGACAGGTGTGATGTCTAAGCCTGTGCCGTCGCCTTGAATGTAAGGAATGATCGGCTCATCGGGTACATCAAGCGCCCCATCTGAGTTCACTGTGATTTTTTTGCCGCTGGTAGGGATGATGATGTGCTGATACATAAGGCGAAGACTTAAACTCTGAGTAATATAACGGGTCTCGATTCAAAAAATCATTCAAACGAGTTCTGGCGTGAAAGGCCATGATTGGGGTAAACCCTAAAATCACTGAAACTTTTTACACAAGCTTCGCCACAGTTTGTCAACCGCTCGTAAAGCATGCTCGTTATTGAACTACTCCCAAGTGGGAGATTTTTTAGTTAATCCAAGGAAACTGACATGTCTAAATTGATCGCTGCTCTCATTGCTGGCCTTTTCGCTGCTGGCGCATTCGCACAAACTCCAGCTGCTCCGGCTGCCGCTCCTGCTGCTAAACCAGCTGCTGCTGCCCCTGCTGCTGCACCAGCCGCTGCTGCTGCCAAGCCAGAAGCCAAAATGGAAAAGAAAGACGAGAAAAAAGCAGCTGCAAAAGCCGAGAAGAAAGAAAAGAAAGCTGCTAAGAAAAAAGCTAAAGCAGAAAAGAAAGCCTAATTTAGGTTTTTCTGTTCTCAAAATGCCCGTTGCGCTCTGCGTCAACGGGCATTTTTTATGGTTAGTCCTGTTTTAAGACGCGTTTTATTGGAGAATTTCCGAATGAACTCAGCGCCATGGATCTTTTCGACACTCGCTCGCCGCAGAATGCTTGGCTTTGTCATCGCCGCGAGCGCCACACTGGCTTGGGCACAGGAAGAGCCGCAGCTGGATTTAAAGCGTACAACACTGCAATCTGGCATGCATCGCATTGATGCGCAGCTTGCACGGACACCTCAAGAGCGGCAAATTGGACTGATGTGGCGCAAATCGATGCCGATGCATGAGGGCATGCTATTTGTTTTTGAGCAACCCAGCCAGCAATGCTTCTGGATGAAAAATACGTTGATTCCACTGACTGCTGCATTTGTGGCAGACGATGGCACGATTGTGAATTTGGTCGATATGCAACCACAAACTTTGAATCCACATTGCTCGACCCAGCCCGTGCGTTATGTGTTGGAGATGAACTTGGGTTGGTTTGCCAAAAAGAATATCAAAGCTGGCAGCAAGATCATCGGCATTGCGAGCCGTTGACTGCAAAAAAAAGGGAGCCTACTGGCTCCCTTGAATCTCGAGTGGAAATTGTTTTCTTCGTGCTGATCGAAAATCAGGCGATGTTTAACGCACAACAGCGATTTCGCTGCGCTTGCCACCTTTGAAGGTGTACAAAGTCAGTGCGCCGTTTTTGATGTCGCCTTTTTCGTCAAATGCGATCACTCCGGTCACGCCTTTGTAGTCAGAGGTAGCGGCCAATACAGGCAGATATTTAGCTGGATCAGCAGAATCGGCCTTCACCATGGCGGCAGCCATCACGTTCACAGCGTCGTACACATAAGGTGCATAGACTTGGACATCAATGTTGTTTTTGGCTTTGAAATCAACCTTGAATTTCTCCATGGCTGCTTTGCCTTCGCCTTCAACGCCGCCAGCTTCAGCGCAAACGACTTGGTCATCGGCCATGGCATCGCCAGCCAATTTGGCCAACTCTGCAGAGCAGATGCCGTCGCCGCCCAAGAACTTGACTTTGAGACCGAGCTGCTTGATCTGCTTCATCATCGGGCCGGCCACTGCATCCATGCCGCCGAAGAAAATCACGTCTGGCTTCTTGGCTTTGATCGATGTCAAGATGGCCATGAAATCGGTGGATTTGTCAGTGGTGAACTCATGAGCGACGGTCTTGGAACCTGCTGCTTCGACAGCCTTTTTGAACTCTTCTGCCACGCCTTGGCCGTAAGCCGTGCGATCATCAATCACGGCAATGCTTTTGCCTTTGATCGTGTTCACAGCATACTTGCCGAGGGTGCCGCCCAGATGCACGTCGTCAGCTACCACACGGAAAGTCGTTTTGTAGCCTTGGCGGGTGAATTTAGGGTTCGTGGCCGATGGGGAGATTTGTGGGATGCCAGCAGCGCTGTAAATAGCGGATGCAGGAATCGATGTGCCGGAATTGAGGTGACCGATCACGCCGTTGACTTTGCTGTCAACCAGCTTTTGCGCGGCAGCAGTGCCTTGTTTTGGGTCAGCGCCGTCGTCTTCAGCCAGCAACTCAAACTTAGCGGTTTTGCCACCGATTTTCAAGCCTTTGGCGTTCAAATCTGCAACGGCCATGCGTGCAGCGAGTTCGTTGTCTTTGCCGAGGTGGGCGATGGCACCACTGACGGGGCCAACGTGGCCAATTTTGACGACAGTCATGTCACCAGCAGGCGCTGCTGCAGGGGCAGCGGCTGGTGCTGCTGCTTTGGCGGGCTCTTCCTTTTTGCCGCAGGCAATCAAGGTCAAGGCGATGGCGGCGGCTGTTGCCGACAGTTTCAAGGTGTGCTTCATTCAGCGATTCTCCATGTTAATGAGCGAAAACGAGAAGATACCCTAAAAAGCGGAACTTTGTCCATTCTTTTGAATTCTCCCCCTCAGTATTTTCACCATGCCAATATTGGGATGGCTTATGGGGCATTCGCGGCAGCATGTGCAACCGCCTGAGCGACCGCCTCGTCTACCACTTGGCAGATGGTGGATTCGAGCTGAGGCTGCAATTCCTCAAAGAGTTTTTGCGCATGCGCCAGTGCCAGCTGAGAGACCGCCTCCCGGATGCGCCGCTGCAGTTCAATATCGATGTATTGGCGCGTGCGCACGAGCAATTGTTGACGAAGCAGCTGCGCGAGATCATCGGCTGTGAGCTGTTTTGTTTCCGATGGCACTGACGAGGCGCTTTGCAGCAGTGCGTTGGCAGGTGCAGGGCCCGGTGGCTTGGTTGCAACCACCTGCGTCAAAGTGGGGACGTATCGGGGAGGAGATTTTTGTATCATCGTTCAGGTGGCGATTTCAAGATCATGCCGCACGATCTCATAGCCCAGCTCAGTGTATTGCTTCCAGCGCAATCTGGCGCTTTGTCGATCCGCTTGATCTTGGCTCACAACCTCAATCACGCGATCAAAAACGTCGATGCCGCCAGGAAAGCTTTGCATCAGATTGACCAGCACTTGCCTGCCAATGCCCTGCTCGGCTGATGCGCAAAGCCAAACCGGTGTGCATTCGCGGTGTTGTTCACTCAAGCTGTTGGCAAAGCCGTGTGGCACAAAATCCAAGGCACTGAAGCTCCACAATTGCACATCCAGCTTTGCCAGCCATGCCTGATCCCCGAGCACGGCCACTGTGCTGCCGTTTGCCACAGCTTTGCGCAGCAGGCGACAAGCATAGGCGAGTTTGTCGGGCGCGTTGAAATGAAAAGCTACAGAAGCCATGCTCTTTATTTGATAGCAAACTATATTGATTTTTTAACAGCTTGAGGCTGCTTTTGCTTGAAATTCAAAAGAAAACTCATCAAAAGAGGTACGGGCCGCCCTGTCGAGCCTTTGGCTGCACCACTTTTCCATGCCGTGCCAGCAATGTCCAGATGTGCCCACGGGTAAGCGCCAGCAAACCGTTGTAAGAATTTAGCTGCTGTGATCGCTCCGCCCATGCGGCCAGCGATATTGGCCACATCGGCGAAATTTGTTTTCAAGCCTTCAGCGTAGTCTTCATCAAGTGGCATGCGCCATGCCAAATCATGCGCTGCCTCGCCTGCCAGCAAAAGCTGCGCGGCCAAATCATCATCTGCACTGAACAAGCCGCTACGCACTGAACCAAGCGCCACCACGCAAGCTCCGGTGAGCGTGGCGATATCAATCACAGCAGCAGGCTTGAAGCGCTCGGCATAGGTGAGCGCATCGCACAAAATCAGGCGGCCTTCAGCATCCGTGTTCAGGATTTCAATGGTTTGACCGCTCATGCTGGTCACCACATCACCGGGTTTGATGGCTTGGTGCGAAGGCATGTTTTCGCAGCTTGGAATCAGGCCTATCACATTGATTTTGGGCTTGAGTACAGCGAGCGCCTTGAACACGCCCAGCACACTGGCTGCACCGCACATGTCAAATTTCATCTCGTCCATCTCGGCGGCAGGCTTGATAGAGATGCCGCCCGTATCAAACGTGATGCCTTTACCGACCAACACAGCGGGGCGCACAGCTTGACCTGCACCGAGGTATTTGAGCACGATGAATCGCAGCGGCTCGGCTGAGCCTTGCGCCACAGCCATGAAAGAACCCATTTTGAGCTTGGCCACCTGTTTGAGCCCAAGCACTTCGCAACTCACAGGCGATTGACCTGCAGCGATGGCCTGCGCTGCTTTGGCCAGCAGCGTCGGGGTGGCATGGTTGGCAGGGCGATTTCCCCACTCACGGGCGAGCGCAACGCCTGCGATGCAGGCGATGGTTTCATCAAACTTTGCTTGAAGAGCTTGCGGATGGCTCACTGCAAAGATCACACGCGCGAACTTTGCCAGGGCTGGCTTGCTTTTGGTGGCGCTGTAGGTGTAGAGCGAGGCATCTGCTGCATGCAAAGCAGCTTGTATCCCGACTGCATGGGCCTCTTGTGCCCAAACGAGCAGTGCAGTTTGAGACGCACTAGGCAGCGCAGCGTCTTGAGCAGACGAAGGCTTCAGAAGTGGCTTCGCAATTGGTGCATGCGGGGCAGATTTTATGGCCGTCAGGGCGGCGGCAACGGCCTTGCCCACATCTTTGGCCTGCCCCGCACCTACACCTGCGAGCAGCACCCTCGCTGCCTTGATACCTGGCACGGCGTAGGCTTGCAAAATTTGCCCTGCGGAACCGTCGAAATCGCCCGCAAGTTGCGCCTGCGCGAGCAATTGAGACAACGCATCCTCGGGCACAGATGCCTTGTTTTTTTGCTTGGTTGTAGATTTGTGTTTTTGATCGGCGGCGGATTTCGCCACAAGCAAGACCACGCATGCGGCAGCAGTTTGTGCGGCTTGCATGAGGTTCAGTTTTTTCAGCTCAAAGTCCATGCGATACTCTCAAAAATAATGATGTTGGCCTACAGTGGCCGCAATTCATTCGTACTCACCCTTGCTATGTTATTCCATTCCTCCATCCGCCAAGAATTAGCCCGCAGTTTTGTGGCTACTTTGGTGGTGCTGATCACCGTGGTGATGAGCATGATGTTGATTCGTTCGCTGGGTTTGGCCGCGCGCGGCAGTGTCAACCCTAGCGATGTGATCATGTTCATGAGCTATGCCGTGCTTGGGCATTTATCTACCATCATGACCCTGTCACTGTTTATTGCGGTGACCAACACACTCTCACGAATGTACCGAGAATCGGAAATGGCAGTGTGGTTTGCATCGGGCAAAGGATTTTCGGGTTTCATCAGCCCAGTCTTGCGGTTTGCTTGGCCTATCTTGCTGGCGATCGCCGCTTTGGCGCTTTTCGTTTGGCCCTGGACAGCGCAGCAGACCAACAAATTGCGCAGCCAATACGAGCAGCGCAGTGATTTAGATCGGATCTCGATCGGCCAGTTTCAGGAAAATGCATCGGGCTCGCGCGTTTTTTTTGTCGAAGCCACTGACGCTGGGCCAGGCAAAAATGCCAGCTTGGGCACGCCAGCTGCCCAAGCATCCTCTTCAATCAACATCGCTGGAAGCCAAGCGCGCAATATCTTCGTATCTGAGACAGACGGCGGCAAGCAAATCATCACAGCCGCCCGCAGTGGCCGCGTGGAAAGCCTGCAATCGGATTCTTTTATTGTGCTACAAAACGGCCAGCGCATGGAGCAAACCAAAGACAACGGACAGGTCAAACTGATTGATTTTGAAGAGTATTCCGTTTTGGCCAAAAATTCCCGCCTTGGGGAATCCAATATCCAACCCGCAAAATCTCTCGACACCATCGATTTGCTGACCAAGCCGACGGCGCTCAATTTAGCCGAGCTCAGCTGGCGGCTTGGCTTGGCTGTGTCGGCTTTTAACCTCTTGCTGATCGCGCTTTTGCTCTCAGCGGTGAATCCAAGAGCAGGGCGTGGTTTTGGCATTGCTTTTGCTCTGTTGGCCTTTGTTGTGTACTACAACCTGCTCAATGTTGGTTTTTCACGCATCGCAAATGGCCGCTCTGACTTCACGCTGTGGATGCTGACGCTGCACGGTGGTGTTTTTGCGCTGGCTGTGATTTGGATGACGCTGCGCCACAACCAGTGGTCTTGGCGGCATCTGTTGCCG
>JANNED010000280.1:0-2974 GCA_031388245.1 Variovorax sp.
ATCTTGCCATTCGGAATGTCGCAAGCCATTGCCAGCAAAGAAATCAGCTCATCCGAGCCATTGCCCAGCATCAAGCCGTGCGACGCGGGTACTTGCACGTAGCTGCGAAGCGCAGTTTTCAAATCCTCCACCCGCGCACCCGGATAACGATTGATCGCCACCTTGCCCAGCCGCTCGCCGAGCGCTTTTTGCATCTCAGCAGGCAGCGAAAACGGATTCTCCATCGCATCGAGCTTGATGAAGCCCGCGCTGTCTTGAATCGCATAGGCGTGCATCGATTGCACATCTTGGCGGATGAATTTCATGGGGGATGGAAGTGAATCACTCATAGTGCGAATTTTGTCTGCGTGTCTATCGAGGTGTGCTGAAAATCAGCTTCTTGGTATGTATTTTCGCAAATATGTGGCTTGCACTAACGCCCTATAGAATCATTTCATCTCTTCTATCCAGAAATAAATCAGGAGCATCCATGCCAAACATTTCACGCCGAGAAATTTTAAACACCTTAGGAGCAGCGTCTCTAGCCACAAGCTTGCCAATATCAACCGCGTTCGCCCAAGACTACCCCAGCAAGCCCATCAAAATCGTCGTGCCATTCCCGGCGGGTGGGAGCTCGGATGCCGCCGGGCGGATGGTGGCGGATAAGTTGTCGCAGATTTTGAAAAGCTCGGTGGTGATTGACAACAAGGGCGGCGCAGGCGGAATGATTGGGACGGATATCGTGGCCAAGTCTGCAGCCGATGGCTATAGCTTGGTGCTGGTGGATGTGTTTCATACGAGCACGCCGATTTACACGGCGAAGATGCCGTATCACGCGGTGAATGATTTCACGCCGGTGGCGCTCATTGGCAAAACGCCCGCCTTCTTGCTCACACATCCTGCCTTTGAAGCGAAGACGGCACAAGACGTGATCAAGTTCGCACGCGCGAATCCCGAGAAGCTCACCATGGCGATTGCGGGCACGGGCTCAGTGGTGGTGGATTTGTTTCGCGCGCGCAGCGGCATTAAGTTCACGGCTGTGCCATATCAAGGCAGCTCGCGCGCGATGATTGATTTGATGGGTGGGCAAGTAAACACATTCATCACAACGATGACGAGTGCGGCTAGCAACGTGAAGTCGGGCAAGCTCGTGCCGCTGGCTGTGACGGGCACCAAGCGCCATCCTGATTACCCGAATGTGCCGACGTTTGCCGAAGTGGGTATCAACGGGATGGATTATGAGCAATGGTTTGGCCTGCTCGCTCCGGCTAAAACGCCTGCTTCAGTCGTGAATCGCGTCTCGGCTGCGATGAGCGAATTGCTCAAGATGCCAGATACGAAAGTGCGCCTAGATGCACTGGAATTGGTGGCGGGCAATGGCAGCCCTGCGGAGATGAAAACTCAGCTTGAAGCGGACTATGCGCGGTGGCAGAAGTTGGCGGCTGAGTTGAATATCAAGCCGGCTGAATAAATTACTTTATAAGCGTCCTTTAAAAAAGCTGCGGCCTCTTGCGAGGTAGCAGCTTTTTTTGCGAGCTCTTTTGTAGATGCTCTTCAGTCGCCTAGCGATTAACTTTTAGCGAGGTGCTTTGCTCGCAAAACTTTTGCCAGCGGGTTTGAAACCAGTTTTAGCAAATGGTTTGGAAAAAGTTTTGCCTTCTTTGCCAGCGAATTTATTGTCGCCACCAAAACCATTGCCGCCAGCGCCTGCACCAAAGCTTGGGGCGCGGGGCTTGAAGCTTTTGCCGAAGGGTTTGTCGCCAGCGAAGCCGTTGCCAGAGAAGCCATTTCCACGGTCACCGCGGTCGCCGCGCTCAGCGCGATCGCCACCGAAGCCACCGCCGCCAAAGCTACCTTCACGGCCACGGCTGTCATCACCGCGATCACCACGTGGTGCGAAGCTGCGCTGCTCGCCACGGTCGTTGCCTTGGAAGCCACCGCCGAAACCGCGATGGTCTGAACGGTTGTCGGGACGACCCGCAAAACCGCCACGATCGCCGCCACCGAAGCTGCGTTGCTCACCGCGATCACCACCGCGATCACCACCAAAGCCACCAGTACGGCCGCCGAAGCCGCCGCCACTCGGTTTACCAGCAAAGCCGCGATCTCCACCACGGTCATTAAAACCACCGCCGCCACTGCCGCGACGATCACCGCCAAAGCCACCGCCGCCGCCAAAGCTCTTGCCAGCAAAACCACGGCCATCGCTGCTGCCGAATTTGCCGAATGGCTTTTTCGGCTCGCGTGGGCGATCGGTTGGCTCCAAGCCAGGAATCACATCAGCCTTGAGTTGCTGGCGTGTGTGATCTTCGATGTCACGAATGCGAAAACGGTCACGCGGCTCTGCGAAAGTCACGGCCATGCCATCGCGGCCTGCGCGGCCTGTGCGGCCGATGCGGTGCGTGTAGTCTTCGGCTTTCAATGGCAGGCCGTAGTTAAACACGTGGGAAATGCTGGGCACGTCAATGCCGCGCGCGGCCACGTCGGTGGCTACCAAGAATTGGATGTGACCATCGCGCAGGCTTTTCAGACGCTTGTTACGCAAATGCTGGCTGAGCGCGCCGTGCAATGCTGCGGCATCAAAGCCGGCATCGATCAAATCTTGCGCAAGTGAATCGCATTCGATTTGTGTGTTGGCGAATACGATGGCTTGCACGATGGACGTCTCGCGCATCCAATGGTCGAGCAGCTTGCGCTTGTGGACCAAGTTGTCGGCCCAGAAAAGCTTTTGCGTGATGTTGACGTGTTTGTCTTGCGGGCTATCGATGGTGATGCGCTGAGCGGCTTTGCCGTTGTCGCGCATCACGCGAGCGGCGAGCTGCTGAATGCGAGCGGCGAATGTTGCGCTGAACATCATGGTTTGCTCGCGCTTCTCAGTCAGTTGGTGAATCGCGGCGAGGTCATCAGAAAAGCCGAGATCAAGCATGCGATCAGCTTCATCGAGCACGAGGCATTTCACGCCTTCGCATTTGATCTGGCCATTGCGCTGCAAATC
>JANNED010000345.1:0-1541 GCA_031388245.1 Variovorax sp.
AGAAAAGCTCCGACATCAGCCTTGATTTTGTCTAGCTCTTCTTGCGCTTGCGCAGCGCGCATGTTGTTGGGCAACCAGCCGCGCGCAAGCGCTTGCACGTAGGAATCGATGTGCTGTAGGCTCGGCTTGACGAGTAGCATCACATTCACATATTCCGCCGATACTGCCCGCCCACTTCAAACAGCGCATTCGTGATTTGGCCGAGCGAGCAGACGCGGACGGCATCCATGAGCACTTCAAACACGTTGTGATCGTCGATCACGGCTTGCTGCAGGCGTGCGAGGGCTGCGGGGGAAGTTGATTTGTGGCGCTCTTGGAAATCATTCAAGCGTTTGAGTTGGCTTTGCTTCTCTTCCTCGGTCGAACGCGCCAACTCCAGAGTCTCCGGCGTGGTGTCGCCATGCGGATTGCGGAAGGTATTCACGCCGATGATGGGCAGCTCGCCGGTGTGTTTGAGCATTTCATAGTGCATGGATTCGTCTTGAATCTTGCCGCGCTGGTAGCCGGTTTCCATCGCACCTAATACGCCGCCGCGCTCGCTGATGCGCTCGAATTCTGTGAGCACGGCTTCTTCTAGCAGCTCGGTAAGTTCGTCGATGATGAAGCTACCTTGGCTTGGATTTTCGTTTTTAGCCAAGCCCCATTCGCGGTTGATGATGAGCTGAATGGCCATGGCGCGGCGCACGCTCTCCTCGGTGGGCGTGGTAATCGCTTCGTCAAACGCGTTCGTGTGCAGGCTATTGCAGTTGTCGTAAATCGCAATCAGGGCTTGCAGGGTGGTGCGAATATCGTTGAACTGAATTTCTTGCGCATGCAGGCTGCGGCCACTGGTTTGCACGTGGTATTTGAGCTTTTGTGAGCGCTCATTCGCGCCATATTTATCGCGCATGGCAATGGCCCAGATGCGACGCGCCACGCGGCCGAGCACGGTGTATTCAGGGTCCATGCCGTTGCTGAAGAAGAAACTCAAATTGGGTGCGAAATCGTCAATGTGCATGCCGCGCGCGAGATAGGCTTCTACAAATGTGAAGCCATTGCTCAACGTGAACGCGAGTTGTGAAATGGGGTTCGCGCCCGCCTCTGCAATGTGATAGCCGCTGATGCTCACGCTGTAGAAATTGCGCACATCGTGCTGCACAAAATACTGCGCAATATCGCCCATCACTTTGAGGCTGAATTCAGTGGAGAAGATGCAGGTGTTTTGCCCTTGGTCTTCTTTCAAAATATCGGCCTGCACCGTGCCGCGCACATTGGCGAGCGTCCACTCGCGTACCTTGAGCGCTTCGGTGTCGGTGGGCTCGCGGCCGTTGTCGGTTTTGAATTTTTCTAGGTTTTGATCAATCGCAGTGTTCATGAACATGGCGAGGATCGTAGGCGCTGGGCCGTTAATCGTCATGCTCACGGAAGTCGTTGGCTGCGTGAGATCGAAGCCGGAATACAGCACCTTCATGTCATCCAGCGTGGCAATGCTCACGCCGCTGTTGCCGACCTTGCCGTAAATGTCGGGGCGCACGGCTGGGTCGGCGCCATAGAGCGTGACG
>JANNED010000094.1:0-11220 GCA_031388245.1 Variovorax sp.
CGCCGCGATGCAGGGCTTTGAGGATTTCTAAGCGCTGGCGGTCGCCGACGGACAAATCTTCTACCAGTGTATAAAGATTCACGGTCAAGCCCGTGTCTTGCATCAGAGCCTGCAACTTGGTGCGCGCGTCAAGTTGCGCTGTTTTTAGCAGCAAAGAAGTTTCTACGCCGAGCAAGATGTTGTCTAAGGCGCTCAGGTTATCGACCAGCATGAAATGCTGATGCACCATGCCGATGCCTAAAGCGATGGCTTCGTGAGAATTCTTGATCTTGACCGGTTGACCTTCGATTTCTATCTCGCCAGAATCAGCCGTATAAAAGCCATATAAGATCGACATTAATGTCGATTTTCCTGCGCCGTTTTCCCCCACGATGCCGTGAATCGTGCCTTGCACAATGCGTAAATCCACATCCGCATTGGCCACCACTGCGCCGAAGCGCTTGCAAATACGAGAAAGCCGCACAGCTGTGCGGCTTTCGGTGGCATTCGATGCGTTGGATATCATGGATCTTTAGAACACGGAAGTCACGGAAATCACACGGAAATCACAGAAAAGAAAAATTAAATTTTTCGTGTCTTCCGTGAATACTCTGTGCCTTCCGTGTTCTTCTATTAGGGGACTAAAAAGCTCTTAATGAAAGATCAAGAGCACTTGCTCGCAGCCATGTAATCAACGACTTTGATCTTGCCGGAGATGATGTCGGCTTTTGCTGCATCAACTTTTTTGCGCATGTCCGCTGAGACGAGCTTCTCGTTATTTGCATCCATTGCGTAATCCACGCCGCCTTCTTTCAAGCCAAGGGCGCTGATGCCGGGCGTGTGCTTTTTCATCACGTTGTACACAGCGGTATCGACGCGCTTGACCATCGAGGTGAGCATGGTGCCAGGCTGAATGTGGTTTTGGTTGCTGTCGACACCGATGGCGAGTTTGCCGCTGTCTTTAGCGGCTTGGTACACGCCCATGCCCGTGCCACCGGCGGCTGCAAAGATCACGTCTGCACCCTTGGCCATTTGCGCTTTGGCCAGCTCGCCGCCGCGTGCTGGATCGTTCCATGCCGCGCCAGTGGTACCGGTCATGTTGGCAAAGGTTTCGACTTTGCCATTGGCAAATTTCGCGCCTTGCTCGTAGCCGCATTGGAATTTGCGGATCAGCGGAATGTCCATGCCGCCGACGAAGCCGACTTTGCCGGTTTTAGAGGCTGTCGCGGCCATCATGCCGACCAAAAAGCTGCCTTCGTGTTCGTTGAACACGACGGATTGCACATTCGGCTCTTTCACCACGAAATCAATGATGGCGAAATTGAGTTTCGGGAATTCTTTGGCGATTTTTTCAATCGCACCGCCTTGGCTGAAACCAATGCCGATGATCGGATTCGCGCCACGCTCAGCCATGCGGCGGATCGCTTGCTCGCGTTGGGTCGGGTTGGTCACTTCAAATTCCAAGTATTGCGTGCCAGTTTCTTTTTTGAAGCGCTCTGCGCCGTTGTAAGCAGCTTCGTTGAAAGATTTGTCGAATTTGCCGCCCATGTCAAAAATAACGGCGGGCTGGGCATATGCAGCGCTGGCAGTCAACACGGCGGCAGCAACGAGGGTAGAGCGCACATTGAATATCATGGCAATTGTTCCTAAAAAAGTAAATGAATGCGTGTGCATCGAGCACATGCAAGCAATGATAATGCCTGAAAATAGCGCTGGTGGGCAAAGGGGTAAATCTCTATGGCTCGATTTAACAATCTTGATGCGATCATTCTCAGCCTTTTAACCGGAGCACCGGGTTTCAGGCTGACTGCGTGCCATGGCCGCTCTCCAGGTGGATTTGCAGCGAGGTTGCTCACAGCTTCATGGATTCACCCAACAAAGCTGCATACTCCTCACGCGTGGCAATGCGAGGATTGGTTTTGTGGCAATGGTCTGTAACAGCACCGTCGATGATTTTCTCGTAAAGATCGGTGGTGACGCTCATATCGGCCAAGCCTTTGGGCAGGCCAAGGCGGTGCACCATATCTTGTAGCGCGGGGATCACGTCTGTGCCTGAGCTGAGATTCATCGCTTGTGCCATGCGGTTAAGACGGTCTTCTTTTTGCACGGATTCAGCCGAGGCGTTGTAGCGCACCACTGCCGGCAGGAACATGGCATTCAGTGTGCCGTGATGCAGGCGAGGGTTGACGCCGCCTAGGCTGTGGGAGAGGCTGTGCACGCAACCCAAGCCTTTTTGGAAGGCCATGGCGCCTTGCATGCTGGCGCTCATGAGGTGGAATCTGGCCTCTGCATCTTGACCATTCTTCGTGGCGCGCTCGATGTGAGCCCAGCCTCGGCGCAGGCCGTCTAGGGCGATACCGTCTGCGGGTGGGTTGAAGCTGGGGGCTAAGAAGGTTTCGATGCAGTGGGCAATCGCATCCATGCCGGTGGCGGCTGTCAAGCCTGCTGGCAGACCGAAGGTGAGCTGGGGGTCGCAGATCGCGGCTTTGGGGACGAGGTGCCAACTGTGAAAGCCGAGCTTGCGACCATCTTCGACGATCAAAATCGCGCCACGTGCGACTTCTGAGCCGGTGCCGCTCGTGGTGGGCACGGCAATGATCGGGGCGACGCGATCAGTGATGCGGAGCGAGCCGCCTTCGATGGTGGCAAAAGTTTTCAGGCTGCCGCCATGGGCTGCAATGATGGCAATGCCTTTGGCGCAGTCAATCGCCGAGCCGCCGCCCACGGCGATGATGCCGTCGCAGCCGGCATGGCGGTAAGCCAAAGCGCCCGCTTGAACAGCGGCCTCTGTCGGGTTGCTGGGCACATCGTCGAAGATCGCCGCAGCTTGCGTGGTGTCCTTTAAGCCCAGGGCGGCAATCGCTTTGTCCACAATGCCAGCGGCTCGCACACCTTTGTCAGTCACGATCAGGGGCCGCGCGATGCCCACCCGCTCGCATTCAGCTTTGAGCGTTGAAATCGCGCCGTGGTCAAACTGGATATGGGTCACGTAATAGATAAAAGCCATCTGGCATGTCTCCGAAAAATATGTACGATAGCCAGACTGTACAACGAGGAGTTTTCTCATGCGTTTCCAACCTGCTTTTCTAACTGCCGCTTTGGTGCTGGCTGCACTTTCACCTCTCGCACTCGCCTGCATGAGCGACGAACAAGTGGTCGCACTGCTAGCCAGCTACACCGCTAAGACCCCCGCAGCCAATCCTGAAGGCTTGAGTGATGAGGCCGGCGCGTGCAGCCGAGGCAAGCTCACGGCACTGATGGAAAAACAGGGCGCAAAACTTGTGGGCTACAAAGCGGGCCTCACCAATCCCGCTGTGCAAAAGCGCTTCAACACAGACAGGCCTGTGTGGGGCAAGCTGTACGAAAGCATGCTTTTGAAAGACGGCGCAACGGTCGATGCTGCTTTTGGTGCACGTGCTCTCTTTGAGGCCGACATGCTGGTGCGCGTGAGCAGCGAGGCGATCAATTCGGCGAAAACGCCGATGGACGTGCTCAATGCCATCGATCAAATCATTCCTTTCATCGAGTTGCCTGATCTGGTCGTGCAAGCGCCGCCTCGGCTCAACGGCGCTGCGATCAGCGCAATCAATGTGGGCGCAAGGCTGGGCGTGGTCGGGCAGCCGATTGCTGTGCCTGCCTTTCGCGCTGAAAAATACCAAATGCTTGATGCACTGCGCGATATGCAGGTCACGATGACAGATGCCAGCGGTGTCAATGTAGGCGCTGGCAAAGGATCAGATATCTTGGACCATCCACTCAATGCCGTGGTGTGGCTCGCACAAGCCTTAGCCAAAGAAGGGCAAACCATGAAGGTTGGGCAGTTGATTAGCTTGGGCTCGTTTTCACCTCTGGTGCCGACCAAAGCAGGTTTGAAAGTCACGGTGACTTATGCTGGCTTGCCTGGTGCAAAGCCGGTGAGCGTGAGCTTCAAGTAAACGTGACGATTCCAGCAGCCAAGTTGACTTCCGCGATGCAGGGTGTGCTCTCGCGCATGGCGCAGGCGCAGTCGAAAGCCAACTACACGCCGCTTCACGAGCTCTCGCCCACACAAGCACGCGCTGCTTACGAGAAAGGCGCAGAGGTGCTTGAGGTGCCAAAGGCGCAGCTGGCTCGCGTGGAAGATTTAAGCTTTCAAAATCGAGATGGTGCGCAGATTCCGCTGCGACTGTATGCGCCTGTGGCTCGGGCGAAGACGGCTGGCAAATTGCCTGTGCTGCTTTTTTACCACGGAGGCGGCTTTGTGATCGGCAGCATCCAAACGCACGATATTTTGTGCAGGGAGTTGGCGCGGCTTTCAGGCGTTGCGGTACTTTCCGTGGATTACCGCCTGGCGCCTGAGCATCCGTTTCCAGCTGCGCAAAACGATGCTTGGGATGCATATGTTTGGCTGAGAGCCCATGCCGACGTGCTGGGGCTAGATGCCAACAGCATCGCTGTTGGCGGCGACAGTGCTGGCGGCAAACTGGCTGCGGTGTGTGCGCTGCTGGCGCGTGATGCTGGGCTGCCGCTCACGCTCCAATTGCTGATTTATCCCGGCACATTGACGCAGCAGAGCACCGACTCGCGCTTGCAATATGCACATGGCTACGTGCTGGAGCTTGCACATATATGCTATTTTAATGATAGCACTGTATGCAGAAAATACGCCGGCGATTGGCGGTTTTCGCCATTGAATGCGGCTGATCACAGCAATGCAGCACCTCTGTTTCTCTTCCTGGCAGAATGCGACCCGCTTTATGACGAAGGTCTGCTCTATGCCGATGCGCTGCGAGTCGCGGGTGTGACGGTCAGCCTTGAGATTTATCGCGGTGTGACGCACGAATTCATCAAAATGGGGCGCATCCTTCCCGAAGCGCGGCAGTTCCATCGGGATGCCGCGCTTGTCCTCAAAAACGCCTTCCAAATATGAACCGACAAAGCTTCAGATTTTTTCATCGCCTGCGCGTGCGCTGGGCCGAAGTGGACATGCAGAAAATCGTCTTCAATGGCCATTATTTGATGTACTTGGATACGGCTGTGGCCGATTATTGGCGCGCGCTTTCTTTGCCTTATGAGGAGACGATGCACACGCTCGGCGGCGATCTTTACGTGAAAAAAGCCACGCTCGAATACAACGCTTCAGCGCGATACGACGACACGCTCGATATCGGTATGCGCTGCGCAAAAATTGGCAATTCTTCGATGCAGATGCTTGGCGGTATTTTTCATGGCGACAAGCTGCTGGTCAGCGGCGAGCTGCTTTATGTGTATGCCGACCCTGCGACGCAAACCTCGCGCCGCGTGCCGGACGGTTTGCGCGGCTTGCTTGAAGGCTTTGAAGCAGGCGAGGCGATGACGCGCGTGCAAGTGGGCGCATGGCAAGAGCTGGAGCGAGATGCAGCCAGCGTGCGCACCGAGGTGTTCGTGCAAGAGCAGGGCATTGCGCGAGAAGATGAATGGGATGAGGCTGACAAATCAGCGGTGCATGCGGTGGTCTATAACCGGCTGGATATGCCGCTGGCTACAGGCCGCTTGCTGGTTGCCGCGCCCGAATATGGGCCCGGGGTGGGCAAAATTGGCCGCATGGCCTCCAAGCGCGTGCTGCGAGGCAGCCAGCTCGGGCGGCAAGTGCTGGATGCACTCACTGATCTAGCCAAAGCAAGAGGCGACAAGCAAGTCATCCTCCATGCCCAGCGCAGCGCTGCTGGTTTTTATGCAAAATCTGGCTTCCAAGAACGCGGCGTGCCCTTTGATGAAGTCGGCATCGCGCACATTGAAATGTTTAAAAATCTTTGAAAATCAACATCATGAAAATCACCGAGCAACTTACCCATCCCCAAGTCTCCACCCGCATTGCTGATCCCCGCAGCGTAGATCTTGCCATTCTCAGCCGCTATTCCAATCGTGCCTTTTTACCCAAGCCAGTAGAAAAAGAGAAAATCGAACACATCCTGCAAATTGCTGCGCGTGCGCCCAGCGGCACCAACACGCAGCCTTGGAAGGTGTATGTGCTGCAAGGCGCCAAGCGCGACAAGATCGTCAGTGATGTGTGCGCCGCCCACAACGCAATTGCCGCCAACCCTGAGCTTGCCAAAGAGCATGCCGAAGCGTATGACTATTACCCCGAAAAATGGGTCTCCCCGTATATTGATCGCCGCCGCGAATGCGGCTTTGGTCTGTATGGTGTGCTCGGTATTGCCAAGGGCGACAAAGCGGCCATGCATGCTCAGCAGCAGCGCAACTTCACATTTTTTGATGCGCCCGTGGGCTTGATGTTCACCATTGATAAAGTCATGGGACGCGGCAGCTTGCTCGATTACGGCATGTTTTTGCAAAGCCTCATGGTCGCCGCCCGTGCGCAAGGTTTGCATACTTGCCCGCAGGCGGCTTGGAATGGGTTTTCAAAAATCATCCTGCCGCAGATTGGCGCAGGAGAGACTGAAATGTTGGTCTGCGGCATGAGCTTAGGCTATGCCGATGAGGCTGCTTTGGTGAACACGTTTGCCACCACACGGGTGGATGCAAGCGACTTCACAGTCTGGGTTTGAAACCCCACCCAGCAAGCAGAGCATGCTTCGCCGCATCTTGTCGGATTGTCGTGCCCTGTGAATTCAGTGATCAATATGGAGCCTTATCCTCGCTTATCCTGAGGCTCTGGTGGCCTAAAACTTGCTATCCTGTCGACAGGAGGGTTTCATGGTGGTAATGAAGTTTGATGAAATGCAGGACACCTCGCACGAGGGTACTGCCAGCGTGCGACCTCACTACGCGCGTTATGACCAATGGCTCAGCGGCCAGCCGAGCGATGTGATGCAAGCGCGGCGCGAAGAGGCGGAAATGGTGTTTCGCCGGGTTGGCATCACGTTTGCCGTGTATGGTGAAAAAGATGAAGATGGGGCAGGAGCAGAGCGCTTGATCCCATTTGATTTGATTCCGCGTGTGATTCCGGCACATGAGTGGGCACTGATGGAAAAGGGGCTGATCCAGCGTGTCACAGCCCTGAATCGCTTTATCCACGATGTTTATCACAAACAAGAGATTTTGAAAGCGGGCGTGATCCCTGCCGATCAAATTTTGCGCAATGCGCAATTTCGCCCAGAGATGGTAGGCTGCGATGTGCCGCGCCAGATTTACAGCCATATTGCTGGCATCGACATCGTGCGGGCACCCAATGCGCAAGGCCAGGGTGAGTATTACGTTTTGGAGGACAACCTTCGCGTGCCCAGCGGTGTGAGCTACATGCTCGAAAATCGCAAAATGATGATGCGGCTCTTTCCGGATCTGTTTGTGCAAAACAGCGTAGCTCCGGTGGCGCATTACCCTGATTTGTTGCTCGAGACCTTGCGCAGCGTAGCCCCCGGTGCGAGCGAAGATCCCACTGTGGTGGTGCTCACACCGGGCATGCACAACAGCGCATATTTTGAGCATGCCTTCCTCGCGCAGCAAATGGGCATTGAGCTGGTGGAGGGGCAAGATTTGTTTGTGAAAGATGGCTTTGTATACATGCGCACCACGCAAGGCCCCAAGCGGGTCGATGTGATTTATCGCCGGGTGGATGATGATTTTTTAGATCCCAGTGTTTTCCGCTCAACGAGCACCTTGGGCTGTGCTGGTCTGATGGAGGCCTACAAAGCGGGCAATGTGACGATCTCCAACGCCGTGGGCACGGGCATTGCCGACGATAAATCCATCTACCCGTATGTACCCAAAATGATTGAGTTTTACTTGGGAGAAAAACCTATCATTGCCAATGTTCCCACGCATCAGTGCCGCGAGCCGGGTGAGCTGGCGTATGTGCTCGATCACATGCATGATCTCGTGATCAAAGAAGTGCATGGCGCCGGGGGCTACGGCATGCTGGTGGGGCCAGCGGCTACAAAGGCTGAGATTGCAGATTTTCGCCGTGTGCTCGAAGCCAATCCGAGCAATTACATCGCCCAGCCCACGCTCTCGTTGTCGACCTGCCCGACATTTGTTGAATCTGGTATCGCGCCTCGCCACATTGATTTGCGCCCCTTTGTGTTGAGTGGCAAAACAGTTCAATGCGTGCCCGGCGGTCTGACACGAGTTGCTTTGAAAGAAGGCTCTTTGGTCGTTAACTCGTCGCAAGGCGGGGGGACGAAAGACACATGGGTCATGGAGGAATAAATCATGTTAAGCCGCACTGCTGATCACCTTTTCTGGATGGCACGCTATACCGAGCGCGCTGAAAACACGGCTCGTATGCTGGATGTGAATTACCAAACATCTTTGTTGCCACAGTCTGCCGCCGTGGCGCAAGCTGGATGGGAGGGCATTGTCTCCATCAGCGAGCTAGATGAAAGCTACAAAACTTGGGCTTCCAGCGTCAATGCCAAAGATGTGATGCATTTCATGGTGAAGAATGAAGCGAACACCTCTTCGATTGTGAGCTGCATCAGCCAAGCCCGAGAAAACGCGCGCGCTGTGCGCGGCACGCTCACCACCGAGGTCTGGGAAACCATCAACCAGACTTGGCTTGAGCTCAAGCGGATGCTGGCTCAGGGCGAATTTGAGCGCGATCCAGGCAAGTTTTTTGAATGGGTGAAATACCGCAGCCATCTCTCGCGCGGCGTGACGGTCGGCACCATGCTGATGGATGAAGCTTTGCATTTCATCCGGTTGGGCACATTTCTTGAGCGCTCAGACAACACAGCTCGCCTGCTGGATGTGAAATTTCATGCGCTGCAGAGCGATTTTTATGGCGCAGCCAATGAAAAAGATCAAGAGCTTGATTTTTATCACTGGAGCGCGATTTTGCGCAGCGTCTCAGCCTTTGAGATTTATCGCAAGGTCTATCGCAATGTGATCACGCCAGAGCGTGTGGCCGAGCTGCTGATGCTGCGCGCTGATATGCCGCGCTCTTTGCATGCCTGCTTGAATGCCGTCGTGGAGAATCTGAATTTGGTCGCCAATGCGCAATCGAAAGACACGCAGCGCACAGCCGGTAAGTTGAAAGCTGATTTGCAATTCGGCCATATTGATGAGATCTTGGCTACAGGCTTGCATGCCTACCTCACACAATTCCTTGACCGCATCAACACGCTTGGCGCGAAAATCAGTCGAGATTTTCTGGTGCCGCAGCATGCTTGATAGGCTTCGCCTTAGCTGCACGGTCTTCGTTGCATGCATCGGCGCTGCTTATGGGCAGACAAGCATGCCATCTGCATCACCTAGCCAGCCAACTGCAAGCACCCGAACCACCGCCACCCAAAAAAGCCTCCAAAGTGGCGAAATTTACCGCTGGGTGGACAGCCAAGGAAAAATCCAATACAGCGCTGATGTGCCCGAGGATCGCCGCTCAACAGCTCGCAAAATCGACACGCGCAGCAACATCGTTTCGTCGCGCGTGCCAGCGCGCAACATCGCAGAGCCGCAACCTGCACCGACGCAAGAGCTCCCAGTAGCCCAAAAACCCATCAGTGAACGACAAAAATGCGACATAGCATGGCGGCAATACGAAGCGTCTCAAGCTTGCTTTGCCAAATATCGACAAGGCACGGTCGCTGGTGCAGGTAAAAAATCGGGCAGCAATCTGTCTGCTGAAGCTTTTGAACAATGCCAAGCCATGGACGAACCAGCAGCTTGCCGCTGATGATTTTGAGGTTGATAGCACGGTGCACCAATGTATGGCAACCATCTTCAATGCACAAAAAATGTGCGCTGCACTTTATTGGTGCATATGAGTTTTGAGCGAACGTGCCTCGGTTCGCCGTAAGCCGTACACCCATTGGGCTCAAGCTGGCACAATATCGCGCACAATCAGGGTGTTTCGCGCTAAGCTCAAACGCACCGCTCTGTGGCACAAATTGTGCATACAGTTTGCACAAGAGCAACACACTCGAATATTTTATTCATCCAACCTACTAGGAGCATTTGATGGCCAAGACCGTCGCAGACGTGATCAAGATGGTGAAAGACAACGAAGTCAAGTTCGTTGATTTCCGTTTCACCGATACCAAGGGCAAAGAGCAGCACGTCACCGTGCCCGTCTCTCACTTTGACGAAGGCAAATTCAAAGAAGGCCACGCATTCGATGGCTCTTCGATTGCGGGTTGGAAAGGCATCGAAGCTTCTGACATGCTGCTCATGCCTGACCCAAACACCGCCAACATCGACCCCTTCTTTGAAGAGACCACGATGATCATGAGCTGCGATGTGCTCGAACCGGGCGATGGCAAGGCTTATGACCGCGATCCACGCTCGATTGCCAAGCGCGCAGAAGCTTACCTCAAGGCCTCCGGCATGGGCGATACCGCCTACTTCGGCCCAGAGCCAGAATTCTTCATCTTCGACGACGTGCGTTGGGGCTCCGATATGTCCGGCTCGTTCGTCAAGGTCGACGAATACGAAGCACCTTGGAACACCGGCAAAAAAATCGAAGGCGGCAACAAAGGCCATCGCCCCACCGTCAAGGGCGGCTATTTCCCCGTGCCTCCCGTGGACAGCACGCAAGACATGCGCGCTGAAATGTCTTTGATTCTCGAATCCTTGGGCATCCCCGTTGAAGTGTTTCACCACGAAGTGGCGGGCGCTGGCCAAAACGAAATCGGCACAAAGTTCAGCACCTTGGTGCAGCGAGCCGACTGGACGCAGCTCTTGAAATACACCGTGTGGAATGTGGCCAATGCCTATGGCAAAACCGCCACCTTCATGCCCAAACCTCTCGTTGGCGACAACGGCTCAGGCATGCACGTGCACCAATCCGTCTGGAAAGATGGCAAAAACCTGTTTGCGGGCAATGGCTACGCGGGCTTGAGCGATTTCGCGCTGTACTACATCGGCGGCATTATCAAGCACGCTCGTGCCCTGAACGCGATCACCAACCCAGGCACCAACAGCTACAAGCGCTTGGTGCCTGGCTTTGAGGCGCCAGTGAAGTTGGCCTATTCCAGCCGCAACCGCTCTGCTTCGATCCGCATTCCTCATGTGCCATCTGAGAAAGCCCGTCGCATCGAGGCGCGCTTCCCAGATCCACTGATGAACCCGTATCTGGGCTTCGCAGCACTGCTCATGGCTGGTTTGGATGGCGTGGAAAACAAGATCCACCCGGGCGAAGCCGCAACGAAAGACCTTTACCATCTGCCTCCCGAGGAAGATGCAAAAGTGCCAACCGTGTGCCACAGCTTGGATCAAGCGCTGGAGTATTTGGACAAAGGCCGCGGCTTCTTGACCAAAGGCGGCGTGTTCTCCGACAGCATGATCGACGCTTACATCGAGCTCAAAATGCAAGAGGTCACGCGT
>JANNED010000127.1:0-19804 GCA_031388245.1 Variovorax sp.
TAGGAAAGTATTTAAGTTAAATCAATGTCTGTGATATGAAGGATGGCGCCTTTGCCATTTTTGGTGGCGGCAAGAAAACCTTTGAATTTCGCAATTTGTCCGATGTTGAGCTTGGCCAGCGTTTCTGCTGTGGTGCCAAGCGCTACCGAGCGCATCGTCAAATTAACTTTTCTGCTTTGTCCTGCTTCGATTTGTGTTGACTCGTGAGAGAGAACCAAATCGATGGCTGGGATGCCTGCTGGGGTAAAGCGCTGGGCGCTGATCTCGGCAATATGGGCGTCAAAGGCAAAAGTGTTCAAGGTTCAGCTGTTGTGCAGGCTTTAGTGAGGCTGAGCGGCGTATTGTTCTTGCTGAGCTTTGCGTGCTTCTTCGCGCTCGACTTGTTTCATCATCGAAGACGGTGCAGTATCGGCTTGTTTTTTCAGCACGGTGAGGTGGCGCAGCACAGCATCGTTGAATTTGAAGGCATGCTCCAATTCCGCCATCACAGCCTGATCAGCCTCAATGTTGACGCAAAGATAATGCGCTTTGGAGAGCTTGTTGATTTGGTAGGCGAGCTGGCGACGGCCCCAATCTTCAACGCGGTGGATTTTTCCATTGCCGGCAGTGACCATGGTTTTGTAGCGCTCTAGCATCGCTGGCACTTGCTCGCTTTGATCCGGGTGGATCAGCAAAATGATTTCATAATGACGCATGAAGACTCCTTGAGGATGTTTGAGCCCATCACAAAAAAATGCTTATGGCTCGAAATAACTACCTAGCGCGTCAAGAGCCAGTGTAGTAAGGGAAGGCCTTCTATTATAGCTTGAGCTTTTTGAGGCTTGTGTTGGCTTGAATCGGTGAGCACAAAGGCCAGCGCTGCTGGGATGCTCCGATGCTGCCTGCAGCCTCAAAAGCCCAAGGTATGCACCGTTTTACGCGAGTCAGCAGGGATCGCATCGGCTTGGGCGATGAGCCAACCTAGCTGAGCATGGCCATCGTCGCCCATCTCTTGAGCTTGCGCATGTGGCATCAGTGCGCAGGTGATTTTCAACTTGAGCACGGCTCCAATCGGCAACACTTCGTTGGGTTTGAGGCCGCTGGCTGCGATGCGGGTGGCCAGTTGGGCCATCATGCGCGGGCTGCACGGGCCTTCAGACAACAGAGCGAAATGCGTTTGATCAATACGGCTGACCGTATCAATCTCACGCGCCAGCTGTTGCAAGCGTGCCGCCAGCAAGATCAGCGCGCGATCAGCCATTTCGCGCCCATGCTCTTTGGCAAACCAAGCTTCGTTGCTCAACTCCACCAGCATCAGGCCGTAGTGATGCCGATACCGGCTGGCGCGCGAAATCGCACCATGCAATTGACTGAGCAATTGGCGTAAATTAGGCAGCCGGGTGAGTGCATCTTGGGTGGGCAGCCCAGTTGCGCGCATGATGCTGTCGCGGCGCTTTGAGCTTCTGGAGAGCAGGGCATACAGCAAGATGGGCATCTCTAGCGCGGAGCCAACCAACATGCTGTATTGGGTGAGGTTGCTGTTGGCGATCAGACCCATATTGCGCATCAAGAGCGGTAGTGCACCGAGCACCACGGGCACGAAGCCGATGGCCACCCAGCGGGTGGCTGTGTCTCCTCTTTGCCAAGCGGCTGCCACCAAGCCATAGATCAACACAAGCGTTAGCATGGTTGCGTAATTGAGGATGACATAGCTGAACACGGTGGGGGAGAACGCCTCGATCAAAGCGATCAACAGCATCAAACCGACCATCAGTGCAATCATGCTGTCGAGGATGCGCAATCGAACCACGGGCTTGAGAATGATGCGCACTAACCAAGGGCCAGTGGCTGCAGTTAAGCTGGCCAACACAAACACCATGCGATCCGCTAGCAAAGGTGAATGAGGCCAAAGGTATTGCGCACTGAGCCCCATGTTGGTGAACATAAAGCCACCCACTGTGATCAGATAGCCGCTGTAGGCCACAAATGCGCGATCTCGCATGAGTGTGGCCATCACCATGCTGACAAGCAAGACCAGCAGCATCAACCCGAAAAAGACGCCCAGGAGCAGCATCTGAGATTGCTGCGCCGCCATCAAAGCCGTGTCACGCCACACCGTCAGTTGCACCGAAACGGGTGCGCGTTGGTGCACGATGCGTAAGAAATATTCAACGCTTTGCCCATCCATGTTGGGCAGAACAAAAGTGGGCAAGCGACTTTGCACCGGCCAGCGCGCGCGCGCGATTGCATCGCCTGCCTTTTGGACTTGCCATTGCCCTTGCGGATCGCGCCAATGCAGCTGAACATCATCGGTCAAGGCAGAGCCGAGCTCCAAAAACCAATGTGAACGGCGATCCAAGTCTTGCAACTCAAAGCGCAGCCACAAGACTTTGTCGTGCGTTAAATGAGTGTCTCGGGCGGAGCCAGGCTGAAAAAAATCGGCTCCGCTGGAGGCGCGGGCGCTCAGCTGAGCGGGTGTGGTATCTGGGCTGGGGTCGAGCCAGCGCTGGGCGATAGCGCTGAGATCTACTTTGCGCGTCTCTTCTTGCAACTTAACAAGCACGCTGCTGCGTTGCGGCGCTAAAAAACCGCCAGACTGGGCGGGAAGAGGCGCGGGCAAGGGTGCCGTCAGGGACTCAGCTGCTGGCGCTGCGTTTGCAGTCTTGGCTGTTGCGTGCGCCAGATTCTGCCAAATCCAAAGGCTGCACAAGCTCAAAGACAGAGCGACTGCGGTCAAAAGCTTGCTAAAACGGCGTAGGGTGTTGAACATGCATTAAAAATGTTAACACATGTAACAAACGCGCCTTGAGGCGAGCTTCACCAGGCCACTGTAAAGCCGCCATACTGACGATTAGTTCACGAACAGCTGTTGCAAAATCGCTATGCTTCAACAAACCTGCACATGAATGGGCGCTTGAATCAGGCCAGATCAGCCACGCTCTCAGGCCGTTTCAAGTGCGAGTTTCATCTTCTTCATGGCCGCCACTTCAATTTGGCGAATGCGTTCTGCGCTCACGCCGTATTCGGCGGCCAAGTCGTGCAAAGTGAGGCCGCCCGAGCCGTTGTCGTTCACTTTGAGCCAGCGCTCTTCGATGATGCGCTTGCTTCGAGGGTCAAGCATAGCAAGCGCAGCCTGAACGCCGTCTCCTGCCAGGTGGTCACGTTCACGAGCCTCTAATTGGGCGGTGGGCTCCATCGAGCTGTCGCAGAGGTATGCGATCGGGCCGTAAGCCTCTTCGCCGTCATCAGAGGGACTCGGGTCAAGCAGCACATCGCCGCCGGCAAAGCGCGCTTCCATTTCGATGACTTCTTCGCGTTTGACATTGAGCGTTTTGGCCACCGTGTCGATCTCTTTGGTGTTCAAACTGTCGCGGTGCGTCGTGCCGTCGGCTTCTTCCGAGGCATCGTGTTTGAAGCCTTGCTTCATTGAGCGTAAATTAAAGAAAAGCTTACGCTGCGCCTTGGTGGTGGCCACCTTGATCATGCGGAAATTCTTCAAGATATATTCATGAATCTCAGCCTTGATCCAGTGCAGTGCATAGCTTACGAGGCGCACGCCTTGATCGGGATCAAAGCGTTTGACGGCTTTCATCAGGCCCACATTGCCTTCTTGAATCAGATCCGCATGCGGCAGGCCATAGCCTAAATATTGGCGAGCGGTGGAGATCACCACGCGCAGATGCGAGAGCACCAGCCGCCCTGCGGCCTCCATGTTTTGCCCATCTTTCCACTGGCGTGCATAGCGCTGCTCTTCTTCCAGCGTGAGCATCGGCATACGGTTGGCTGCGCTGATGTAAGCATCCAAATTGCCCAGCGAGGGCACCATGCTCATGCTGCCCCAATGGGCGACAGCCGTGTTGTTGGGTAAGGTCAAAGCTCCAGACATTTGCAGAACTCCTTCGGTTGAGATCCAAGATCTAGGCCAGTGACTGCGCTAAAAATGCGGGTTTTCACTGGCTTAGGCGAGATATTAGCACTCTTCTTAGGAGAGTGCTAAATGAAAAAGTTCAATCGGAGTGATGGTTAATGACTATCGAGTCAGTTTGGGGTGCTTCCAGTGATTGATGAAATGATAGAGCGTTTATCAGCTAAAAAATAGATTTTCCCAGCGTGCTACTTCAATACTTTGCTATTTAATTCGTAGCAAGTTCTCATGGCGCACACAAACAAAAAAGCTCCTTAGGGAGCTTTTTTGGGGTGAAGGAGCGAAAAATCAAGCGGCAATCGTCTGATCCACAAACGCTTGCAATTGCGCCTTGCTCAGGGCACCCACTTTGGTGGCGGCGAGTTGGCCTTTGTTGAAGATCATGAGGGTGGGGATGCCTCGGATGCCGAATTTGCCGGGGATGTCTCGGTTGTCATCGACATTCATTTTGGCAATTTGCAGTTTGCCGTTGTAAGCGCCGGCCAGCTCATCCAGAGCCGGGGCGATCATTTTGCACGGGCCGCACCATTCGGCCCAGAAATCCACCAGCACGGGCTTGTCGGCTTGAAGCACGTCAGCCTCAAAGCTGGCGTCGGAAATGTGTTTGATGAGGTCGCTGGCCATGATGGGATCGCTTTTTAAGTCAAGGTGGAGGATTGTTGGGCGCTTGCGCTGCAACAGCTATTACAGTGTGGGCATTGTGACAGAAACCAAGATTTATCCATGGCGGCCTGCTCGGTGCACGGGGCTATGAGCGGCATAGGCAAACTCAATAGCTGGGCTGAGCTGTGGGTTCAGGTGCAGGGGCACATGCAAGCCAGAGGGGCGCATCCGGCGCAAACGGTGGTTTTGCTGCCGTTTTTTCAATTGCAGGCTGTGGCTCGGCAAAGCTGGGCACAGACGCAAGGCGCTGCAGGCGGCTTTGCGCCCCGAATTGAGACAAGCACGAGCTGGCAGCGGCGGATTGCGCATTTCGCACCCGATGCACTGGATGTGAGCTTTGATGCGGGGCTAGACGCTGTGCGTGCAAAAGGCTGGCTGGCGCGAGCGGGCTTGAGGGATCACGGCGCTTTGCTGGAGGCGCGCTTGGTCGAGGCGGCGCAGCAGTTGGGCGCTCTGGCGGCGGCTATGCCGCCAGCAGAGCGTGCGGCTTGGGCGGCTGGGCTGCGGGGTGTGATGGGTGGTGGTGTCGAAGGCATGTTGGGCCATGAGGCGCCATCGTTTGCGCAGCTTGAAGCCGCTGTGGCGCGGATTGCGCTGGAATGGGCTGCAGCGTCAAGCTATGCGGGTGATGTGTTGTTTGATGAGATCAGTGGCACTCACCCATCGCAGGCACGGGTGCAGGCGCTGATTGTGGTGCGCGGTGTACAGCGCAATCTGTTGGCTGAATGCCTGGCGCAGCACATGGGCGATCAAGCGCTGGTATTGGATTTGCCAAATTTTGCGATGGGGCAAATCAGTGTGCAGACTGCGGATCATGCAGAGGATGAGGCCGAGCGTGCAGCGGCTTGCATCATCGCGCACCTGAGCGCAGGGCGCGCCCCAGTGGCATTGCCTGCCATTGACCGACTGGCCACGCGGCGAATCAGCGCAATGCTGCTGGGGCGCGGAATCTCTGTGATGGATGAGACGGGCTGGAAGCTTTCCACCACGCGCGCCGCTGCTGGCTTGATGAGCTTGCTGCGAGCTGCCGCGCCGCATGCCACACAGGATGAAGCTTTGGATTGGCTCAAACACTGCGCTGTGAATCAAGGCCAGGTGCAGCGCTTTGAGCATGAGCTTCGTCAGCAAAATAGCCATATCGCCGGTATAAATGCTGCGCAGAAAGCGATTGAATTCACAGTGAATGGGGATGCGCAGCCGTGGCCGCAGTTGCTGATTTCGCTGCGACGTGATCGCAGCTTGGCGCAATGGTTGCGCGATTTGCAAGCCGCCCTGCGCATCAGCGGGCAATGGATGCAGTTGCAAGGCGATGCCGCTGGCAAGCAAATCATGGCGGCGCTGCATTGGCTCTCGCCAGATGCCCAGATCATTTTGCACAGCGATGCATCACACATGAGCTTGTCTGAATTTTCGACTTGGGTGCAAACGGCACTCGAGGGCGCGAGCTTCAAGCCTGCTGTGCAAGCCGCACAACCACAAGTGGTGATCTTGCCACTGGCGCAGCTCGCAGGTCGCCCGTTTGCAGCGGCAGTGATTGCTGGCTGCGATGAACTGCGCTTGCCTGCCGCGCCCGATGTGCTGGGCGAGTGGACGGCAGCGCAGCGCAAGGCACTGGGCTTGCCCAGCCGCGAAAACCAAGCGCTGGAGCAGCAAGAAGTTTGGCGGCGGGCTCTGCAAGTGCCAAAAGTCGATGTGCTTTGGCGACAAACCGAAGGCGATGAGCCCTTGCAGGCCAGCCCGCTGCTGCGCGCTTGGCTGCAATCGCATCTGCCAGAGCTTGGGCAGGATGCAAGGCTGGAGCGAGAAGTGTTGGCGCAGCCAGCGCACATGCCAGCGCCGCAAGCGGCTGAGCTGTTGAAGGATGGCAGTATCGCGCTCACAGCCAGCAGCTATTCTGATTTACGCGCCTGCCCTTATCGTTATTTCGCGCTGAGATTGTTGGGGCTGCAAGAAGCCCGCGAGCTCGATGAAACCCTCTCCAAGCGTGATTTTGGCGCTTGGCTGCATGCTGTGCTGGCTGATTTTCATGTGCAGCGACAGCGTGAGACGCATGAAGCCCAAGACCGCGAATTGCTCGATGCATGCGCTGCGCATCAACAGCAGGCCATGCTCTGTGATGAAGCGGGCAAGATGAACGCTGGTTTTGTGCCTTTTGCCGCGAGCTGGCCGCAGGTGCGGGAGAGCTATTTGCTTTGGCTGCAAAACCATGAGGCCGGCGGTTGGCGTTTTGAAAGCAGTGAGCTGGATGCAAAGCGCCAATTGCCCGATGCGGGCGCATGGCTCAAAGGGCGGCTGGATCGCGTGGATGTGTTGTCTGGATCAGGGGCGCAAGCTTATGCGGTGATCGATTACAAAACTGAAAGCGACGCAAGCCTGAAAGCGCGTGTGGCCGATCCGCTGGAAGACACGCAACTCGTTTTTTATGCAGCGCTCTTGGGCCAAGAATCTGTGCAGGCTTTGTATCTCGGCTTGGGTGAAAAGCAAGCAACTGAAGTGCCGCAAAAATCGGTGAATGAAGCGCTGCCCTTGCTGCTAACAGGCTTGGCCAGCGATGCCCAGCGCATTGCCGCCGGCCATGGCTTGCCAGCATTGGGCGAAGGCAAAGCATGTGATTATTGTGCGGCGCGGGGCTTGTGCCGCAAAGATTTTTGGGCTCAGGCATGAGCGCAGCAACGGATCAGCGCAATGAGGAGCCGGCCTATGCGCTTGATGGGCGGCCTTGCACGCCTGAGGCTTTCTATGCGGCGGCCTGCGATCCAGCGCGGCATGTGGTGGTGCAGGCTTGCGCCGGCGCAGGCAAGACATGGATGCTTGTCTCGCGCATGGTTCGGGCCATGCTCTCAGGAGCGCAGCCACATGAGATTTTGGCGATCACATTCACTAAAAAAGCCGCCGCAGAGATGCGCCAGCGGCTGCAAGAATGGCTGCAAGATTTTTCTAAGATGAATGACGATGAGTTGCTGCATGAGCTGCTCATCCGTGGAATTTCAAGAGAAAACGCAGTTTTGCCAGCACAGAATCTGCGTAGTTTGCTATCAAATTTATATCGGCAAACTTTGCTCAACCCACGCACGGTGCAGATTCGCACGTTTCACAGTTGGTTTGCGCAGCTCTTGCGCGGTGCGCCCCTGTCTGTTTTAGACGCACTGGGGCTGCCTTCGCCGTATGAGCTGCTGGAAGATGACGAGCGTGCTATTGAGCTGGTGTGGCCGCGCTTTTATGAGCTGCTGCAGCGCGATGCGGCCTTGCATGCGGTGTACCGCGCTGCAGTCGCCGATGTGGGCCGTGTGAGCTTGGAGACTGCGCTCACGCATGGCATCAAAAAACGTGTGGAGTTTGAGCTGGCAGACAAGGCGGGTGTGGTGGGCAGCAGCATTGCGCCGTTTGGCACAAGTTTCCCAGATATGGCGCATTTGGATGAGCCGCTAGACAAATTGATGGAGCAGCAGGCAGCTTTGCTGCAAGCGGCCAAGCTGCTT
This sequence comes from Variovorax sp., assembly GCA_031388245.1. Taxonomy (GTDB): domain Bacteria; phylum Pseudomonadota; class Gammaproteobacteria; order Burkholderiales; family Burkholderiaceae_C; genus JANMDU01. The sequence continues at coordinate 8,047 of JANNED010000127.1, forward strand.
GCGGTTGCACCGCAAAAGAGCTTTGCGGCTAAAGGCGAAGCGTTGATCGCGGCACTGGCCGACAAGCGCTGGCGCGATGTGCCATGGTGTCTGCTCACCAAAGAAGGCGAGCCGCGCAAGCTGTCTGACAAGATCGATGGTATTGCGCATATTCGAGCGATGCAAGAGCTCTGCGTTGGGGTGGGCGCCGCGCAGCAGCATCATGCGGCTTGGCTGCACCAAAGCCGCATGGCGCAATTGATGCGCTCACTCAGCGTTTGTTTTGCTGAGCTCAAGCGCCAGCGCGGCTGGGTGGACATGGGGGATTTGGAGAGCGCGGCACTGCATTTGCTGCAAGACGAGCAGATTTCTGGCTGGGTGCAGCAGAGGCTGGATGCGCAGGTGCGCCATGTGATGATGGATGAATTTCAAGACACAAATCCATTGCAATGGCAGGCGCTGCAAAGCTGGCTCTCAGGCTATGCGGGCGCAGGAAGCAACACGCCCAGTGTTTTCATCGTCGGCGATGCCAAGCAAAGCATTTATCGCTTCCGCCGCGCAGAGCCGCAGGTGTTTGAGGCGGCTCTGCGCTTTGTCTGCGATGGTTTGCAAGGCAGTTTGCTCACGTGCGACCACACGCGGCGCAATGCGATGGCTGTGATTGGCGTGGTCAATGCTGTGATGAGCCAAGCCGCCGAAGAGGCAGAGTATCCATTTCGCAGCCACACCACTGGAAAAAACACCCAAGGCAGTGTGCTGCGATTGCCTCTTGCGCCACGCCCTTTGAGAGCATCAGGCGAGCAAGCGCTGCGCTGGCGAGATACTCTGGCCGAGCCACGCGATGAGCCAGATGAGAAGGCCGTGGATGCGGAATGCGCTTTGGCGGCGCGTTGGGTGGCAGGGCAAATTGCACGCGGTGCACTGCCGAGCAGCTTCATGATTTTGGCCAGAAAGCGAGATCGCCTGAGCCGGATGCGGGATGCGCTACGCATGGTGAGTGTGCCCAGCCACATCACGGAAAAGGGCGCTTTGTATGAGCAGCCCGAGGTGCAAGATGTGGTGGCTTTGCTGGATGCGCTGATTTCGCCAAGCAACGATTTGGCCTTGGCACAAGCTTTGAAGTCGCCGATGTTTGGCTGGAGCGATGCGCAGATGATGGCATTGGCTGGCGCAGCCCATGCTGCAACCTCTGCGCAGTCGTGGTTTGATGTGCTCCTCAATCAGGAGCATACTACGCAGCATTTATGCCGGCAAGACGCTGATTTTCTTAAAAATACAGCGTTAAATCTGTTGCAATGCCAGCAATGGCTGGCGCAGCTGCCGCCGCATGATGCATTGAATGCCATCTATGAAAAGCTGGATGTGCAGGCGCGCTTTGGCGCTGCCGTGCCAGCGCCGCTGCGCCAACGCGTGCGCAGCAGTTTGCAGGCGCTGTTGGCTGCTGCCTTGCAAGCCAGCGCAGGCCGCTTCCTCACGCCGCATGCTTGGGTGCGCCAGCTCAAAAGCGCACATCTGAAAACACCGCAAGCCGCTGGCCTGCAAGCTGTGCGCTTGATGACGGTGCATGGTGCCAAAGGCTTGGAGGCGGATACCGTGCTTCTGCTCGATTGCAACACCGCCCCGCGCAAGCAAAGCACGCTGGATGTGCTGGTGGATTGGCCGGGAAGCCAAGCCGCGCCCACCACCTTTGCATTTTTGCGCAGCGAGACGCACGCGCCGCTGAGCCTGGCTGCAGCGCTGCACAAAGAGCAGGCGCAGCGCGAGCGAGAAGAAATCAATGCGCTCTATGTGGCCATGACGCGCGCTCGGCAGCAGCTCGTCATCAGCGGCCATGAGGTGGCGCGACCTGCCACTGCCAACCCTTGGCAGCGCTTTGAAGCGTTGGGTGATCAAATTGAAGAGGCGTGGCATGGCGATTTCGCGCAGCCGGCCCAGCCTAGTGTTGATGCAAGCCCGAATCCAAATTTTTCTTTGAAAATACTGCCAAAACTGTCGATTCCCGGCATAAATCATGAAAAGTTTGCTCCTGATTTAATAGCAAATCCTGCATCAAGCGATGCCGCTCGCATCGGCACATGCATGCACCGCTTGCTCGAGCTGTATCGCCCAGGCTTGGATTTGAATGCGATTGCGCCCAGCATCGCAGCCAGTTTGGATTTGGATGCAGCGCAAAGCCAGCAGGCGCTTGATGCGGCGCTGGCCATCACGCAAGGCGAATCCAAATGGGTCTGGGACAGCAGCGTGATTGACTGGCAAGCCAATGAAGTTGAGCTGATGCATCAGGGTCAATTGCTGCGCATGGATCGCCTCATCAAACACGCGAGTTCGCAAACATGGTGGGTGCTCGACTACAAAACCAGCTCCGCACCACAGCGCAACACCGAGTTCAAAGCACAGCTTGCGCAATATCTGCAAGCCGTGCAGCAGACCTATCCGCTCCAGAGGGTGAAAGCCGCATTCATCACAGCACAAGGCGTGTTGATTGAGATGTGAATTCGCAAGAAGTTCAAGCCGTCGGTGGGCAAGGTCTTGAAAATACAGCACGAAAAAAAAGGTGACGAGCCTTGACCCCGGCACTGACTCTACAGTTAGGGCTGCTTGGTTCCCCACCTGACCCGGTTGGCCGCTTCACCATGCGGGAAGGCCCGTCGGTTTGTATTGTAAGGCGTTAGAGATCATCACTTTTGAAGATCGCTGCGATCATCACAGTTTGTGTGCAGCGGCCTCTCTTGCCACATGGCCATGAAAAAACCGCCCGAAGGCGGTTTGTAGAACAGGCCGAGCCGTCAATCACTTGACGTGCTTACCGATCAGGCCAGCCATCTCGAACATCGAGACTTGGGCTTTGCCAAAGACTTCTTTGAGCTTGGCGTCTGCATTGACCATGCGTTTGTTCAGCTTGTCTTGCAGATTGTTTTTCTTGATGTAAACCCAAAGCTTGGAGACGATCTCGGTGCGTGGGATGGGGTTTGCGCCCACCACAGCAGCCAGAGCGGCGCTAGGGGTCAAAGCCTTCATGAAGGCCGCATTAGGCGTGCGCTTCTTTGCTGGGGCTTTCTTGGCGGCTGCTTTTTTAGCGGGGGCAGCTTTCTTGGCTGGAGCAGCCTTCTTCGCAGGCGCTGCTTTTTTGGCAGGTGCCTTCTTTGCTGCTGCTTTTTTAGCAGGGGCAGCTTTCTTGGCTGGTGCGGCTTTTTTTGCCGGTGCTTTTGCGGGTGCTTTCTTCGCAGCGGGTTTCGCTGCTGCTTTCTTTGCAGTTGCCATGATTGAGGATCCTTATAGAGTTAATTAACTTGTCCTCCAATGATTGCCTTGCAGCTTTCACTCTCAGACAGAGCGGATGCTACTGTAAAAATAGCAATTTCTCCAGTGAAAAATGCATTTTTACGTGAGGAAATACGCGAATCTTCCTCTGAAAACAAGAAAAAAGTGTTGCGCTCACTTTTTCGGAGCATCAGAGGATGCCTTTTTAAGCTGCGCCTCGAAGAGCTTCAACACCCGGAAAAGAATTCTGCTGCAGACCAAGCACTCATTTTTTTGCACCACGCCATCGCCCAAACACCCTCCCAAAAACAGCGCAATTACCGGGGACGCTTTGGCACAACACGTTAGCAGTGCGGGCGAGGCATCTGCCAATAAAAGCAGATGTGCACTGAACGCAACCTGCCAGCCAAACAACACGAGATAGCCCCAAACGCGCAGATCTCGTACGTTCAGTTAGCAAGATTTTTTTTCACCTAACGCGAGAGAAAGAAGCAGTAACACCGCGCCGCTACACAACATTTCACTGGCAAAGCCGAGTGGCCTAGGCGCGAATGGTAGCCAGGTGGTTTGCAAGACCAAGTCGATCAAACAAGACAGCGTTGAGCCAAACATCGCCAGCAAATTCACGCTGGAGGCCTTGAAATTTCTGCCCTGCAAGAGAAAAATCACGCCATGCCAACTGATCAGCATGCCCACAATTTTGAGCCATGTGAGTCGTTGGCCATATGCCAAACCGATCAGCGCCACGCTGATCGACACGATGGCTGTGAAGGTGGCAATCAGCCCCGTGCCAATGGTTTGCGGGGCCACGTCCACCAGAACCATGCCTGCTTGCGAGCACTCGCGTGCCAGTGATGAGGGCGTTGTGCCGATACCACGCTTGCTGCATCGGCTGCTTGCTTTTTATGGACCACCAAGATGCATGACTGTCATGCCACTGACACATCCATTTCATAGCATCTGGGCAGAAATTTATCTTCAATCAAGCTGTGAAACATCTATGAAACTGTCTTTGCTTAAATCTGCTGTTGCGGCATCTGTCGTCGCCCTTTTGGTCGGCTGTGGTGGCTCTGATCCTGCGCCCAGCAGCGGTGGCTCCTTGGCATTTGCCACACCGACTGTCGCTTTCAAAGATGCCCAAAGCAGCTTTGAGCTGGCCAATTACAGCTTGGCGGGCCGATACAGCTTGCCAGTGGGCACCGGCGTGAATCTCTTGGCCGAAGAGGCATCGGCTGTGGCTTACAACAAAGACACAGACACGCTTTTTATCCTCGGTGATGCTGGCACCGCGATTGTGCAAGTGACCAAACAAGGTGTGCTGATTGACTCCATGACCTTGGCACGCGATGCAGCCAAGCCGCAGGGCACGTATTTCTACGATCCTGAAGGCTTGGCTTACCTTGGCGGTGGCAAATTCGTCCTCGTGGAAGAGCGTTATCGACAGGTCAACGAATTCACCTACACACCCAACACCACCATGCCGGCCAACACGCTTACAGCCACAGAAGTGCGCACAGTCAAGCTGGGTACCACAATTGGCAACATCGGCATTGAAGGCATCTCCTACGATCCAATGACCAATGGCTACATCGCCGTCAAAGAATCGGGCCCATCAGGCGTGTTTCAAACGACGATCAACTTTGCCGCCAGCACCGCATCCAACGGCTCTGCCACGGCTGTCGATTCAGTCAATCTCTTTGATCCGACGCTCACGGGTTTAACGGCTCTCAATGATGTGTTTTCAATGTCAAATATTTTGACAACGACAGCGCCCGATTACAGCCATATCATGATCTTGAGCGCACCTGATGGCAAGATCGTGAAGATGGATCGCACAGGGCGGCGCATCGGAACACTCGTTGTGGGCAGCACAGCGCAAAACGAAGGCATGACGATGGATGCCAGCGGCAACATTTATGTGGTGAGCGAGCAAGGTGGCGGCGCTGGCCGGCCTGAGCTGCTTGTTTACACGCCCACGGTGAGCAAAAACTCTGTAGGTGTGGGCAGCAATGTGTATGTGACATTCAACCAAACCATTGTTGCTGGCACGGGCAGCATCACACTGAGCAATGGCGCAGGCGATGTACGCTCCATCCCGATTGGCGATACCGCGCAAGTCAAGATCAGCGGCAACACATTGATGATTGATCCGGCCACTGATTTGCTGGCAGGCAGCGTCTACAGCATCACCTACCCCGCTGGCATTCTCAAAGATGCTGCGGGCAACGCATCACCCGCCCTAGCCAGCGCCACGCTGCTCAATTTCACCACCACCGGCAATGCGGATACCACCGCACCTTTGCTCACCAGCAGCAGCCCGGCAGACGATGCCATGGGTGTGGCGAGCAGCCGCATTGTGCTGACGTTTAACGAAGCTGTGACAGCCAGTGTGGGCAATATTTCGATAAACCACGGCACAGATTCACGCATCATCAGCGTGACCGATGCAGCACAAGTGATCTTCTTGGGCAACACCGTGAGCATCGTGCCCAGCACGGATTTGCTTCGCAATGCCGCCTATCATGTGCAAATCGCTGCTGGTGCGATCAGAGACACAGCCGGCAATGCATTTGCAGGTATCACGAGTACAACGGCATTGAATTTCACGACGGCTGCGCCCACACCACCTGTAGCCCCGACATTGCTCATCAGTGAAGCCAACACGAATGCCGTTGGCGGTGATTTTTTTGAACTTTACAACTACGGCACAGCAGCCATTGACTTGACCGGCTACAAGTGGGTAGACGAAGCTGCATCCTTTTCTTTGTCGACAGCAGGCACATTCCCCAGTGTGAGCATTCCAGCTGGCGGTCGTTTGGTGATCAACAGCGCGGCAACCGACACAGTTTTCAGAAGCTCATGGGGTTTGGATGCGTCTGTGCCTGTGTTAGCGCTGGCTGGGCCTGGCGTTGGAGCAGGCGATGCATTCGTCTTGTTCAATGCCAGCGGCAGAGTTGTCGCGGCAATTAATTTCAAAGCCACCAGTCTGACCGCCAGCGACGCTACAGTGATCGCTCCTGCCACTGCTGCCGCTGGAGCCACCTTCACAGGCGGCCTGCATGCTGGCGCAGCATTTGGCGCAAACCAAGTCGCCTCTGCGGTATGGGATGGTGTTTCGACCAGCGCACCAGCTTACAAAGCGGCAGCGGTAGGTGTTTTGAATGGTTTTGCACAGCCAGCCGTACCGCTTGCTGTGGGCTCACCTGGACGCTAAATCCGATCGATGCGCTGCGTTGTGATTGAACCGTTGTTTATTGCTTGAGCAACTCGGCCTTTGGCGGCAGCGTGAATTTGAAGCTGCTGTCTGGCAGGCTGGGGTTGATTTGCATCGCATTGAAATGGATTACGCTGCGTTGACCAAAGCTGTCTGTGATGTCGAGCTGCTGGAGGGCTTCGCCTTTGAAGCCGATGCGCACGATTTGTAAGGTGCTGTCGGCTGATTTTGGCTTTGCGCTGACCCAAACGAGGCCGTCTTTTTCGGGTGCATTCTCCAGTGTGAATTCGTTGCGCAGAGCTGATAGCTCTGTGGCGGAGGCGATCAAGGCGGCAGGGGTGTTGGCAAACGCAGCGGATTGTTTGCGCTGCGAGGCTTGGTTCAAGTCTGCGTCGTAGATCCACAGGCTCACGCCATCGGCCAAAATAAGTTGCTCGAAGGGCTTTTTATATTGGAATTTGAACTTACCGGGGCGTTGAAATTCAAAGCTACCGCTGGAATTTTTCATACGTGGCGCTTCACCAGACGGCTGCCCTGTTGCGGTGTTGGCTCTTGCAGGCGAGGTGACGGTCTGCGTGAACTCGGATTTCCCAGATTTCACGGTTTTGACGTCTTTCTCTAGACTTTCCAAGCCATTTCGCGCATCTGCCGGCATAGATACTGCATGGTATGCTATCAATAGTGTAGCGACAAAGACGGTGTGAAGATGTTTCATCGGCACTTACTCGCTGCGCAATGGGACAAGAATCTCACGCTGCCCGCGCCCATTCATCGCCGTCACGAGACCAGATTTTTCCATAGCTTCGAGCAGATTTGCAGCTTTGTTGTAGCCGATTGATAAATGTCTTTGTACAAGCGAAATACTGGCTTTTTGATTTTTCAAAACGATCTCCACAGCTTTGTCATACAGCGGGTCTTTCTCTCCTGAAGCGCCGCCGCCTAAGTCAAGCGATAGACCGTCTTCATCGTCCACAGTTCCGCCCTCCAGCACGCCATCAATATAATTCGGCTCGCCTTGCGATTTGAGGTAAGCCACCACGCGATGCACTTCTTCATCGCTCACAAATGCGCCGTGCACGCGCACGGGAAAGCCTGTGCCCGACGGCATGTAGAGCATGTCGCCCATGCCGAGCAGGGCTTCTGCGCCCATTTGATCGAGGATGGTGCGGCTGTCGATCTTGCTGGAGACTTGGAAGGCGATGCGCGTGGGGATGTTGGCTTTGATGAGGCCGGTAATCACATCCACGCTGGGGCGCTGTGTGGCCAAGATCAAATGGATGCCAGCAGCGCGCGCCTTCTGTGCAAGCCGAGCGATCAGCTCTTCAATCTTCTTGCCCACCACCATCATCAAATCAGCCAGCTCATCAATCACCACCACGATATGCGGCAATCTCTCCAGCGGCTCGGGGCTGTCTGGCGTGAGGCTAAACGGGTTGTAGATGAACTCTTCTCTCGCTTTGGCTTCGTCAATTTTCACGTTGTAGCCCGCGAGATTGCGCACACCAAGCTTGCTCATCAATTTATAGCGCCGCTCCATCTCCATCACGCACCAGTTGAGGCCATGCGCAGCTTGCCGCATATCCGTGACCACTGGACAAAGCAAATGCGGAATGCCTTCATACACGCTCATCTCTAGCATCTTTGGATCGATCAGCAGCAAGCGAACGTCGCGCGCTTCGGCTTTGTAGAGCAGGGATAGGATGGTCGCGTTAATGCCCACTGATTTGCCGGAGCCTGTGGTGCCTGCCACCAAGCAATGCGGCATCTTGGCCAGATCAGCCACGACCGGATTGCCCACGATGTCTTTACCCAGGCCCATGGTGAGCATGGATTTGGCATCGTTGTACACCTGCGAGCCTAAGATTTCAGACAAGCGAATCGTTTGGCGCTTGGCATTGGGCAACTCGAGCGCCATGAAGTTTTTGCCGGGGATCGTCTCGACCACGCGAATAGAAACGAGCGACAACGAGCGCGCCAAATCTTTCGCCAAGCCCACAATCTGCGAGCCCTTGACGCCTGTGGCCGGCTCAATTTCATAGCGCGTGATCACGGGGCCTGGCATCGCGGCCACCACCTGCACACTCACGCCAAAATCTTTGAGCTTTTTCTCGATCAAGCGGGAAGTCATCTCCAGTGTTTCGGGCGAGACAGTCTCCTGCCTCACGGCGGGTGCGCCGTCGAGCAAATCCACCTGCGGTAGCTTGCTGTCAGGCAGCTCCACAAACAAGCCCTTTTGTCGCTCTTTGGCCACGCGCGTGCTGGTGGGCAAATCGACAAAGCTATCAGTGAGCACAGGCTCAATGCGCGGCGCTGGGGCTGGCGGCACGAAAAGGGGGGCAATATGCAACTCTTCGCTCTCAGCGCGCTCTACACTGACCGTCTCTTCGCGCTCACGAGCAGCTTGCGAACCGAAAGCCAAATCTTGTTCGCGTTCCTTTTTCTCACGCCGACGATCCACGAAACCCAAGATGGCTGCCCCGAGACTTTCTGCCCAAATCACCCAAGAAAAGCGCAGCGCCCAAGCTGCGCCAAGCAGCCCTGAGCAAATAGCAATCAGGGCAGAGCCATTGAAGCCGAGCCATTTGCTAGAGGCCGCACCGACAAAATAACCCAACACGCCGCCCGCATGCCCGGGAAGCCGAGCCTCAAAGCGATACAGGCGTGTCCACTCCAGCGTGCAGCTTGCCACGAGCAACAGGACGAGGCCGATCCAAAACAGCATGCGCCGAGAGTTTGCAGGCGCATCGCTGCGCAGCCAAGCCGCGAGACCAGCAAGCCATGAGCGCACGCTGACAGCAACGAGCCACCAAACGGAGTAACCAAACAAATAAAACGATGCATCCGAGATCCAAGCACCCATACGGCCACCCCAATTGCGTGTGGCCGAGCCAGCGCTGCCGCTGCCAGATGTTGACCATGCGGCATCCCATCCCGAATGCGTGATCAATGCCAAGAGCCAAAAGACGATCGCTACACCGCCCAGGATCAAAGCCAGCTCTTGAGATATGCGCCAGGGCTTCAAACTGTCGCCAGAGGCTGTGCGCTGCGCATGGGTCTGAGCATGGAGGGTGTCAAGGGAATAAGTCATCTATCAAAATGATAGCGCACTTCGGTGCAGACGAAAAAACGGCTGCACTAAAAAGCGCAGCCGTTTGGGTGAAGCGGCAGATATCAGGTGTTACCCCAGCGTATTGAGGCGTTCCCGAATGAGGACAGCTCCAGAAGTTTGCGTTTCTATGAAGCCGCGCTCTTCCAAATCTTTCATCACACGGCTGACCATCTCGCGAGACGCACCCACCATTTTGGCCAAATCTTGACGTGAAACTTTGTCGCGAATGAAATGGTGGCCTTGCGCATCTAGCTCAGAGGCCTCCATCAGCGCCCGCGCGACACGGCCATACACATCCATGAGTGCGAGTGATTCGATTTTGCGGTCGGCGCTGCGCAGGCGCTGCACCAAGCCCTTCATCACCGCATAGGCCATGGAGGTGTTCTCGGGAAGGCAACGTGCAAACTCCAAGCGACCCAGCATCAGCACATCTGTTTGCACCTCGGCTCGCACGGTGGCCGAGTGCGGCTCGTTGTCAATCAAGCTCATCTCACCTATGTAGTCACCTGGTTGCATGTTGGCCAAGATCACCTCTCGGCCACGGCTGTCAGAGGTAAATACGCGGCAGCGACCAGTCAGGATGATGAACAATGCGTTGGATTTTTTGCCTTGTTCCACAATCAGCTCGCCACGTTTGAAGCGGCGTTTGATCACGGCCTCAGACACCGATTCTGCTTGCGTAGGTGTGAGCATCGCAAACAGCGGCACACGCCGGATCAATTCAAGATTTGACAACATCGACATATTTTTGCCTCTCTACAGATAGTTGCTTATTTTGTGAACACCGCATGGCAGAAAGCTGTTGCTGAGAATCTTGATTTTCATCATGCCGTGCAAACATGAGGCGAATCACAGGATAATCAGTGGCAGTTAACGCATCAGTGAAGCGCGACCTGAGCGACTGTACATCAAACGTGGCAAATTAGCCACAATATTTGCCCTTCAGAGCCCTCTATGAAACACGCCAAAGTCCTTATTCTGGGTTCCGGCCCTGCCGGTTATACCGCTGCAGTGTATGCCGCCCGAGCTAATCTCAAGCCCGTTCTCATCACTGGAATGGCGCAGGGCGGGCAGCTCATGACCACTACGGAGGTCGACAACTGGCCTTCAGATGTCCATGGTGTGCAAGGCCCAGAGCTGATGCAACGCTTTTTGGAGCATGCGGAGCGCTTTAAGACAGAAATCATTTTTGATCACATCACCAAGGTGGATTTTTCCAAGCGCCCGTTCACGCTCACCGGCGACAGCGTGAGTTATACCTGCGATAGCTTGATTCTCGCCACAGGCGCGTCGGCCAAATACCTGGGCCTCCCATCTGAGGAAGCCTTCATGGGCAAAGGTGTGAGCGGCTGCGCCACCTGCGATGGATTTTTCTACCGCGATGAAGTCTGCTGTGTGGTGGGTGGTGGGAATACAGCCGTTGAGGAGGCTTTGTATTTGTCTAACATTGCCAAAAAAGTTTATCTCGTCCACCGCCGAGATAAATTCAAATCTGAGGCGATCCTGATCGACAAATTGATGGCGAAAGTAGCCGAAGGCAAAATTGAGCTCAAATTGTGGAACACGCTTGATGAGGTGCTCGGTGACGCCTCAGGTGTCACGGGTATTCGCTTGAAAAACACGCAAACCGGCGGATCGGAAGACATCACGCTCAAAGGCTGCTTCATCGCCATCGGGCATTCACCCAACACGCAAATCTTCGAGGGCCAGCTTGAGATGAAAGGCGGCTATATCGTCACCAAAACTGGGCTAGACGGTTTTGCCACACAAACCAGCGTGCCGGGCGTGTTTGCGGCAGGCGATGTGCAAGACCATATTTATCGCCAAGCGATCACCAGTGCTGGCACAGGTTGCATGGCCGCGCTGGATGCGCAAAGATTTCTCGAGCAACAAGGCTGATTCACATCGGGTTGTTTGTCTTGAAAAAGTGGTCTGAAAAACACCATAAGCTGACATATAATATGCGTCATTCGGAGTGTGGCGCAGTCTGGTAGCGCACCTGGTTTGGGACCAGGGGGTCCAAGGTTCGAATCCTTGTACTCCGACCAAGTTTTATGCAAACAAAGGTTTGCTTTTAACGCCTCGCAGATTCCCGTTTGCGGGGCGTTTTACGTTGAGTCAAAGCCTTTTATGACTGTCCGTAGCTCAGTTGGATAGAGCAACAGCCTTCTAAGCTGTGGGTCGGGGGTTCGATC
>JANNED010000166.1:0-6397 GCA_031388245.1 Variovorax sp.
CGCGGCTCTTGCCGTATCAAGCCCTCAGCGGCCAACACCTTCAACGCTTCGCGCAGCGGCGTGCGCGAAATATGAAGCTGCTCGCACCACGCCATTTCATCCACAAACGCCCCGGGTGCAAGCTCCCCCGCAAAAATGCGAGCGCGCAACTGCGAAGCCACATCCTCATGCAGTGAATTGGAGACGATGCGCAGCGAAGGTTTGTTCATTGAGACCAAGTTTACGCCAAGAATTCATCAATAATTATGCGTAATTACCATTAATTATCAATGAGTCGTGCGAAATGAGCGCTTGCAGTCTTAAAAATGGGAATCTTGAAAATGCCCTGCACCGAGCTACGCCGCAGGCTCTGGGCTTGGCTGGCAAGTTACTTCACAGTGCGCTGACCTGCCCAGAGCCAAATCGCAGCACCGCCCACGATCATCGGCACACAGAGCCACTGCCCCATGCTCATGCCTAGGCTGAGCAAGCCTAAATGGGCATCCGGCTCGCGGAAAAATTCTGCAATGAAGCGGAAAATGCCGTAACCGAAAAGAAAGGCCGCAGCGACCTGCCCGCTCTTGCGCTCTTTGCGGGCATACAGCCAAAGCAAAATAAAAAGCAATGCGCCTTCGAGCGCGATTTGATACAACTGTGAAGGATGGCGCGGCAAGTTAACGCCATTGACGCCCGCACCGCGAAACACCATCCCCCAAGGCAAGCTCGGGTCAGCCAAGCGCCCCCAGAGCTCGCCATTGATGAAGTTGCCAATCCGCCCCATCATCAAACCAGTGGGCACACAGGGTGCGACGAAATCCGCCACTTCAAGCAAGCTGCGCCCGCGCGTTTTGGCAAACCACATTTCCGCAACCACAACACCCAGCAGCCCACCATGAAAACTCATGCCGCCCTGCCAGACGTAAAAAATCTCCAGCGGATGCGAGAGGTAATAACCCGGCTTATAAAACAAGCAATACCCAATGCGCCCGCCGAGCACCACGCCCATCACGCCGAGAAACAAGATGTCTTCCACATCGCGCTTCGTCCAATTCAAGCGCGCATAAGGCTGGTGCGCTGTGCGCAACGTGCCGAGATACCAAAATAGCGCAAACGCGGCGAGATACGTCAGGCCATACCAATGAATGGCCAGTGGCCCAAGCTTGAGGGCGATAGGGTCGATTTGAGGATGAATCAGCATGCGGCGTATTGTGCCAGCCTGATTGCCCAGCGTTGGCGCTATTGTTTTCGCTCAGCAATGATCCGCACCAGCTCGGGAACGAAGACATTCGCATTGTTGCCCGCGCTTGCTTCGCTCAATGTGCCCTTCAAACCGTTTGCAATCGACCGATCCGCCCCCGCGTCGCTGGCCATTTGCGTGTAATAGCTGATGTCTTTCAAAGCGTTGCTCACCGTGAATCGCAAGCCGCTCGCATCGCCGCTCAGCAAATAGGGCTTCATGCGCTCAAGCGCTACCCCTGCGCCACCGCCTTTGCTCAAGACCTCGACAAAGGTCTCCATCGCCACGCCCGAGAGCTTGGCGCAGGCTGCGGCTTCAGCAATCAAAGTCGCTGTGCCGAGAGAGACATAGTTGTGCAGCAGCTTCATGCGATGCCCTGCGCCTACGGGCCCCGCATGCACAATGTTTTCAGCAAAGCAGCGCAGCACAGGCAGGCAGCGCGCCAGCAAATCGGCCTCTGCGCCGACCAGCAAATTCAAGCGCCCCTCGGCGGCCTCTTTGGCCGTGCGCGTCATGGGCGCGTCCATGAACAATCCGCCTGCAGCCACCACCGCATCGGCCACGCGCTCGGTCGATGCGGGCACCGCCGTGGAGCAGTCAATGATCACGGTGCCCTGTCTGATCGCACTCAGCACGCCCTGGGCTGAGAGCAACACATCTTCCACCTGCGGCGATCCCGTCACGCACAAAATGATGATCTCAGCGCTTTGCGCCAACAGCGCAGGCGTGGCGGCAGTGCGCGCGCCAGCGGCAAGCAACGCATCCAGCGGCTGATTGCCCGCATGCTCAAGCATGGTCAGCGCATGCCCGTGTTTGATTAAATTGCTCGCAATGCCCTGGCCCATCAGGCCGACGCCAACCAAACCGATCGATTTCATACGATTGCCTTGCCTCATTGTTTCGCCCGTATTTTACGAGCGCTCCATGCAAAGCAAGACCAGAATTTCCAGGGCAGCTGTCGTCAGCCAATGGCATGAATACTTTGTTGGACTTGCTTTTCAGGGATTTCAAAGGTGACAATCACAGCATGACTCACGCTGGCCTTGCCGCCTTCCCAACAGCTGCCCACAAGCCACTGCCAGTCTTGCTGGTGGATGATCACGCGCTGTTTCGCGCGGGGATGCACTGTATCTTGGCCGATGGTGAGCTTGAGGGCAGCATAGGATTGCAAGCGGGCAGCGTGACGGAGGCTTTGTCTGTGCCGGCGATCTTGAAACACTTTGAATCGAGCACGCGGATGGAAGCGGTGATGGCGGCGCAGAAAAGCGGCATGGTGAGCGTGGTCGGCCCATGAGCAAGGCACAGCTTATTCACATCACTCCCATTCGCCCTGAGCCCTTCGGCGAGCCCAGCAGCGTGGATTTGATCCGGCGGGAAGAGCAGCGCCGCTTTGAGCGTTTTATTTATTTGGGCTCTGTGGGCATGTGGCTGACTGCGGCCTTGCTGGCATGCGTGGTGTGGTACATCGCCCCGCAAGCCAGAGCCACTGCCTTGCTCTGGCTTGGCTTGTTTTTTGTGTTGATGCTGACCACAGTGAGCACTTGGGCGTTGATTGGGCAGCAATTGGACAGCATGGATCTGCGCGATCTGTGGCACACAGTGATTGTGCTGGCGCATGGGCTGATGTGGGTGCTGCCGCCCTTGATTTTCTTTATGCCCAGTGAGCCGCTGATCACGATGTTTATGGTGACGATGGTGTGCGGCTTGTCGGCAGGTGGGGTCTCCATCTTTGGCACTCGGCCTGCGTTGTATGGTTTGATTTTTATACCGCCTTATTTGGCTCAAATGGCCGTATTTGGCTGGTATGGTTGGCAGACCAGTGATGCTTTTCATGCACTGATGGGCGCGGCCTTGCTGCTGCTTTTGGTGGTCAATTTGATTTTTTGCCGCTTTACTTGGGCAACGCTCAATCGCTCTATCGTGCTGGCTTACGAAAACCAAGAATTGGTGCAGCAACTGAAGATTCAAACTGTGCAACTGAGCGAAAGCACCCGCGCGGCGCAAGAAGCAAATACCGCCAAAACCAAATTTCTCGCTGCTGCCAGCCACGATTTGCGCCAACCTGTGCATGCCCTCAATTTGTTTGTGGAAGTGCTCTCGGGCACAGCGCTTGACGATAAACAAAACACGATGGTGCAGCATATCCGCGCTGCCAGCCACGCCAGCCGAGAGATGCTCAACACGCTGCTTGATTACTCCCGGATTGAGTCCGGCGTGATGACACCCAAGCCGCGCGCCACGCCGCTGGCGCCCATGCTGCGAGCGCTAGAGGAAGAGTTTGGGCCGCAGGCCGACAGCCGCCAACTCATCTACCGCACGCGAGACACCGATAGCATGGCGCTGTGTGACCCGACCATGACGGCGCTGATCTTGCGCAATTTCGTGAGCAATGCACTGCGTTACACCTTGAGCGGTGGCATTTTGGTGTGTGCCAGACGGCGCGGCTCAGATGTGGTGGTGCAGGTGTTTGATACGGGCGTAGGCATTGAGCGCCAGCATTGGGAAGAGGTGTTCAAGGAGTTTCACCAATTGGGCAATGAAGAGCGGGATCGGCAAAAGGGCTTGGGGCTGGGCTTGGCGATTGCCAAAGGTTTGGCGCAAAGCATGGGCGCTCGCATCGAACTCAATTCCCAGCTGGGGCGCGGCTCGGTGTTTACGCTGTGTTTGCCAGCGGTAGGCGCTGAGATCCGCGCAGAGCGGCACAACACAGCCACTCAATCAGGTGGATGGAGGGTCAACACCTTGCATGCCGCGCCGGCGCAGCGCTCTCAAAGTGCCTTGGCTGATCTGCAGGTGCTGGTGGTTGATGATGATGAATCAGTGCGCCTGAGCACGCAAGCCTTGCTGCAAAGCTGGGGCTGCGTGGTGCGCGTGGCTGAGGGCAAAGAGGAGGCGCTGGCATTGCTGTGGAATGACAGTTTCACACCTGCTTTGCTGGTGACGGATTACAGGCTGCGCGAGGGCGTCACGGGCGGCGATGTGATCAGCGCCATGCGCAGTGCCTTGAATACCAGCATCCCAGCCATCATCATCACGGGAGATACCGATCCGCAGCGCCTGCGCGAGGCGGCCAGCCATACCGCCACTCTTTTGCACAAGCCGGTCGGTGCGCATGTGTTGCAAGAGGCGATGCTGGTTCACTGCATCAGCCCTGTTACGCTATTAAATTAATAGCAATGAGTGTATATTTTATGCCGGCAATTGGCTCAAAATACTTAAAAAATGCGTTTCCAGTATGATTTGGCATGACTGAAAACAATTCACAAAAAACCGTCTCTGAAAACGCACTGCTCTGGGCGCTGTTGTTGGGCAATTTCGTGATCGGCACCGGCGTGATGCTGGTGCCAGGCAGTTTGAATGACATTGCCACTTCGCTGCAAATCAATGTGGCCACAGCCGGCCAGCTCATCACCGCAGCGGCCATCACGGTGTGCATTGGTGCGCCTTTGCTGGCGGCGCTTGTGGCTCGGTTTGATCGCAGGCAATTGCTCGCCGGCTCGATGATTTGGTATGGCATCATGCATGCCGCTTGCGCACTTGCGCCGGGCTACACCAGCCTTTTGATTCTTCGCGTGCTGGCGATCATTTCAGCGGCAGTCTTTACGCCCCAAGCCGCCGCCGTGGCGGGCATGTTGGTTGCGCCGGAGCGACGCGGGAGGGCGATCACCACAGTGTTTTTAGGCTGGTCTGTTGCATCGGTGCTGGGTGCGCCCTTGGCTGCCTTGATCAGCGGCGGCTATGGCTGGCGCACGGCTTTTTGGCTGCTTGCCGTGCTTGCGCTGATGTGCGCGGCTCTGGTCTGGCGCGTGATTCCGCAAGGCGTGAAGCCACCCGCCCTCAGCGCTGCCATGTGGCGGCAGACTTTGAGCTCCAAGCTGATGATCGTGACGGTCTTGGTGACAGCGCTATCAGCCAGCGGGCAGTTTGTACAGTTCGCCTATTTTTCACCTTATGTGGTGAGTGTGCTGAATGGCTCAGCGAAAGATGTGGCCTTGCTGTTTGTCGTATTTGGCCTGTTTGGCGTGATCGGCAGCTTCGCTGTATCGCGCATGATTGACCGCGTGGGCGCACCCCAAGCCGTGATGATCACCTTGCTGCTGATTGCGGCTTCACTTCTGCTGTGGCCGCTGGGTACAAGCATCTTCACGCTGGCACTGGTGTGCATTCCTTGGGGGCTGGGCTGCTTTGCCTGCAATTCGGCACAGCAGGCGCGTTTGGTGGCGATTGCACCGGCCATGGCCAGTGTGAGCGTGGCGCTCAACACCTCTGCGATGTATCTTGGCCAAGGCGTGGGCTCCGCATCAGGCGGCTTGCTGATTGCGCAAGGTCAGATGGCGCAATTGCATTGGGCTGGGCTGGCTGGCTTGCTTTCGGCCATGGCGCTCAGCGCATGGGCCGAGCGCTTGTCGCGTGCATGAGTGCACAAAACCACAGGATTGTTTTTAGTTTTGATGCGCGTTTTTGGAGCGCTTCAAGCTGCCCAATTCATCAATCTGACTCAGATCAAAATCCAAGGCTTGGTTTTGCTCAGCCAAGCCAGGTGTCATGTCGAAGGTTGGATCCTCAAAGCTCAGCATGTCAGCCTGCGGGCCTGAAAGCAAAATGCCATTGCCCAGCTCAATATCTGGCAGCTGCGCAGAGGCTGTATCGGCGGCTTTGCGCTGAGCTGCATGCGGCGCGATGGGCTTGGAAGACGATGCGGGCAACATGCTGTAGCCCGAGCTGGGTTGCGCCAGCTCTTTGGCCAAGGTATAGAGCGTCATCAACTCTCGGTAAGCGGTCATGTCCATCAGTGATTGATCTTGCTCTGGCTGCCGGAAAATAAATTCCTCAATCACTTGCTGCGCTTCATGCTCATGCCAAACCGCCTGGATATTCTCCAACACAGTTGGGTAGTCTTCTAAGCCATTAGACTGTGCGCCATAGCCTGAAAAGATCGGCACATGCGCATTGAAGACGCGATTGAACTCTTCGCGCAACTGCTCGTAGTCTTGCTCCCGCCCTGTTTGATGGTAGATGTCAAACAAATCCATGTAAGCCAGTGCGCTGGTTTCCACCTTGTCACTGATGTGGTTTCTGAGCACCTCGATGGCCTGCTCGGGCTGGCCCAAAGACATGAAAAAATCTGCCTGCTCTTGAATATCAAACAAATCTTCGGTGGTGATCAGGCGCGAGCTGCTG
>JANNED010000167.1:0-4918 GCA_031388245.1 Variovorax sp.
AGGCTGAATCACGATCTGACCTTCCAGCCCGAGTGTGGGTTGCTTATCGCGCTCAATTTCTTTGAGCAGCGCCACATCTTGGCGGTCTTCAATCTTCAACTCAGCAGCAGGGCGCTGGCATGCCTTCATCGTTGCGTCAATAATTGGCTTATAGCCCGTGCAGCGGCAGAGGTTGCCACTCAGCGCATCGTTGACTTGAGCGCGAGAAGGGCACGCATTCGTCTGCACCATACCCGTCAAGCTCATCACAATGCCCGGCGTGCAAAAGCCACATTGCGAGCCAAAGCAATCGACCATTTCTTTTTGAATCGGGTGCAGCGTGCCGTCCGCCTTCTTGAGGCTCTCGACAGTTTTCAAAGATTTGCCATCAAGCGAAGGCAAGAGCTGCATGCAGGAGTTCACAGGCACATAATCAACTCCGGTGCCTTTGCCATTGAGCTGCCCCACCAGCACCACACAACCCCCGCAATCGCCCTCCGCGCAGCCTTCCTTCGTGCCCGTGCGGGCCATGCCTTCACGCAGAAAATCTAAAACAGTCGTGGTGCGGCGCTTGCCTTGGGCTTCAACGATCTGCCCATCAAGGACAAAGCGAACGGTATTGGTGACTTGGCTCATGGATGGATGACCTGTAGAGGTATGACCGATATTAGAAGCCAGTATTTTATTTTTAAAATCGTATAGTGTTTATACGATTTTTCACATACTAGGCTAAGCCAGTCGGTTTGCCCCGCCTGCAAGCCTCCGAGCAATACTTCACCTCATCCCAATTCTTCCCCCAACTCTTGCGCCAAGTCATCTCCTTGCCGCAGACTGTGCAAGGCTTGCTGGGTAGGTAGGATTTGTTGCCTTTGAAGTTGGGAAGAGAGGTTTTGCGTTGCGCCATAATTTGATATCATAACGATATCTTTCACATTTCGCACTCACCATGTCAACAGCCAGCCTCCCACTTGCTAACGAAGCTCTGCTCATGCGCTTTCAAAGCGAAGACACGGCCAGCAAAGTTTCACGCGATACCGTCAAGCGCTTGGCCAAGCAATTGGGGCTGAAGCGCGAGGCTGAGGTTTTGCATTACGCGGTGAAAAAACTGGCCGCTGAAGTGCTCCCGCATTACGAACTAGACGATGGCGCATTGACAGCCAAACAAATCGCTGCCATTCGCAAAGCTGCAGGCCCCGCAGGCCAAGGCCGCGTGACCTCAAGCCTTTTCGGCAATTGATGCACCCATGGCAAGCAAGATGCTGGCCTGGTGGCCGCAGCCGATGGCGGGCGATGTGCTGTGGAGCCATTTTCCGCATTTGCTGCAGCTCGAACCCGACCCAAAACCGCGCCCGGGCTTAGTCATGGAGGTGCGCGAACTCTCAGCACAAAAATATCGTGTGTTGATTGCGTACGGCACAAGTCAGAAAACCACGCAATTACGCAGCGGCGAATTCGCAGTGAGGCCACAAGATGGCGTAGCCTACCAGCTCATGGGCTTGCAAGCCGAGACGAAATTCGCTTTGCAGCAATGCGTAGAGCTGGATTACAACGAAACATGGTTCAAACCTCCGCCCCATCAGCCGCATGGCTTGTCGCCCAAACTCGGCATGCTGCATCCCAGCTTGATGCAATGCGTGGCTGCGGCTTGGCAGGCTGTGCGCCGTGATGCGTGATGCGTGATGCGTGCGCATGATCCTGTCTTTAAGCACCAGCGCCTTGTATCCCTTGAGACCAGCTGTGCTGTCGAGCTGCCCAATGGCTGTCGTGATGTGATTGGACGGCTAGAACCAGATGGACGCATGACATGCGTGCCTGACAGATTGGCTGGACACTGCCTTCAAGATGAATGATTCAGCAGGGCAAATGACTCTCGACGAAAAGGAGTGCGGATTGCTTCACTTTTAATAGCAAACTTTGCTCTGTTGATGCCGATAAAGCGCTTATTTTTAAAAAATTCGTCGCCCAACTGAATAAAACAAGGCCGGAACCGATGAAAGAAGACAGTATCATCACAAACGATTAAAACCAAAAAGACGCCGCGTTATGCCCATATCCATACCCATCATTTTGCAGAAAAAAAGAAGCCTCGCATCTGCTTTAAAAGGTTTATGGCATGGCTTTCAAATCATTGTTTTCAGGCGTAAATTCCATGAATTTTTCATAAAACCACTACATTTGCACTACAGAGTGCCAAGCGACACAATTTTTGGCTGGTATTTGAGCAAGTATGGCGCTTATGAAGCCGAGAATACAAACTTGCTCCATCACTGGTTTCATGCTGGCCAAGGTGGTCTGTACGTTGATGTCGGCGCAAATTTCGGCTGGTACAGCATGCAAATGGCTCGCTTTGCTGGGGACTCGGGCAAAGTGATCAGCATCGAGCCTGAGGCTAACAACCAAGCGCTACTGATGCACAACATCAAGCTCAATGCAGCCAACAATGTTACTCTGATAAAAAAAGGCATCGCTGAAAAAGAGATGACACTCAATTTATACCATGCACCCGAAGGAAACCCCGGGATGCACAGCTTTGTAGAGCATGAGTACATGGTGGGTCGCCCGACTACGCCATCTATCGCGATAACGACTCTGGATCACATCATGGGAAGTGTGGATGGCACTGTTGAATTATTGAAAATGGACATTGAAGGCTATGAAATCAATGCCTTAATGGGAGCTCAGCATACCCTGCGCCGTTGCAAACGCATCCTCGTGGAGTATTCACCCATGTTTATCAAAGCATCTGGCCAAGACTACCGGCAATTTTTCGATCTGATTGACGATGCTGGATTTGATTTGTACGAACTGAATAACAATCAATTGGTTGTCGTGCATGCAGAGCGGCTCGCTCAAATCAAACAAGCCTCTGAAGGTAACAGCTATTTTCAACAGGATTTCATCGGTATTCAGCGAAATTTACCAGCTTCAATCAGTTGAGGGTATTGAAATAGTGATGCGTATCGGTGCGGTAATACCCGCGTCGCAGCTCCATGGGCGTGTCGCGGTAGGTGAAAGCCACGCGCTCGACAAAGAGAAGCGGTGTGTCTTGCTTCACTTTTAATAGCAAACTATGCTGTGTTGATGCCGGCAAAGCACGTATTTTTTCATCAGCTCTGAGCATGCGCACGTTGTATTCGGTTTCAAAGAGTGCATAGCTGGGGCCGGGATAGTTGGCCAATTGCTCGGCTGTTAGACCTTTGAAGGCTGCGGCGGGCAGCCAGATGTCTTCCAAAATCGTGGGCACGCCTTTGAAACCAAGCAGGCGGCAGATTTGCAGCACAGCATCGCCCGAGCGCAGGCCGAGCAGCTTGGCGATCTCAGAGGTAGCGCGCGTTTTTTTGCATTCCAAAATCTGCCGCTCTGCTGGCCCTTCGCTGCCGGGCTTGCCATCATCTGGCACGAGCTTTAAGAAGCGAAACTGCACCTGCTGCTCTTCATGCGTGGCCACAAACGTGCCCTTGCCTTGGCGGCGGTTGACCAAATTGTCTGCCGCCAACTCATCAATGGCTTTGCGCACCGTGCCTTGGCTCACGCGGTAGCGCGCGGCCAAATCCATCTCACTGGGGATGGCTTCGCCCGGCTTCCACTCGCCCGCCTGCAAGCTCTGCAAGATCAGGGTTTTGATCTGGCTGTAGAGCGGCGTGAAAGATGGCGCATCGAGTGCGTCGGTGGGAATGGCCATGACTGGGGAAGTGATTGTTGAACCACTGCGAGTTTATCTTATATAAGACATAAGACAAAACACCGCTTGGGCAGTTTCGAGGGTAAACTCTAGGGGTTTTGCAGCAGCGGCACTCACAAGCAAAAGCGCACAGCGCTTTTATGCATGCGGATTTGCTGAATGCCCTTCATTTTTTCATCATTTTTCAGGAGTCTCCCATGAGCAAGAAACCCGTTCGCGTCGCCGTCACTGGCGCTGCTGGCCAAATTGGCTATGCCCTGTTGTTCCGTATTGCCTCTGGCGAGATGCTGGGCAAAGATCAGCCGGTGATTTTGCAATTGCTGGAAATTCCTGACGAAAAAGCACAAAACGCGCTCAAAGGCGTGATGATGGAATTACAAGATTGCGCATTCCCCCTGCTCGCTGGCATGGAAGCGCATTCTGACCCGATGACCGCGTTCAAAGACACCGATTACGCCTTACTGGTCGGTTCGCGTCCACGCGGCCCGGGCATGGAGCGCGCTGAACTCTTGTCGATCAACGGCGCGATTTTCACGGCGCAAGGCAAGGCGTTGAATGCAGTAGCCAGCCGCAATGTACGCGTGCTCGTGGTCGGCAACCCAGCAAACACCAATGCCTACATCGCCATGAAGAGCGCGCCCGATCTGCCGCGCGAGAACTTCACCGCCATGCTGCGCCTCGACCACAACCGCGCTGCCTCACAAATCGCCGCCAAAACCGGCAAGGCCGTGGGCGACATTGAAAAACTCTGTGTCTGGGGCAACCACTCGCCCACGATGTATGCCGACTACCGCTTTGCAACCATCGGTGGCGCATCGGTCAAAGACATGATCAACGACCAAGAATGGAATGCCAACACCTTCCTGCCAACCGTGGGCAAGCGCGGCGCAGCCATCATTGCAGCGCGTGGCCTGTCTTCCGCCGCATCAGCAGCCAACGCAGCGATTGACCACATGCGCGATTGGGCGCTCGGCACGAATGGCAAATGGGTCACGATGGGCATTCCCTCCAATGGCGAATACGGCATTCCCAAAGACGTGATGTTCGGCTACCCTGTGACTTGCGAAGGCGGCAAATACTCCATCGTTGAAGGCTTGGCCATTGACGCATTCAGCCAAGAGCGCATTAACCTCACGCTCAAAGAGCTCACCGACGAGCAGGCTGGCGTGGCTCACTTGGTTTAATCGCTCGCCGCATCATGCATCCACGCCAAGTCTTGCTCGGCTCGCAGGCAGCAGCTTTCCAGCTGCCTGTGGT
>JANNED010000266.1:0-1575 GCA_031388245.1 Variovorax sp.
CGCCAAACCGTGCT
This sequence comes from Variovorax sp., assembly GCA_031388245.1. Lineage (GTDB taxonomy): Bacteria > Pseudomonadota > Gammaproteobacteria > Burkholderiales > Burkholderiaceae_C > JANMDU01. The sequence goes on from JANNED010000266.1 coordinate 15, forward strand.
TCGCCAGTAGTTCATTCACTGCCTTCGCCTGCCCCAGCGTGCGCACGAAGGGCACCATGATTTCTACGTTGGTTAATCCCATGTCGTTCCTCACGCGGCGCAGGGCTTCGCATTCCATGGCGAAGGCTTCGCCGAATTCTGCGCTGATGTAGCGCGCCGCGCCACGGAAGCCGAGCATCGGGTTTTCTTCTTCGGGCTCGTAGCGTGAGCCGCCAATGAGCTTGCGGTATTCGTTGCTCTTGAAATCGGAGAGGCGCACGATCACTGGCTTGGGCCAGAACGCTGCTGCAATTGTGGCGATGCCTTCGGCCACTTTGTCCACATAAAAAGCGCGGGGCGAAGCATGGCCGCGAGCCACGCTCTCCACCGCTTTCTTCAAATCAGCATCGACAGCCGGGTAATCCAAAATGGCTTTTGGGTGTACGCCGATGTTGTTGTTGATGATGAATTCGAGCCGCGCCAAACCGACGCCCTGATTTGGCATTTGCGCAAAATCAAAAGCGAGCTGCGGATTGCCCACGTTCATCATGATTTTGGTCTTGATCTCAGGCATGGTACCGCGCTGCACTTCGGTGATTTCGGTATCCAGCAGGCCATCGTAAATAAAACCGGTGTCGCCCTCTGCGCAGCTCACAGTTACCAGCGTGCCTTGTTTGAGCAACTCGGTGGCATCGCCGCAGCCCACTACAGCTGGGATGCCCAGCTCGCGGGCGATGATGGCAGCATGGCAGGTGCGCCCGCCACGGTTGGTGACGATGGCTGAGGCGCGTTTCATCACGGGCTCCCAGTTCGGGTCGGTCATGTCGGTCACCAGCACATCGCCGGGCTGCACTTGATCCATCTCAGAAATCGAATGCACCAATCGCACGGGGCCGGTACCAATTTTCTGGCCAATTGCACGGCCTTCGGCGAGCACCGCGCCGCGTGATTTGAGCTTGTAGCGCTGCTCGACTTTGCCCTTCTGCTGGCTTTTCACCGTCTCAGGCCGGGCTTGCAAAATATAGAGCTGGCCATCGTTGCCATCTTTGCCCCATTCAATGTCCATCGCTCGGCCATAGTGCTGCTCGATGATCACCGCATATTTAGCGAGTTGCTCAACATCAGCATCAGTGAGGCAATAGCGATTGCGCTGCTCGGTAGGCACGTCGATGGTTTTCACGAGCTTGCCGCTTTGCTTTTTCTCATCAGGCGTGGCAAACACCATCTGCGAGAGCTTTGATCCTAAATTGCGGCGAATCACCGCACGCTTACCCGCAGCCAGCATCGGCTTGTGCACATAAAACTCGTCCGGGTTCACCGCACCCTGCACCACCGTCTCGCCCAAGCCATAGCTGGCCGTGATGAAGACCACCTGATCAAAGCCGCTCTCGGTATCAATCGTGAACATCACACCCGCCGCTCCCAGATCCGAGCGCACCATACGCTGCACGCCCGCACTGAGCGCCACATCCGCATGCGCAAAACCTTTGTGTACGCGGTATGAAATCGCGCGGTCGTTGTAGAGGCTGGCAAACACCTCTTTCATCTTGTGCAGCACCTCATCAATACCCATCACGTTGAG
>JANNED010000314.1:0-7675 GCA_031388245.1 Variovorax sp.
CCCACAATGGTTTGCGACAGCGCCGAGAGCACGCCGCCAAACACGCCCGCTGCCACCCGCGCTGCCATCAGCGATTCATAGGTTGGTGCCAGGCCGCAAGCCAGTGTGGCCAGCGCGAAAAGCAGATACAACACCAGCAGCAAATTCTTGCGGCCAAAGCGATCCACATAGAACGCGGCAGCCAAGCCCGATGCGCCGGCAGAGAAGGTGTAGGCCGAAACGAGCAAACCAAACTGCGCATCGCTGATGCCAAAAATCTGCCGAAATTGCGGCCCCAATGGCATCATGATCATGAAATCAAGAATGTGGGTGAACTGGATGCCGGCGAGGGTGAGCAAGAGCCAAAATTCGCGACGTGGGGTGATCGCCGCTGTGGCGCTAGAGGAGATGGGGTTTGACATGTAATTTTGCTGAACTTAACGCGACAATATAAACCAATGACACTTTCTACGCTGATCCATGCGGGACTCGTCCGCCCCGCCGAGCCACGCACCGCCTTGGTGCTCATGGGCGGCGGCGCACGCACCGCCTACCAAGCCGGTGTGCTCCAAGCCTTGGGTCACATTCTCAAGGCAGCCCAGCCAGGCGGCTTTACCACGCAAAAATGGCCTTTTCAGATTTTGGTGGGCACCTCCGCTGGCGCTTTGAATGCAAGCTTCTTGGCGGCGCGGGCGCAGCAAGGCTTGGCGGCTCTGGATACGCTCGCGCCTTTCTGGCAAGGCTTGCGCAGCCAGCAGGTGTATCAGCTCCATGTGCCGGCCTGGACTCGGCTTTCGCGTATTGCCACGGCATGGCATCTGTCGCGCCAAGTGCGCGAGCAAGGTGCGCTTTTGAACAACCTGCCGCTGGCTGACACGCTGCATCGGGCCATCTCCCTGAGAAACATCGACGAGGCTTTGGCCAGCAAAGCCCTGCATGCGCTGGCCGTCACCGCTTCAAGCTACAGCTCAGGGGTGCACTGGACGTTTTGCCACACCGCACGCGATGAGAAGCAACAGGCTTGGAGCCGCCCAGGACGGCGCGCTGAATTTCAGCCGATCACGATGGAGCATCTCACGGCTTCGAGCGCGATTCCTTTGATTTTCCCCGCGCAGCCACTGTGGGTGGATGGGCAGACGGAATTCTTTGGCGATGGCTCGATGCGCCAGACCTCACCGCTGTCGCCTGCGCTGCATCTGGGGGCGCACAAAATCTTGGTTGTGGGGGTTGGTCAGCCTGAACGCAGTGGCTTGGGTGGAGGTGGAGGTGGAGGTGGAGGGGGTGGCACGGGCGCTCACCCTGGCACCGCCGGCTTGGATCAAAAAGAGCCGTTTGCCAGCACACAATCTGCACAGTCCGCTACGCAATTGATAGCGCCCGGGGTGGGTGGTGTGCTGGGTCATGCGCTGGCCAGTGTGTTCCACGACACGCTGCAAAGCGATGTAGAGCAGGCGCTGAGGATGAACCGCACACTCGATCAGCTGCCGCGCGAGGTGGCGGCTGTGATGCCTTACCGGCGCGTGCAGGTGATGAGCTTGCAGCCGAGCGAGTCTCTGGATGCGTTGGCGCTCCAGCATGCTCAGGCTCTGCCGCCGGCCGTGCGCAAGGTGCTGGCCTCCTTGGCTGGAAAAACCGGCAAGCAAGGCAGTGCGGGCGCGGGGCTGGCCAGTTATTTGCTCTTTGAGCCTGAGTTCACCGGCCCTCTGATGGCACTTGGCGAACGTGATGCTTATGCTCAGAAAGATGCGCTGCTGGCGTTTTTTGCGGCCTCGGCCTGAGGCCAGAGAGCTCAATCGCCTTCTCAGGCCACCTGGCGCTTCCAAGGCTTGCTGCTGTGTAAAAAAGCATGGCGCATACGCTTGCCAGTCAGGCGGCTCCACAGCTTGTCAAATTGTTGTTTGAGGCTGTTTTGATCGCGTGATTCGGGCTGAATCGCACGAACCAGCGCAAGGCAAGTGAGTGCGCGTAACAAAGAAGGGCGTGTCATGCGCAGGGTGGTTTGCAATTCATCGGCTGTGCGTGCGCGCACATCCAGAGAGCGCAAAATAGACACGCAATAATCGCCCAGCGCACTTTCTTTGAGATGCGGCGCACGCCGATGCGTGAGCGGCTCTTGCAAATAGCTTCCTGGCAGCATGTGTTCGAGTCTGGGCTCAGGGCAGCGCTTGGCAAACTCCCACAAAGCGGTCTCCAGCATAAAGCTGTGAAAGCCCTCAGCGGCGAAGCCACCAGAGCGCGGCATGGGCACCAAATTGGCCTGCGCCATGCGATCCACACTGCAGCCTTCCAGCAAATAAAACTGCCAGTTGTGCGCATCGATCACACCCACCAGCTGGCCAGCTTGGATGGCATGCAAGCGGTGCGTCGGCCACTTATGGCGCTGCTCCCAAGCCATCTCGCCCACCACATACAGCATGCGCGAGCCCACCAATTCGCTGAGCACATGCTGCAAACCATGCTCCAATTCTTGCAGGGCATCGGGATACACCAATGGCGCAAGCTCATCGCCGTCTAGCGTGGCGGTATCGACCCCCATGCCCAGCAAACAAACCGGGCGGCCACGATGCCAGCCCTGCGCATCAAGGCTGATTTTGCGCCCGCCTGTGCCGCCTGATGAGGGGCTGCTGGCCACAGATGGTGCGTGCTGCCAAGCATTTGAATCCGCCTGCGTGGTGGTGATTTTGTCATTCACACTGAAGCTATGCACCAAATACGCATCGGCTGCCACACCGGGCGGTGCCATGCGCCAGCGCACGGGCCCGCGCAGCCTCTTGGCCAGCTCCATCAAGCGCATGGCATCGCCCGCTGCGATGCCAATTGGCCGCAGAAAAACGAGCGGGGTGGAGCCCCCCAAAAGGGATGAATCTGTCATCGAGAGATGTCCAACGGTATGAATGAAAGCGGCCAGTCCACCGAGGCCATGCTTCGCTTTCGTAGTTATTTAAGCTTGATCATAAGGATGGCCAGCCCAAATTTGCGCAGGACGAAATGCAGTATGTTGCATCTTTCGCACTATTGGCGCTTGCACGCAGCATTTTTGCCACAGCGTCAGGCAGAAAATCACAGGCTCAAAAGTGGGTCTGCACAGCGCATCGCCCTCAACACGGCTCAAACCGCCAGCCGCGTGCTTTCTTTGATCTCTTCCATCACAGCATAGGTGCGCGTCTCGCGCACGCCGGGCAATTGCCAAAGCACGCGGCCTGCGAATTCGCGATAGGCGGCCATGTCTTGCACACGCAGCTTGATGAGGTAATCAAAACCGCCGGCCACCAAGTGGCATTCCATGATTTCATCATGCACCTGCACGGCCGCCTTGAAGGCATCAAACACATTCGCCGTGGTGCGATCCAGCAGCACCTCGACAAACACCGCCATGCCTCGGCCTAATTTGGCGGGGTTGAGCTTGGCCTCATACCCCAAGATGAAGCCCTCGGCTTGCAAGCGCTGCGTGCGTGCGTGCATCGCCGTGGCAGACAGCCCAATGGTTTCAGCAAGCTTTAAATTGCTGATGCGCCCATCTGCTTGCAAAACTTGCAGTATTTTTCGGTCAATCTTGTCGATTTCACTGGTTAAAGTCATTTTTTATGAGATTTTCTTCATTAATTCGCTTGAATTTAGCGAGAAATTTATTTTAATTCCATGAATGATCGGTTAATCCACTGTTTATTCTGATTCATCATGCGCTTTTCTCTACATCCCCAAACCAAAGACCGATTGCCCACCCCCTATCGCCCTGAGAGCGTGATCGTCTCGGCGCGATTGGCGGCTTTGGAGGGTGCTTTGGATTGGGCGGCAGCCATGCGCCAAGCTGCGCCTTGGGTGCAGGCTGTGCGCGAGAATCCGCCGCCGTTTTGGGCCATGGAATCGCTGCTGCGCGAGTATCCGCTGTCATCCGCTGAGGGCTTGGCTTTGATGCGCTTGGCTGAAGCGCTGCTGCGCATCCCCGATGCAGACACCGCCATCGCACTGACTGCCGACCAGCTCTCACGGGCAGATTTTGAGGGCGCTGGCAACGCGGCCTTGACCCGGCTGTCCAGCGCAGCCATTTCAATGAGCAAGCATTTCCTGCCCGCCGCAGATCAAGATGCCGAGCCCGGCTTGCTGGCCAAGCTCGGCGCAAAAACCGTGGTGAATGCCACGCTGCGTGCTGTGCAGCTTCTGGGCAAACAATTCGTGCTGGGGCAAACGATTGACGAGGCGCTGGATGTGGCGCATGTTGAGCGCAAAAAAAATGGCGTGGCCTTCAGCTTTGACATGCTGGGCGAAGGCGCACGCACGCAGGCTGATGCAGATGCCTACTTTCAGAGCTATGCAAACGCTATTAAATCAATAGCGCTGCGTGCAGATTCTATGCCGGCAAGTGGCTTAAAAGACTTAAAAAATGCGGCTCAAACCGGTGATGGCATCTCGATCAAACTGTCTGCACTGCACCCACGCTACGAATGGACGCAGCACGCACGCGTGATGGCCGAGCTGGTGCCGCGTGTGTGGCAATTGTGCGAGCTGGCCGCCAAGGCCAACATGAACCTCACGATCGATGCAGAAGAGGTCGATCGGCTGGAGCTCTCGCTGGATGTGTTGGAAGCTTTGGTTCAGCGCATCGCAGCACACCACCCGCAATGGACCGGCTTCGGCCTGGCCTTGCAATCCTATCAAACACGTGCCGTGGAGCTGGTGGGCGAAGTGGCGCGCATCGCTCGGCAACATCGCGTGCAGCTCATGTGCAGGCTCGTGAAAGGCGCCTATTGGGATGCAGAAATCAAACGGGCGCAGGAGCTGGGCTTGCCACATTACCCGGTGTTTACCCACAAACACCACACCGATGTGAGCTATTTAGCCTGTGTTTCGGCTCTTTTGGCAGCAAAAGACGTGATTTATCCGCAATTTGCCACACACAACGCCGCCACCGTTGCCGCCATCATGCAATTGGCTTCCAAGCATGGTGCGCCGTTTGAGCTCCAAAGATTGCACGGCATGGGCGAAGGCATTTACCGCGAGGTGCTCAAGAATCCGCTGGTGCGCCTGCGCATCTACGCGCCCGTGGGCGCGCACCGTGATTTGCTGGCCTACCTCGTGCGGCGCTTGCTGGAAAACGGCGCGAATTCATCGTTTGTGCACCAGCTGACCGATGAGGCCGTGCGGCTTGATGCGCTGCTCGCCTCGCCGCTGCATTTGTCGGCTCAGGCGAGCGTGCCGCTGCCCGCAGACCTGTTTGGCACAGAGCGAAAAAACAGCGCAGGCTTGGATCTGGCCGATGCAGCGCATCGTGCGCCGCTGCTGGCTGCTCACGAGGTGTGCGAAGTGGCTGCAGTGCTGCTTTTTGAGGCAAAAGAGGTGATTTGCCGATATGAAATAAGCAAAGCGTGCTATCAATTGTGGAGCAAACAATCCGTGCAGCAGCGTGCAACAATTTTGCAAAAAGCGGCTGATTTGCTCGAAGCTGAGATGCCAAAGTTTTGTGCACTGCTGGTCAAAGAAGCGCACAAGACGTGGGGCGATGCGGTGGCTGAAGTGCGCGAAGCGGTGGATTTTTTGCGCTATTACGCGGTGCAGGCGCAGCATGTGATGCAGCCCCAGCACTTGATCAGCCCGACCGGCGAGACCAACACGTTGTGGCTCAAACCGCGCGGCGTGTGGGTCTGCATCAGCCCTTGGAATTTCCCACTGGCCATCTTTTTAGGCCAAGTGGCTGCGGCGCTGGCCACTGGCAACACCGTGCTAGCCAAGCCCGCTGAGCAAACGCCTTGTGTTGCGCTCGAAGCGGCCAAACTCTTGCATCAAGCCGGCTTGCCTGAGGCTGCATTGCAGGTGCTGCATGGCGCTGGAGAGACGGTGGGGGCTGCATTGGTTGGCCTCGAAGGCATTGCGGGTGTGGTCTTCACCGGCTCAACCCAGGTCGCCAAAATCATCAACCGCGCACTGGCCGCCAAAGACGGCGCCATCACGCCGCTCATTGCAGAGACTGGCGGCATCAACGCCATGGTGGTGGACAGCAGCGCTTTGCCCGAGCAAGTGGTCGATGCCGCCATCCAGAGCGCGTTCAAGAGCGCCGGCCAGCGCTGCTCCGCCCTGCGCTTGCTCTGCGTGCATGCGCAAATCGCGGATCGCGTGATCGACATGCTGCACGGCGCAGCACAGCAACTGCGTTGCGGTGATCCAGCGCAGCTGGCCACCGATGTGGGCCCATTGATCGACCAAGATGCCCACGCCGGCATCCAAAAGCGCCTAGAGCAGCCGATTTATAAGGAAAAACAGTTGTTTCCCGGCACAGAATCTACACAGTATGCTACGAATTCAGTAGCAAACATGTTTGCACCCTGTATCGTCGAAATCAACCAAATCCGTGATTTAAAGCACGAAGTCTTCGCGCCAGTCCTGCACATCGTGCGCTACGGCCAAGAGGGTGAAACCACGGCGCAAGTTATCGCGCAGATCAATGCACTCGGCTACGGCCTCACGCTCGGTATCCAAACCCGCATCGACAGCCGAGCCCAGCAGCTGGCCGCCGCTGCGCAGGTGGGCAATGTCTACATCAACCGCAACATGATCGGCGCGGTGGTTGGCGTGCAGCCCTTCGGCGGCGAAGGCCTCTCAGGCACCGGCCCCAAAGCTGGCGGTCCGCATTACCTCTATCGATTCTGTGTAGAGCAAACCATCACCGTCAATACGGCGGCAGCTGGCGGGAATGTGGCGCTGTTGGCAGGGCATTGAAGCTCCGGCCTGAAGAGCGTCCTGTTGACTTGCTCGATGACGAGCTAGAAATGGATGCGATCTCGTCCCAACGCTTGTCAAGATGCGACAAGCGATCTTCAATGAGCACGTACACGGCCTAGGACCGCGCCAGATTCCGAATTGCTAACTTGGGATTGTGACCTGCCGCGCCGTGAGGCAGATGGTGAAAAAAACAGCATGCAAACTGCTGGATCCAAAATATTCAATGGTCGTATTGAGGTTGAGTTACGACAACCGCTCTCGCCCTATAGACCAGTTTGATGCTGCTTAGTAAGTACGAGAGTAAGTTCAAGACAAGTTTTTTCGAGCCCACAAAGCATTTGGAAAATCATCTGCTCCTCGCACCAGTTGCTCGAACCCGTTTCTGCGTTCGATCTTTCATTCGATCATTAAGAGTTTGTTGAAAGACAAGACCTGACCCCATAAATTAAAAAGAATGAATCTAGATTAAAAATCGTTAATGCAAAATCATAGAAAGATTTGAAAGTCAGTTTTATTAAAAAAAACAATGGGCAATTCATCGAAAACCAAAGGCAAGACCTGACCCTTTTATTAAAGTTATTTTTTGTGGGTGTAAGACAACGGCCTCATCACCAGACTGATGCTAGACGTTAAATTTTCAGATTAAAAATTGCACTTTGACATTAACATACGGCATGTAATAAATCAGCACCACACTGCGACTCATTAAAAGAATACTGCGCAAGCTTTCAACCTCGAAACTTGCGCAGCCAGTGCAGTGAATTGGGCAGATTGATTGCAAATGTCATCATCGGTTTTACGAATTTTTTCTTACTCCTAATTCGAAAAACCATCTTAACTAAGGAGTAAGAATAATATGAAAGCCTATCCTATGAACAAGAGCAAGTTAGTTTTAAATGCTTTGGTACTCGCAGCTGCGTTGGGATCTGCTGGTGCATCTTTTGCACAAGACAGATTTGATTTGCAGATGTGGCAAGACCAG
>JANNED010000318.1:0-7026 GCA_031388245.1 Variovorax sp.
CCCGGAGTTTGACGCTTGGCGCTGGAATGATTATTGGGTGCCGCTGGAATGGGTGGTGGAGTTCAAACGCGGCGTGTACAAAATGGCGCTTAACGAGTTATCGCGCTATTTGCCCGTTGGAGATCATCGCTGGCAGAGAGATTTTTCGCGCGATGCTGAGCGTGACGGGCAACGCAGCCAACCTGCGGATTTGGTGTTTGAGCATCCAGCTCAACGCCGCCGGCTCTATGGGAATTTCAGCAGCTTCAACAACAGCAATGCAGGCGCTGGTGCGGGGCGTGAGCGTGTCTCAAGGCTGACCGAGCTGGAGCTGCCGCCCGGCGCAAGCTTTGATCCACACCCTACCGAGCATTACAGCCAAGACGCTTCGCATGATTTTGCTGCACACCACCCGCATGACGACCATCACGATGCGCACGATGATTTGGGCGAGCATCACCATGAATAAACGTTTTTTCACTGCGACTTTCTTCTGTGCTTTCGTTGGCCTAGCGAGCTCTCTATTCATAGCCGATGATCCCGATTGGAAAGAATCTTAAGTGCCCGCACCGCCCACGCTGGATCTCAAGCGTTTGGTGCCTGTCGATGTGTCGATTCGCTCCCAACTCAAATGGGGCATTGATCCTGATTCGATCAAAATCATGCCGGAGGGTATTGTGCGCTACGTGGTGGTGGCGCAGTCGCAAAGCGGCGTGGTCAATGCCATGTATGAAGGCATTCGTTGCAACAAAGCAGAGTTTCGCAGCTATGCTCGCTACAACGTTTCCAGCGGCTGGATCAAAAGCAGCAGCGCTGAATGGCGATCTTTGCGCGAGACCGGCGCTTCAAGCCACCCTTCATGGCTGGCCAGGCAAGGCTTGTGTGACGGCGCAGCGCCACCGAGCAGCGTTCAAACCGCGATTCGCCATTTGCGTGCGGGCAGCGTGATTGAAACGCGCTAGCTCTTGAGCACCATGTTGTCTTTATGCACCATCTCTGATTCGCCGGTGTAGCCCAGCAGCGATTCAAACTCTGTAGAAGACTTTCGGCAAATCAGCCGTGCTTCCGCCGCCGCGTAATTGGCCAATCCGCGAGCAATCTCTTGGCCGCCAGCATCCACAATCGCGATCACATCACCCCGCGAAAAATCGCCCTGCACAGCCGTCATGCCCACCGGCAACAGGCTGACCTTGCCGCCTTGCAGGCGCTGCGCTGCGCCCGCATCCACCACGACGCTGCCAGACAGCTGCAAATGATCGGCCATCCATTGTTTGCGGGCTTGCAGCTTGGCTGTTTGCGCCATCAACAGCGTGCCGATGGGCTCGCCCTGCATCAGGCGAATCAGCGCCTGCGGCTCTCGCCCCCAAGCAATCACGGTGCTGGTGCCCGAGCCAGCGGCGCGCTTGGCCGCGAGGATTTTGGTCAGCATGCCCCCTTTACCGATGGAGGAGCCCGCACCGCCCGCCATTTTCTCCAAGGCCGGATCACCCGCTTGCGCCGTATGCACGAATTCGGCAGCGGCATCCTTGCGCGGGTCTGCCGTGTAGAGGCCTTTTTGATCGGTGAGGATCACATACACATCTGCATCCACAAGGTTGGCCACCAAGGCGCCCAAGGTATCGTTGTCTCCGAATTTGATTTCATCATTGACGACCGTGTCGTTTTCGTTGATCACGGGGATCACTTGGTGGGAGAGCAATGTGAGCAGTGTGGAGCGAGCATTCAAATAGCGCTCGCGATCAGCCAAATCAGCATGCGTGAGCAACACTTGGGCGCTGGTCAGCCCCTGCTGGCGCAGCTTGGTCTCGTACATTTGCACCAAACCCATTTGACCGACAGCCGCCGCCGCCTGCAGCTCATGAACCGCTTTGGGGCGAGTGGCCCAGCCCAACCGCTTCATGCCCTCCGCAATCGCGCCGCTCGATACCATGACCACTTCGCGCCCACCATGCACCAGTGCAGCCAATTGCTCACACCACAGCCCAATCGCAGCCTCGTCCAGCCCACGGCCTTCATTGGTGACCAACGAAGAGCCTACTTTGACCACAATGCGACGCGCTGTGCTGATTGAGGCGGTTTGGCCAGATACAAGAGATTTTTGAAGCATTTTGATGGTTTTGCCGGCTTGTCATCTACATAGTTAGCTATTGAATCAATAGCAGAGAAAGGCCGCACTGAGGATCACAGCTTGCTGCTGACCCAGCCCTGCACGCTGGCCAGCGCCTCGGGCAGTTTAGAGGCATCGGTGCCGCCGGCCATCGCCATATCAGGCTTGCCGCCGCCTTTGCCGCCCACTTGGCCTGCGACGAAGTTCACCAAATCGCCGGCTTTGATTTTTGCGATCACGTCGTTTGTGACACCTGCAGCGATTTGCACTTTGTCGCCCTCCACAGCGGCGAGCACGATCACGGCGGATTTGAGCTTGTTTTTGAGCTGATCCATCGTCTCGCGCAAGGCTTTCGCATCTGCGCCTTCGAGCTTTGCTGCGAGCAGCTTGATGCCTTTGACATCCATCGCAGAGCCAGCCAAGCCATCGCCTTGGTTGGAAGCGAGTTTGCCTTTGGCCTGCGCCAATTCTTTTTCTAGCTCGCGCACTTGCGCCTGCACGGCGGCGATGCGGTTATTCAGCTCTTCAGGCGATGATTTGAATGCGCTCGCCGCTTTTGCCACGGTGGCCTCTAGCGATTGGACATATTCCAAAGCGCCCTGCCCCGTCACAGCTTCGACGCGTCGCACGCCGGCGGCCACGCCGCTCTCAGCGATGATTTTAAAGAGGCCAATATCGCCCGTGGCTTTCACATGCGTGCCGCCGCACAGCTCGGTGGAGTTGCCAATGGTCAACACGCGCACCTGCTCTCCGTATTTCTCGCCAAAGAGCATCATGGCGCCAGTGGCTTTCGCGTCGTCGATCGCCATCACGCGGGCTTGCGTGGCTGCGTTGCTCAGGATTTCGGTATTGACCAAGCGCTCAATCTCAGTGATTTGCGCATCGGTTACGGGCGCGTTGTGTGTGAAGTCGAATCGCGTGCGATCGGCGGTCACTTCACTGCCCTTTTGCTGCACATGCGTGCCCAGCACGGCGCGCAAGGCTTCATGCATCAAATGCGTGGCGCTGTGGTTGCGCACGGTGCGGTTGCGTGCTTCGTGGTTGACCTTAGCGATCACGACATCGCCCACTTTGATGCTGCCGCTGTGCATGTTGCCGTGGTGGGCGAACACATCGGCTTTGATTTTTTGCGTGTCGAGCACTGCAAAAATATCCGTTCGGGCTGAGCTTGTCGAAGCCTCGCCAAGCCCTTCGACAAGCCTGTCCTGAGCTGCGCCGAAGGGCTCAGGGCGAACGGATAGGAGGCCTTCATCACCCGCCTGCCCCCCGCTCTCCGCATAAAACGGCGTGGTGTCCAGCACCACAATACCGTTTTGACCAGCTTTTAGCTCGGTAGCCGGCGTGCCTTCTGCGTAGAGTGCTATTACTTTTGCAGTAGCTTCTAGCTTCTCGTAGCCCACGAAGGTGTTCAAAGCGCCGGTATATTCCAGCGCCTTGCCCATCTTGAATTTGCCAGCCGCGCGGGCTTGGGTTTTTTGCTGCTCCATGGCGGTGTTGAAACCCGCTTCATCGACAGTCAGGCCGCGCTCACGGCACACATCCGCAGAAAGATCTAGCGGGAAGCCATACGTGTCGTGCAGTTTGAAAGCCACATCGCCGGGCAATACTTTGACCCCGCCAGCCAGAGCAGAATCCAAAATTTCCATGCCGGTCGCCAGCGTCTCATAAAAACGCTCTTCTTCGACCTTGAGCACATCCATGACCCGCTGCGAATTCGCTTTGAGATGCGGATACGCATCGCCCATGAGCGCCACCAAATCGGGCACGATTTTGTGGAAGAAAGGCGTTTTGCGGCCGAGCTTGTAGCCATGGCGAATCGCGCGGCGAATGATGCGGCGCTGCACGTAGCCGCGCCCTTCGTTGGATGGAATCACGCCATCGGCCACCAAAAAGCTGGTGGCGCGGATGTGATCGGCAATCACGCGCAGGCTCGGGTTGTTCAGATCAACCGGCACATTTGCCCCAAACACCTCACGCGAAGCGGCGGCGATCAGCTTTTGAAACAGGTCAATCTCGTAGTTGGAATGCACACCTTGCAAGATGGCGGCCAGGCGCTCCAAGCCCATGCCGGTGTCCACGCAGGGCGCGGGCAGCTTGCTGATCGAACCGTCTTCTGCCATGTTGAATTGCATGAACACATGGTTCCAAATCTCGATGAAGCGGTCGCCGTCTTCATCGGGGCTGCCGGGTGGGCCGCCGGGGATATGCGGGCCATGATCAAAGAAGATTTCGCTGCAAGGGCCGCAAGGCCCAGTGTCGGCCATCATCCAAAAATTATCAGATTTGTATTTGCCGCCTTTGTTGTCCCCAATGCGCACCACGCGCTCTGGCGGCAAGCCGATTTCTTGGGTCCAAATGTCATACGCCTCATCGTCGTCGATATACACCGTAGCGAGTAAGCGCTCGGGCGGCAGGCCATAGACTTGGGTGAGCAATTCCCAGCCCCATTTGAGCGATTCGCGCTTGAAGTAATCGCCAAAGCTCCAGTTGCCCAACATTTCAAAGAAGGTGTGGTGGCGCGCGGTGTAGCCCACGTTATCTAAATCGTTGTGTTAGCCACCAGCCCGCAGGCAGGCTTGCACGCTGGCTGCGCGCACATAGGAGCGCTTGTCTTCGCCCAAAAACACGTCTTTGAACTGCACCATGCCGCTGTTGGTGAACATCAGCGTCGGGTCGTTGCCGGGCACGAGCGGGCTGCTGGCCACGGCGGTGTGGCCTTGTTTTTCAAAATAGGCAATGAAAGACTCGCGGATTTCCGAAACGCTGAAGGTTTTGGCGGGCACGAAAGGTTTCAAATGAGGGTTCAGAAGAGTGGGATTTGACATAGCCCATCATTTTACTGGGCAGAACGAGCCCAGATGGCTCAAAACCTGCCCAAAACTTTGGGCCGATGGCTGGCTCGTCTGACACAATCTCGCCATGCCCCTCAGCCACATCATCGTCCCTTCAGCGGGCTTGCAGTTTTTCGAGCATGCCGCCCAAGCCTTCAATCCGGCGGAGCGCTTGTTGGGTTGGCAAGAGACAGCTGGCCAGCGAATTGAGCTGCACGAGGATGCTTTCAGCATGCCGCATGAGATGGCTTATGCGCGAGCGCTGGGGCTGCCGGCTGATGAGGGAAGCATTCCTTGGGCGGCTTTTGAGACGCAAACGATGGCTCAGCCCTGCGCTTGGGTGCATCCCTGCCATTTGGATGTGGGCATGACGGATATGGTGATGCAGCCTGTCGGCAGATTGATGCTGACCGATGCCGAGTCGCGTGAATTGCATGCTTTGATCGCACCGTATTTTGAGCAAGATGGCATCACACTCAAGTATCACAGCGCCACGCGTTGGCTGGCGATGGGGGCGCAGTTTGCAGATTTTGAATGCGCCTCGCTCGCTCGCGTGCAAGGGCGCAGCATCAATGATTTTTTGCCGGATGCGGGGGAGTTTCCCCAGCAAACGCAGCTCGCCCGCCTGCAAGCGGAAATGCAGATGCTGCTCTACACGCACCCGCTCAGCGAGGTGCGGCTCTCACGTGGGCTGCCTGTGGTGAATTCATTTTGGGTGGATGGCGCGGGGGTGCTTGATGCGCTGCCTGTGAACGCCAACGGTGTGCGGCTAACTCTGGCGCTGCAAGAGGCGCAGCACGCCGAGGCTGCTTATTTGAGCGCTTGGCGCAATGTGTGTGAGCAATGTCTGCGCTCAGAGGGCAGCACGCAGCTCACGCTGTGCGGCGAGAAAGCGACGATCACTTTGCAATATCAAAAAAGCAGTTTTTTTACACAATTTTTAAGAAAAATCAGCCGAATGCCGGCAAAGAATATACGTAGTATGCTATGAAATTAATAGTAAGAGATGTGCCGCCCCGAAGCAGCTGGGCACTAGAAAATGCGGGTGTCCATCCACTTTTAGCGCGGCTGTATGCAGCGCGGGGCGTGCAAAGCCTCGAAGAATTAGACGATGGCT
Source organism: Variovorax sp. (assembly GCA_031388245.1). Classification (GTDB taxonomy): domain Bacteria; phylum Pseudomonadota; class Gammaproteobacteria; order Burkholderiales; family Burkholderiaceae_C; genus JANMDU01. The sequence continues at coordinate 6,035 of JANNED010000318.1, forward strand.
TGGCCAAGCTCTTGCCGCCTTCTTCCATGAAGGGCTGCTCAGAAGCTGCAAAGCTGCTGGCCGATGCCATGGCTGCTGACCAGAAGCTCTGCATCGTGGCTGATTACGATTGCGATGGTGCCAGCGCCTGCGCAGTTGGCATGCGTGGCCTCCGGCTGCTTGGTGCTCGCCAAGTGAGCTATCTGGTGCCAGACCGCGTGGTCGATGGCTACGGCCTCACCGCCTCGATTGCAGAGCGCGTCAAAGCGCAAGGTGCAGACATGCTGATCACGGTAGACAACGGGATTGCCAGCGTCGAAGGCGTGGAGCGGGCGACTGCGCTGGGCTTGCAAACCTTGATCACGGATCACCACCTGCCCGGCGACACGCTGCCGCTGGCCGATGTGATCGTCAATCCCAATCAACCGGGCTGCACGTTTGAAAGCAAATCGATTGCAGGCGTGGGTGTGATGTTTTACGTCTTGCTCGCGCTTCGCGCTGAGCTGCGCGGGCGAGGCGTGTTCACGCAAGCTACACAACCTAAGCTCGATGCGCTTTTGCCCATCGTCGCTTTAGGCACGGTGGCCGATGTGGTCAAACTCGATGCCAACAACCGCCGCCTCGTCGCTCAAGGCATCAAACGACTCAGAGCCGGCATAGCGCCTGCGGGGATAGCTAGCCTTTTTGTAGCAGCCAGCCGCAAGATGCCGATTGCCAGCACCTTCGATTTTGGCTTCGCACTCGGCCCCCGCATCAACGCCGCAGGGCGCTTATCAGACATGACGCTCGGTATCGAATGCCTGATTTCCGACGATGCCGGCCGCACCGATGAGCTGGCCAAGCAGCTCGACGCCATCAACCGCGAGCGACGCGAAGTACAGGCGGACATGGTCGCCGAAGCCGAACAATGGCTGGCGCTGCATCATGCTGATACCACCGCACTGCCGGCCGCACTGTGTCTGTTCGACGCGCGCTGGCACGCCGGTGTGGTCGGTCTGGTCGCATCCAAGCTG
>JANNED010000084.1:0-10849 GCA_031388245.1 Variovorax sp.
TGGGAGCTGGGCTTTCGCAATATGACCAACAGCAAACGCCCACTGAACAAGGTGGAAGATATTGCAGGTCTCAAAATCCGCGTGATTCCAAATCCGATCAACCTTGATTGGGTTCGTGCGCTCGATGCTAACCCGACTCCGCTGCCTTTCCCCGAGCTTTATGGTGCACTTGAAAACAAAGCAGTGGACGGCCAAGAGAACCCGATCCCCACCATCCGCACCAATAAGTTTGCCGAGGTGCAAAAGCATTTGGCCATCACACGCCATGTATACAACCCGCAATCAGTGATGTTTAGCAAGCGCATCTGGGACACGATGAACAATGATGAGAAAAAACTGATGCAAGATGCCACCAACGAAGCTGGCTTGCTGCAGCGCCGCCTATCGCGTGAAGCGGTAGGTCGTGATCTTGAAGAGCTGAAGAAAGCAGGCATGCAAGTGACAGAGTTCTCGCCCGCTGAAACGCTCAAATTCGTGGAGAAGATGAAGCCAGTGATCTCTAAATATGCCGCAAACGTGGGCCCCGAGGTCGTCAGCGATTTGCTGAGCGAGCTGGCGAAGGTGCGCAGATAAAAACTGCCTGTTAATTGATTTGAAAAGGTCATTGATGCGTGCTCTATTGAATTCCGAAACGAACGAAACACAGCGCGAATACGTCGTATTTGGCTCGCCGGAAGCCCAAGCGCGCATCTTGACCAGCTTCAATACTTTTTTTGAGCAGTTGGATCTCACAGCATTGTGCATACCAAGCTACTCAAGAAACAAACTGACAAGCAGTACGATTGCAACTGACTTGATCAAGGCCAATGCATGGGGTGTGGCCTTCGACCGCCCTCAGCCCATCGATGATTGCCCAGAACTTAGCGAGCTGAATGCAGATGCCGAGACCATTCAACTCGTGAGCGCGATCCGAAAATTGCCTGATGGGCGGTATACGGGCGCACTATTCGACAGTATGGGATTGGCTGCCCATCTCGCTCAGCAAGGGCTGAGCTTTAAGGGGCAAAAAGTATTAATTTTGGGCGCAGGCTCGCAATCCGCTGCGGTTGCGTTGGCGGCTATACAAAATGGCGCCTCGCATATGGATTTGATCGATCCGAGGCAGTATCTGGGGGAGAAACTCATCGCTCGTTTGCAGTGCTTGAGCGAAGCGTCGCTTGGCAGCTCGTTCCGCTTAACTAACTACGACGTGATAGTCAACACTTGGGATAGTCACAGCATGCTCCAACAAGGGGCATTGGCTAGCTATTTTCATAACGTCAAAAGCAACGGATGGGCTGTTGATACAGGATTAAGTCTGAAAGACTCCTATTTTCTGAAGATGGCTCAAACATTTGGTATTCACACTTTCTCTGGTATTCCTAGTCTTCGTAAGCAAGTGCGCTATTACCTTGAGTTTTTCGGTGAGTTGGATCGCCTTTGACTTGAATGGCGCGGCTTATGCTTTAAACCGCTTACGAATCAGTCCCAAGCCCAGCCAGAGCGCAGCAATGCCAAAAAAGAGCAGAACGAAGATGCTGTGCGCTGGAGATTCTGGCAGTTGACCAACGAAGAGCGGGCGAATCAGCTCGACCGCTGCTGTGAGTGGCAGCCAATCGGTGATCGTTTGCAGCCAGCCGGGGAGCTGCGTGCGTGGGAAAAATACGCCGCTGGTGAAGACCATGGGGGTGAGGAAGAGGGTGAAGTAGTAGGTGAAAAAATCGTAGCCCCGTGCCAGCGCCGTGAAGATCAATCCCATGCTGGCAAAGCAAAAGGCGGTGAGCATGAGCACAGGGAAGGCGAGCAACACATGCCAATGCTGCACGATGCCAAGGCCCATCAGCACGGCCATGAAGGCCAGGGCGGTGAAGAGCGCTTTGAAGCAGGCCCAGAGCACTTCGGAGATCACCACATCATCGAGCGTGATGGGTGCATTCAAGATGCCATCCCATGTTTTTTGCACCGCCATGCGTGAGTAGCCAGAATAGAGAATCTCAAAGCTGGCGGCATTCATGGCGCTGGTGCAGATGTAGCCACTGGCAATGAAGATGAGATAGGGCATTGCTGCCCCTTGCCATTGCACCGTGCCGACCAATGTGCCTAACCCGTAGCCAAACGCGACGAGTGAGATCAACGGATCGGCGGTGTTGCCCAGCAGGCTGGGCCAAAAAAGTTTGCGCCAAACGAGCAAGTTGCGCAGGAAGACGGGGAAGAAGCGCAAGCTAAATTTCGGCATGCGCCAGATGGATGCAGATGGGGTGCTAGGAGACATGAAACGCATTCTTATAGGTGTTTGTGGTATTTTGCCGGCATCAATGCTGCTAAGTTTGCTATCAAATCAGTAGTTAATACGATCAAGCATCTTCTCGAATCTGCCGCCCAGTGAGCTTGAGAAACAGGTCTTCAAGGTTTGCAGGGCGATGCAGCGTGCGCAAATTCGGATGCGCATGCAGCGCTGCCAACAGCGGTGTGGCGACGCGGCTGTAAAGGAACAGAGTTTCGCCACTCACCTCCACCCGCGCGGCATGCTGCGTGATTGTTGAGTCATGCTGCAAAGCCAGCGCGCCTTCGCCATACACCTCCACCACATCAGGTTCTAAATGCTGCGCAATCAAATCACGTGGCTTGCCTTCGGCGATTTTTTTGCCATGATCAATCACGAGCAGGCGGTGGCACAGGCGCTCGGCTTCGTCCATGAAGTGGGTGGTGAGCAAAATGGATTTGCCTTGCGCGGTGAGCATTTGTAGGCGCTCCCACATCAAATGCCGCGCTTGTGGGTCGAGCCCGGTGGTGGGCTCATCGAGCAGCAGCAAATCGGGGTCGTTGACCAACGATCTGGCGAGCGACAAGCGGCGCTTCATGCCGCCTGAGAGCTCGCCGGGCTTGGCTTTGGCCTTGTTCGTGAGCGATGCAAATTCCAAGAGCTTGGGGATGCGCGGCGTGATCTGCACGGCCTTCATGCCGAAATAGCGGCCATAGACGAGGATATTTTCTTCCAGAGAAAAATCAGGATCAAGCGTGTCAAACTGGCTCACCACGCCCAGCCGCGCTTTGATGGCGCTCGCGTCAGCTGGCATGCGCATGCCCAAAATCTCGATCTCTCCGCTATCAGGCGCGGTTTGCCCCAAGCTCATGCGAATCGTGGTGGTTTTGCCTGCGCCATTGGGCCCGATCACGCCGAGGCATTCGCCTTTGGCAATCTCAAACGAGAGGTCTTGCACGACATGGTTGCTGCCGAAATGTTTGTTGAGTTGATGAACGCGAAAGATCGGTGAAGTCATTGGCATATTTTGCTCCTAGAATTCATCAAACTAGAAAGTGAAGCTTATGTCTGACCGCCTTGCCGTTCTTCCGCAATACCTGATACCTAAAAAATTGCTCACGCAATTCATGGGCTCTCTCGCATCGGCTGAGGGGGGTAGCATGACGGCAGCAGCCATCAAATGCTTCATTCAGCGTTACGGCGTGAACATGGCAGAAGCCTTGAACCCTGATCCCACCAGCTACAAAAGCTTCAATGAATTCTTCACCCGCCCTTTGAAGCCCGGGGCCCGCCCTACAGCAGCGGCTGATTACATCTGCCCCGTTGACGGTGCGATCAGCCAATTTGGCCGTATCGAAATAGATCAAATTTACCAAGCCAAAGGCCATAATTATTCGACCACCGCGCTGGTCGGCGGTGACAAAAGCCTCGCTTGCGAATTCGAAGGTGGCCATTTCGCCTGCCTCTACCTCAGCCCCAAGGACTACCACCGTATCCACATGCCCGTCGCAGGCAAGCTGCGCCAGATGATCTACGTGCCCGGCGATTTATTCAGCGTGAACCCCACCACGGCACGTGGTGTGCCAAGCCTGTTTGCTCGCAACGAGCGCGTCGTTTGCGTCTTCGACACAGCGCACGGCCCGTTTGTGAACGTGTTGGTCGGTGCAACGATTGTCGGCAGTATGGCCACGGTCTGGCATGGCCAAGTGAATCCGCCGCGCTTGCCTTCCATCACCACTTGGAATTACAAACCGGGCGAATACACTTACCAGCAAGGCGATGAGATGGGCCGCTTCTTGCTCGGCTCCACAGTCGTGATGCTGTGGCCGCAACAGGCCATGTCATTCAATGCTGCATGGCAACCCGCAGGCGCGATTCGGTTGGGTGAATCGATGGCAAATTTAGGCGTGAATTGAAAGAAATCCCGGACAATAGACGCATGACTGATACACATTCAACTCTTCCCAACACGCAGCGCCCAGATCAAAATACGGCTGATCGCCCCCAACTGCCTGATCATTTATCGATTGATCCACGCAGCCCACATCACGCGCCTGCTGTGTTGGAGCATGCCATAGGCATTCATTTCAACGGCAAAGAGCGTTTTGATGTGGAGGAATATTGCATCAGCGAAGCTTGGGTCAAGGTGCCTGCAGGCAAGACGGTGGATCGCAAAGGCAAGCCATTGCTGATCAAAGTCAAAGGCAAAGTCGAGGCTTTTTATCGCTGAAAATCAGCACTCGATGTTGTCGATCAAGCGCGTTGTGCCCAAGCGAGCTGCACCCAGTGCGACCAAGCCGTCAGCTGGGTGTTGTGCCGTGGGCGCTAGCAAATCGCCTCTTCGGCGCAGCGTGAGGTAATCTGGCTGCCATCCGCGTGCGATCAAATGTTGAGCAGCGCTGGCTTCAAGAGCGGCCAGATCGGTGGGCTGGGCGGCATGTGCGGCAATCAGTGCTTTCAAAGCAAGAGAAAGGTGCACGGCCTCAATTCTTTCGGCCTCACTCAAATAACCATTGCGTGAGCTCAGAGCCAAGCCATCGGGTGCGCGCTCTGTTTCGTGGCCGATGATCTCTATCGGCATCGCCAACTGACGCACCATATGGCGAATGACCATGAGCTGCTGATAATCTTTTTTACCAAAGATGGCGATCCGGGGCTGCACTATTTGGAAGAGCTTCATGACCACCGTGCTCACGCCAACGAAGAAGCCCGGGCGGAAATGGCCTTCTAAGATGTCTGCCAAGCCAGCAGGTGGGTGTATTTTGTAGCCCTGCGGCTCAGGGTACATGTCTTTTTCCAGCGGAGCGAAAACCACATCGCAGCCTGCTGCTTCCAGCTGGGCGCAATCAAGCTCGAAGGTGCGCGGGTAGCTGTCAAAATCTTCATGCGGTAAAAACTGCAAACGATTGACGAAGATGCTGGCGACAGCGGTGTCTGCGCGGCCAGAGCGCTTTTGCTGCACGGCCAGATTCATCAGCGCAATATGGCCGCTGTGCAGATTGCCCATGGTAGGCACGAAGGCTGGTTTTTTGCCATCAAGCGCACTGCGCAGATCATCAATCGTCTTGCAAATTTTCATGTCTTCTCCCTCAAACCCCAGAATACCTGATCACCATGCATGCTTTGTGTTGTCAGGAAACGCACCGCTTTTCACGGCGTTGATGTAATTGGCAAACGCCTGCTTCACATCACCGTGTGTTTCAGCCAAAAAATTATGAACTAATTTAGGCATGCGGCCCAGATTGATACCGAGCATATCGTGCAGCACGAGCACTTGGCCTGCGCAGCCGTTGCCCGCACCAATGCCAATCGTATGGCAAGTTTTGAGTTCTTCAGTGAGCGATGTGGCCAGCGGCTGTGGCACCATCTCTAGCACCAGCATTTGCGCCCCCGCCTCTTGCAGCTCATGTGCATGGCGGCGAAGCGTGGCTGCTGCTTCATCGCCTTTACCTTGAACGCGATAGCCGCCGAGCGCATGCACCGTTTGGGGTGTGAGCCCGAGATGAGCGCAAACAGGAATGCCACGCTCCACAAGAAAGCGCACGATCTCAGCCGTCCAGCCGCCGCCTTCTAGTTTGACCATGTGTGCGCCAGATTGCATCAGGGCGCAGGCGCTGCGCAAGGCTTGCTCTTTGCTTTCGTGGTATGAGCCAAAGGGCAAATCACCAATCAGCCAGGTCGTGCCATGGCTCCTGTGCAAACCGCGCGACACACTCTCGACGTGATAACGCATCGTCTCTAAGCTCACGCCCACAGTGCTGGGCAAGCCTTGGCAAACCATACCGAGCGAATCACCCACCAAGATGCAATCCACGCCCGCTGCATCCATCACGCTGGCAAAGGTTGCGTCATATGCGGTGAGCATGGTGATTTTTTCGCCGCGAGAGCGCATCTCAGCCAAGCGCGGCAAGCTGACGGGTTTGCGTGATGCGGCAGTGCCGAGCTTGCCCGCGCCGTATACAGCAGTTTGTGAATCGGTTGAAATGCTCATTGTCGGAGGTTTGATGAAAAACACAACACATCAACTCGCAGGCGTAAAAGCCAATCGCACATAAATGGGCGCATAAGCCTCGGCCTGCGTGATCTCGATCAGCGTTTCTTTGCCTAATTCCAGCAATGCAATAAACGTGACCACCAGCACTTGCGTGCCTTGACTGGGGTCAAACAGCTCTTCAAATTCAACGAATTTTCGGCCTTGCAAGCGCTTCAATACCATGCTCATATGTTCGCGCACAGAAAGCTCTTCCCGGCTGATGATGTGATGCTGAATCAGCTTGGCACGCTTCAAAATATCTCGCCAAGCTTCTTGCAAATCTAGCACATGCACATCCGGGAAACGCGGCACCAGAGATTGCTCGATCACCACTTGTGCGCGCAAATAATCGCGGCCAAAGGTGGGTAGGCTGTCAATCTTGTGGGCAGCCAGCTTGATGCGCTCGTATTCGAGCAAGCGGCGCACGAGCTCAGCGCGTGGATCTTCGGGCTCTTTGCCATCTTGCGTTTTCTTGGGCGGCAGGAGCATGCGCGATTTGATCTCGATCAGCATCGCAGCCATGAGCAGGTATTCAGCCGCCAGCTCTAGGTTGTGATTTCTGATCTCATCCACATAGATCAGATACTGGCGCGTCACGCCTGCCATTGGGATATCGAGGATGTTGAAATTTTGCTTGCGAATGAGATACAGCAGTAAATCCAGCGGGCCTTCAAATGCTTCAAGAAATACTTCCAGCGCATCAGGCGGGATGTATAAGTCATGCGGCATCTTAAACAGCGGCTCGCCGTAAAGTTTAGCAAGCGCAACGTTGTCTAGCACGGCGGGCATGGCTGCCAGCGACTCAGCCAGCGACGCAGGCAAAGCGGCTGAGCTCGTGGGCAGATCAGGCAATTCAGTCACGGTGAGCTTCGAGGCTGAGCAAACAACAGGGCTTAGGCCTTGGTTTGGTACACATAAGCTTGTTGCTTGATATCGCCAGCTTCTATGTCAGCCGCTTGCGCGAGGTTCACGTTTTTATCCCAAAGCAAAGCGCGGCCTGCGCGTTGCTCGGCATCCAGCTCAGGGCGGGCGCGTTTGATGTCGGCGATGAAATTCGTCGCGTCAGAGCGATAGTCGCCATTTTTGAGAAACAAATTAGCGAGCATGGATTTGAGGGAAGGCATCGGATTACACTGTTTGAGAGATATTCACATTTTAACGGGGTCAACATGACATTCATGGCATTTCAAAACAGCTTCAAAAAGGTGATTCACGTGGGTATTTTGGCCAGTTTTATCGCGCTCGTTGGTTGTGATCAGCAGCGCATTCAAGAATTAGAAGAAGGCGTGACCACAGAAGCGGATGTACGCACGAAATTTGGTGAGCCCGAGAAAATTTGGGACGGCGAGGCCGGCGCACGTATTTTTGAATACAACCGCCAGCCCGCAGGCCACCGCAACTACATGATCACCATTGGCACAGACGGCAAAATGAGCGCTCTTCGCCAAGTGCTCACACCTGCGAACTTCGCCAAAGTGCAGCCGGGCATGATGATGGAAGACGTGCGCAAGCTTTTGGGCCGCCCTGCCAAGGTCGTGCCCTACGAGCTGAAAAAAGAGACGTACTACAACTGGCGCTATCTGGCCGATCAAAATAATACGAGCATGATTTTCAGCGCCGTGATGGACAGTAATTTAAAAGTGCTGCGCACAGAGACGGGGCTTGATCCTGAAGATCCTAAGAATGGGATGACAAATCGGTAATTGATCGAAGTCTGGCATACCGATTTTTTGAACGCGTAACTTTCGCGCCTTTCGCGTTTAAAAAATCAGTATTCAGGTCTTCATTTGCCTCATCACCCAAGAAGCCAGCAAGCCTCCAGCGATCCCCCAAGTCAAGCTCAGCGCCAAAGTCAACACAAATGTCAGCCCCAACACCACGCTCCAATCAGGCGGCTGGCGGTGCAGGGTGAGCAGAGTTTTCCAATCGCCCATGTGCCATGCGATGAAGATCAAAATGCCCGCGAGAACGGCCAAAGGAATGTGAATGGCAAGTGGCGCGGCCACCAGCATGATCAACAGCAGCGTGACTGAATGCACGATGGCGGCAACCGGCGTGCTGCCACCTGATTTGAGATTCGTCACCGTGCGCGCGATCGTGCCCGTGATGGGCAATGCGCCAAGCAAAGGCGCGGCCATGTTCGCCATGCCTTGTGCGATCAACTCTTGATTGGAGGAGTGCGGTGTCACATTGGGCTGTAGATCGTCTGCAATGCGGGCGCACAGCAAAGATTCAATGCCGCTGAGCACAGCCAGTGTGAGCGCGGGCACGATGAGCGCTGGCACTTTCTCCCAAGGCACAACAGGGAACTGCAAAACTGGCCACGATTGAAACTGCGTAAACGCTGCGCCAAATCGGTTGCCTACCGTTTGGATGGGCAACTTGAAGACAAATGCCAGCGCAGTCATCAACATCAGAGCCAACATTGAGCCGGGCAAGCGAGTGGCCAAGGCATAGTGCTTGCCCAAGCTTTGCCACAGCGCCATGAGCGCCAGCGTGCTGCCTGAGAGCAGCAGCGCATAGCCGCTGAGCTGCGGCAGCACGCTCGTCTGCGCTTGCAGCAATCCTGCGACATCGGCTGGCATCTTCTGTATCGGCAAACCCAGCGCATCTTTGATCTGCGTCACCAAAATAATCACCGCAATCGCGCTCGTGAAGCCAGCAATCAGCGCATCAGGCACATAGCGCATCCAGCGCCCCAGCTTCAAGCAGCCCATAAGTACCATGAGTGCGCCCGCCATCATCGTGGCCAGCAGCAGCCCCATCACACCGTGCGCCAGCACGATGCCAAACACCACGACGATGAACGCATTTGCAGGCCCAGCAATCTGCACATTGGAGCCGCCCAGCAGCGCCACAATGAAGCCACCCGCAATCGCTGCCCAAAGCCCCGAGGCAGGAGGCAAGCCCGATGCAATCGCAATGGCCATGGCCAGTGGCAACGCCACAATGCCCACGGTAATGCCAGCACCTAGGTCTTTGGCTAATGTGGCGGCGGTGTAGCCGGGCAGGGTGTCAAGCAGGCGAGGGCGGAAATTCATGCGAACGATCATGCCATCAGCATTGCAAGCCCTATGCCAGAGATGAGGACAGCGATGCAATCGACATCAAAACTGCAAAGTGCTCGGCAGGTATTTCGCCATCAAGTCTTCGTAATACGGCTTCACGTCTTTCAACACCGGGCGATTCGGATTTTTGGAATACAGATCATAGGGGTTGAAGCGCTGCACCCAGGGCAGCATCGCGCGATCTTGCGCGTTGCCCAGGTGGTCGTAATCGCCTTCCTTGTGCCAACTGTAGAAGCTGTGATAGCGAATCATGTAGAGCGCCTCTATTGGGAGATGATCGCGCAGCAGGTGATACAGGTATTCATCATGGCCCCAGCTCATGTGGACTTGATCAAGGCCGCAGTTGGGCGCATACACACCATGCTTGGTTTGCAGATCAGGGTTCTTTGAATCGGCGTTGAGCGAGAAAAATTCGTTGTAAACGATCTTCGGTGAATAAGCGCAGCCCGTAGGAAATGTATCGCCCACCACAGCCCACTGCGGCTCGCCAAACAGGCAGAGCACCTTGCCCAAATCGTGAATGAAGCCCGTGAGCACCATCCAATCAGGCTGCCCGTCGGCGCGCATGGCCTCAGCCGTTTGCACGAGGTGATCAATCTGCGGCAGTGCGATGTCCGGGTCAGAATCATCCACCAAGGTGTTGAGGTAATCGAGCGCCTCCCAAGGCGTCATTTTCTGGCGAGCGAAACTGAGGTAATCCGCTTTCTTCGCTTTGACGAACGCGTGTGTTTGATACGTGTGGTTCGTCTTGTAAAACTCGCGCACCCGATCAAAGGTTTCGCTCACCTGTGGAGCGGCGTAGTTGCGGTAAGCGGCTTTGTCTGCAGCAGTGGCGGTTGTCATGCTGAGATATTACACCCGCATAAGCAGCCATCGCCTCAGCTCACGCGCATGCCCGGCTGCGCGCCTGGCCAAGGCTCCAAAATGTGGATGCCAGGTTGTGCTTTTTCATCGGTGTGGCTGGCGGCCAGCACCATGCCTTCGCTGATGCCGAATTTCATCTTGCGCGGCGCGAGGTTGGCCACCATCACGGTGAGCTTGCCCACGAGTTGCTCGGGCTTGTACATGCTGGCGATGCCACTGAACACGTTGCGTGTTTTACCCTCGCCCACATCGAGGGTTAAGCGCAGCAGCTTGGTGGAGCCTTCGATGGATTCGCAGTTGACGATTTTGGCAATGCGCAGATCGATTTTGGTGAAATCATCAATCGTGATCGTAGGCGCGATTTCTTTACCGCCGGGGATAGTAGCTACTACTGATTCAATAGCACTCTGCGCAGATTCCATGCCGGCTGGAGGCTCAAAAAGAACTTCAAGTTGCTCTTGGGTGACACGCTGCATGAGATGTTCAAATTTTTGAATGCGAACAGTCTCGGAGTGACCACTCCACGCATTTAAATTAACGCCAAGCAGAGTGCCAACGCGTTTTGCGGTGTTTGGCAGAACAGGAGTAAGCATCCTAGACAAAATCTCAAAACATCGAATCAGCGAGCTGCATACTTTGTGC
>JANNED010000112.1:0-1842 GCA_031388245.1 Variovorax sp.
GATCATCTTCTCGTGAAAGAGCCTGGCACACGCGCGGCCACGCCCTGGCATCAAGATCAGCCGTATTACAACGTGAGTGGTCGGCACAATGTGAGCTTTTGGATTCCTGTCGATCCAGTCCCCACCAGCAGCACGCTGCGCTTTATCGCGGGATCACACGAAGGCACTTGGTACATGCCGCGCACATTTCGCGAGCGCCAAGCCAAGTGGTTTCCTGAAGGCACGTTGCAAGAGCTGCCTGATATTGATGGCGACTTGAAATCATCGTCGCCAAAATTCAAAGAGCTGGCATGGGCGATTGAGCCCGGCGATTGCGTGGCTTTTCATATGCTCACTTTGCATGCAACGCATGGCACACCGCCCGGCGCTCGCAGGCGAGTATTTTCAGCGCGCTACATCGGTGATGATGCGCGCCACGCCGTTCGCCCCTGGCGCACTTCGCCGCCCTTTGAAGGCTTAGCCAATCGCTTGCCCGACGGCGCGGAGATGAACGATGCGGTCTTTCCGCGTTTGATTTGAGCTGGAATAAAAAAAGAGCAGCGGGTTGCCTTCGCTGCTCTGATCTGGTGGCCCGCAAGAGAATTACTGCGGCTTCAAGCCGACGTTTTTTGCCACAGCTGCACCGGCTTTGATTTCATCGCGGTAGAAGCTGTCTAAGGCGTTGAGCGTCATAGGCGGAGCGAGGATCACGCCAGTGGCTTCCACAGATTTGCGCACATCGGGCTTGGCCAATGCAGCGAGCACGGCGCTGTTGAGCGCGGCGGCGATGGAGTCAGGTGTGTTTTTGCTTAACTGCAGGCCGATCCAGATGCTGTAGTCGTAGCTGCTGAAACCGCTTGCTTCACGGATCAATGGCACTTTAGGCAGGCGAGGAACAGGCGCAGGCGCCACCATGGCAATCGCTTTGATCTGGCCAGATTCAACCGCGCCAGGCACGGGGCCTGCAACTGGCAACACGCCCCAATCGAGCACGCCACCCATCAAATCTTTGAGGTAAGGTGCCAAGCCGTTGTAGGGCGCATGCAGGGCTTCGTATTTGCCGATGCGTGCGGCATCTTCAGCCATGAGGTGATAGAGCGAGCCGACGCCGGTGCTGCCAAAAGCCAATGGCTTCGATTGTTTTTTGGCGTATTCCACGAGCTCAGCCATGGTGTTGACGGGCAAATCTTTGCGCACGGCAATCATCATGGGTGTGCGGCCCATGAGGGCTGCCATGCGCATGTCTTCTGGCTTGTTTTTCGCAGCGGCGATGCCCAGTGGCGTGTAGATCAATTCGAGCGGTGAGCCGGCCAAAATCGTGTGGCCATCAGCAGGCGCAGTAGCCGCTTTGATCACGCCCAAAGAGCCGCCCACACCCACCACGTTTTCCACGATCACGGGCTGATTAGATCCTTCAGAAATGGCCTTGGCCATCACACGAGCGACCACATCAGACGGACCGCCCGCAGGGAAGGCCACGATCATATTGACCTGGCGCGCAGGGTATTGCGCATGCGCTAGGCTGGCGCTGCCTAACAAGGCCATGCCGGCAAGGCCAGAGAGTAAGGCTTTGAAGCGGATTTTCATGAGATGTCTCCTCGGGGTTAGTGAAAGGTCGGGTTAGGTGTTCGCCGCTGTTGACCGGGCAACGGGTGGTGATGAAAGCGATGTTGAAACTGAAACCGGCTGATGCGCGCCGCAGAACGCAAAATCCAGCTCAGGCGCGAGGCCGCTCACAATACGCGCGATGCTCTTGCCCGAGCCGCAGGCATGCGTCCAGCCCAGCGTGCCGTGGCCGGTGTTCATGTACAAATTGCCGATCTTGCTTTGGCCGATGATGGGCACATTGCTTGGCGTGGCGGG
>JANNED010000157.1:0-4878 GCA_031388245.1 Variovorax sp.
AAAGATGCCACTGAGCAAGATTGGTTTGAAGAATACCTCGCGCCCATCATCAGCATCAAAATCGTTGATGGCTTAGATGCGGCGATTGCCCACATCAACCACTATTCATCGCACCACACCGATGCGATTATCACAACGAACCACATGCACGCCCAGCGCTTTCTACGCGAGGTCGATTCCGCCAGCGTGATGGTCAATGCCAGCACCCGCTTCGCCGATGGCTTTGAATTCGGCCTCGGCGCAGAAATCGGCATCTCGACTGACAAGTTTCATGCACGAGGCCCGGTGGGTGTGGAAGGGCTGACTTCGCTGAAATATGTTGTGCTAGGCGAGGGGCAGCTTCGCGCCTAAATTCAACAATTGACAGCATTTAATTTATCCTTCAAAATTCTATTTTGAAAAATAGAAGGATAATTTTGATCCCCACGCCATTAACTGATGACCAAGCCAAGCAAGTCATCGATGCAAGCCAAACCTACCAAGCCTGGTGGGACGCTTGGCTCTCTTCGCGCGACTTTCGTGGTGGCATGCATTGGAAAGCGGTAGCGGGCAAAGAATACCTCTACAAAACCCATGACCGCAAAGGCAACGCCAAATCTCTGGGCCCGCGCTCAGCAGCCACGGAAACGATTGCCGCAGAGTTTCACGCCCGCAAGCAAGAAGCCGAATCGCGCCTGAAAACCTTGAGCGAGCGCTTGCGCACGCAAGAGCGCGTCAATGCAGCGCTGCGGCTCGGTTCTGCGCCAAATATTGTTGCGCAACTGTGCCAGAGCCTCGCGCAAACCGGGCTCATGGGCAAGAGCCTGATGGTCATCGGCACCCATAGCCTTTATGCCTACGAAGCGATGACGGGTGTGCGCTTTGCGCGAGAGGTCATGGCGACCACCGATATTGATCTGCTCTGGAGCCACAAAGCCAAGCTCTCATTGACTGCGCTGGATGAAATACTGGATGGCGATAAGGGCGCATCGGCGGGTGAGGGCTTGATGGGCATCCTGCAAAAAGTGGACAAAAGCTTCAAGCGCTTGAACTTACAACATTTCCGCGCGGCCAACGATCAAGGTTATCTGGTTGATCTCATCCGCCAAATGCCAGCGCCGCCTTGGAAAGATGAGCCCGAGCGCATAGGCAACGAACGTGACCTGATCGCCACCGACATCTGGAATATGAAGTGGCTGCTGAATGCGCCGCGCGTTGAAGCCCTCGCGATTGCCGTGAATGGCAGCGTTTTCCCCATCACAGCTCCCGACCCACGCGCTTACTGCGCATTCAAGTATTGGCTCTCGCAATCGGATGAGCGCGATCCGCGAAAGAAATCGCGCGATCTTGCGCAGGCGAAGGCGTTGTATGCGGTGATTCACGACAGACTACCGCATTTGGGCAAAGATTGGTTTGCGTTGAAATCCATACCGAAAGATGTGCTAAGGCCGATTGAGGCGGGCGTTCTGCAATGAACAACGCTTTTGCTGCCTAGCTCCTCATCGCATCCCGCACCGCCACAAATTTTTTCCAAAACCCAGCCTCCTGCGTTGTCGCAAAATTGATGCGCATCAAGGTGCTGGGTTGCCGCGCTGCGTTAAACAAAGCGCCGGGTGCGAGCAAGATGCCGTCGTCGAGCATGCGCTGGGCCAGCGGCTCGGTGTCGATGCCTGTTTCTACCCAGCCAAACAATCCCGCGGGCTCGGCGGCGAAGCTGCAGCCGGATTGCAGGGCGAGTTTGACACTGCGGCTTCTTGCAGCATCTAAGCGAGTGCGCACGCGCTCGCTGTGTTTGCGCAGATGGCCCTCGGTGATGCAATGCGCGAGGGCTTTTTCTAACAAGGCGGGTGTGGTGAGGCTGGTTAAAAGCTTGGTGTCGAGCAAGCGCTCTGTTAAGTGCTCGGGCGTGGCCATGTAGCCGATGCGCCAGTTGGGAGCGAGGATTTTTGCAAAGCCGCTCACATAGATCGTGCGCTGCAGGCCATCAAGCGCCGACATACGCGTTGCGGGCGCGAGATCGGCTGGAGCGATGTGGCAATAGGTATCGTCTTCAACAATGTGGAAATCATGAAGATTGGCGAGCTGCAAAATGCGATGCGCACTCGATGGCGAGAGGCATGCGCCGGTCGGGTTGTGCAGCACGCTCACGCTGACGTAGAGCTTAGGCTTGTGTTCTTCGCAATAGCGCGCCATCACGGCGAGATCAGGGCCATCGGCGTGGCGGGGCACGGGAAGAATGCGCATGCCCAGTGCATCGAGCCGCGCGAATTCCACCGCCCAGCCGGGCTCTTCAACCATCACGTCATCGCCTGCTTTGAGCAAGGTGCGGCTGACGATATCGAGCGCTTGCGTGGCGCCGAGCGTGCTGATGATGCGGCTGGGCGACACATCGAGCGCAATATCGCGCAGCTTGACGCTGAGCGCTTCTCGCAGACTCGCATCGCCCAGCGGCTCGCCATAGCGCAGTGAAGCTTCGAGCAAACTGCGGCCACGGCTGACCTTGCGCACTGCCGGCCCGAGGAAATCGCTCTCCATCCAATCGGGCGGCAACACGCCCATGCCGGGCTGGAGTTGCAAGCTCATGGCGCCACCGGTTTTGGCAAACATGCCGCGAATGAGCGCGGTGGCATCGATGCGGGGGCGTTGTTGCAACGGTTCGTTCGCTATTGATTTAATAGCGCTCTGCTGATGTTGTATGCCGGGCAACTGCTCATTTGGCTTCAAAATATGCACATCGCGCACATAAAAACCCTTTTGCTTGCGCGCCTCCACCAAACCGCTGGCCACCAGTTGATCGTAGGCCGCCACAACGGTATGCGGGCTCACGTTTTGCTGCCGCGCGCATTCGCGCACGCTGGGCAAGCGGCTGCCCGCTGCGAGAAGGCGCGATTTGATGCGCTCGGAAAATCGCGCCACGAGTTGCTCGGTAAGCGTTTGCTGGGATGTGCGCATCAACATAGCGTGTCCTTCATGGCAAGTCTTTCATGGCGTGTCTCTCATGGCATGTATCGCTCTATGGGGCAATACAGATCGCTGACTGAATAGCTCATCTGTACTGGTAGTGTATTGCCGTTTAATGTACATTGGATGGCAACGACGCACAACACACCATGCCTTGGAACGAATTCACCGCCCTGCTTGCCCTCGGAACAGCAATGAGCTTTTCGCCCGGCCCCAACACAACGCTCTCCACCGCGCTGGCTGCCAATCACGGGCTGGCACGAGCGATGCGCTTTGTGTGCAGCGTGCCGCTGGGCTGGGGCTTGCTCTTGCTGCTCTGCGCTTATGGTCTGGGCGCTATTCTTGTGGCTGCGCCGGCGCTGGTGTGGGCCGTCAAGGCAGTAGGCGTGGCTTACTTGCTGTGGCTCGCATTCAAGCTCTCAGGCAGCGGCGCTTTGTCGCAAACCGATGAGGTCAAGCTGAGCGTCACGTTTTTTCAAGGTGCGGCCTTGCAGTTTGTCAACATCAAGGCTTGGATGTTTGCGTTATCTGTCGTCGCGGGCTGGCTTGCGGGTAAGGCGAATTTTTCTGAGCGACTGATCGTGATTTTGCCCACGCTGATGGCCTTTGCTTTTTTCAGCAACCTGGCCTATGCGCTCATGGGCGCAGCGTTGCGCGGCTGGCTGGCGCAAGGCGCAAGGCTGCTTTGGTTTAACCGTATGATGGCTTTAGTGCTCGTGATCACAGCGGCTTGGATGGTGACGGTATGAATGCAGCCACTGAGCGACAAGCATTATTTTGGGGCTTGATTGGCGTGACGCTTTTCGCTGCCACTTTGCCATTCACGCGGTTAGCGGTCGGCTCTGTGGATTCGCCGCAGCTCTCGCCGTGGTTTGTCACCTTCGGGCGGGCGGCACTAGCGGGCGTGTTGTCTGTTGCCTATCTGCTCTGGCAGCGCTCACGCGGTAAGCTCAACATTCCTACCCGCGCTGAATGGCCGCTGGTGGCCATGACAGCTTTTGGCGTGATCGTCGGCTTCCCGCTGTTTCTCGCGCTCGCGCTACGCTATGTGCCGAGTACGCATGGCGCGGTGGTCACGGCGCTGCTCCCGTTATCGACTGCAGTGCTAGGCGCGTTGTGGTTTAAACAGAGGCCATCAAAAGCCTTCTGGGCTTGCGCGGTTTTTGGCAGCGGGCTTGTGCTCGCTTTCATGATCTGGCGGCAATGGCAGGCCACCGGCAGCTTCTACCTTGGCGCTGCAAATATCTATCTCATCATCGCCATGACCACGGGCGCTTTCGGCTATATCGGTGGCGCTCGCCTCACACCTCGGCTTGGATCCGAGCAAGTGATTTGCTGGGTGCTGGTGAGCAGCTTGCCGCTGACGCTGCCAGTCGCTTTCGTTTTTGCACCGGCGCAACCCGCCGCGATTGCCACGATGAGCTGGATCGGCTTCACCTATGTCGCGCTGTTTTCCATGTGGATCGGTTTCTTCGCTTGGTATCGCGCATTAGCTCTCGGCGCTGTCCGCGTGAGCCAAGTGCAATTGATTCAACCGTT
Source organism: Variovorax sp. (assembly GCA_031388245.1). GTDB lineage: Bacteria > Pseudomonadota > Gammaproteobacteria > Burkholderiales > Burkholderiaceae_C > JANMDU01. The sequence continues at coordinate 4,480 of JANNED010000157.1, forward strand.
TTTGAGCTTGCTGTTTGCCGTGCCGCTGGCGGGTGAACGCATTGATGCACTCACGTTGGTGTTTGCCATCGCCGTGATTGCAACTGTTTATATCGGCAAGAAAATGCCTGTGGAGATGAAGAAATGACAACACAATGGAAGCTGGCGCAACGCGCTGAGCGCATGAATCCTTCGGTGATCCGCGAGATTTTGAAGGTGACGGAGAAGCCCGGCATCATCAGCTTTGCAGGCGGGCTGCCTTCGCCAAAAACTTTTCCGATTGATGCATTTGCAGCAGCCTGCGCCAAGGTCTTGAAGCATGATGGACAAGCGGCATTGCAATACGCAGCGAGCGAAGGCTTCCCAGCGCTGCGGGAATTTGTGGCGCAGGAGCTAGGCAAGCAAAGCGCGGCAGCGGGC
>JANNED010000172.1:0-41437 GCA_031388245.1 Variovorax sp.
CGACGTGAAAATGGGCAGCACGCCCGAGCAAGCTCTCGAAGGCGTGCGCCTGCTCATGATTGCCAACGATTGGAGCTTGCGCAATTTGATTCCCGATGAGCTGGCGAAGAGCTTCGGCTTCTTCCAAAGCAAGCCCGCCACAGCCTTCAGCCCCGTGGCTGTGACGCCCGATGAGGTAGGCGAGGCTTGGCATGGCGGCAAGCTGGCCTTAACGATCCAAAGCCAATGGAATGGCCGCACGGTCGGCATGTGCGACGCCGGCCAAGAGATGACCTTCCACTTCGGCCAACTGATCGCACACATCTGCAAAACCCGCAACGTCCGCGCTGGCAGCATCGTTGGCTCAGGCACAGTGAGCAACCGCGCGATTGAGAAAGACGGTAAGAAAGAATGGATCAAAGGCTACAGCTGCATCGCCGAAAAACGCGCGATTGAAACCATTTTGGACGGCAAACCCAGCACCGCATACATGAAATTCGGCGACACGATTCGCATTGAGATGAAGGGCAAGGATGGGCAGAGCGTGTTTGGGGCCATCGACCAAAAGGTCGTCAAACTCCCTTGAGCGGAAGGTTGCTCAGCGCCAGTGAGCTTCAAATATCTTCCGCTTCAAGGCTGCGAAGGCGAACGCTAATCACCTACTGAAGCCAATTCTCGGCTGTCAAGCGATTCCATGCAGCTTGCACATGCTCAGGCTGCATGAGAGCACGTTTGCGCTCACTCCAAGCACTGATTCTTGCCAATGCCTCATCGGAAGATTTTGCGCCTTCCTGCTGAACCCAATGCACGGTTGCCAAAAGCTCCATGCCGTAAGGTGACTGGAATCCATCGATCAAGCGTTGCACCCGCGCCAAACGGTCTTGAAGTGCTTCATCACGAGACTGAGCAATGTAGTCTTGTGCTTCGGCCAGTGCCTCAGCAACAGGCTCTATTTCTGGCTCTACATTGCCATCACCTAAGCCAACGATGAAATGACCCTCCATGCGGTTGAGAGCATGACGGAGCTGCTCGCTGTAAGGGCCGTAGCGGTGTTTTTCAAAGGTCAACTGCAAAGGCTGCCCAGCGGCTTGCAAAAAGTAGCCCAACTTTTGCACCTCGATTTTGCTCAGGCCATAGTCCAGCTCACGGTAAAGCTCTATCGCCTTAAGCATGGCTGCACGGCCGGCAGTCATACGCGGGCGCTCGGTGCGCACTTCCATCGCCTTCGCGGCAGGCGCATCACCGGGCTCAAACAACCGAAGCTCAACATCTGGAAGCGCAGCAAAAGCCTGTTCGATCATCGGCCGCACATCCGCCCAATTCAGCCCGCCATTGCCACAACCTAAGGGTGGCATTGCCAAAGACTTAATCCCTAACTGCTGGACTTGAGCCACCAAGTCGACCAAACCATCGCGAATGTACTCTAAGCGCGAATTGCCGCGCCAGTGATCCTTGGTGGGGAAATTGATGATGTAGTGTGGCTGCGCATACGCACCTGCATCAAACACCATCATCTTTCCTGGCCGCACTTGCTTTGCTTTGCAAGCTGCCTTGTAAGCGTCATAGTTTTCAGGCCATTTGTTTTTAAATTGCAGCGCAATGCCTTTACCCATCACGCCGACGCAGTTCACCGTGTTGACAATGGCGTCAACATCGTCCTGCTTGAGCAGATCGCCTTGAGTGATGAGAGTAGTCATGAAGTCAAATGAAGCGCAAAAATGTTGCAACCAGCTATTGGCCTAAAAAATACCATTGCGGACACACTTCAATCCGCAATCCTACACCCGCAGCCCCCACGATGGCACGCACCCGATGAGCGGCAGCCTCCGTGCATACCCCAATACGAGTAAAACATCGAAGCGGAACCGCAGTAAGAGTCAAAAACTCGGCTTGCCGCCGCTCCATCCGATCTACATAGCGAAGCTCATCACGCCGGTTCTGAAAATACTTACAAAATCCATCGAGCTGGGGTGTCTCATGCAGCAGATCCCATGAAACAGCCCCCAAATCGCGCAAGTGGGTAAAGGCTACTCTGTAATCCAGCGTCGCGTTGCGATCAAAGAACACATAGCCCTGACCGGTTGCTACAACGCTCGCCACCGTCGCTTCAAAATGAACGATATCTTCCTGTTTAAACACACAACCAGCTACCTTGCCGCCATGAATCGCCATCAGCATCGGTGAACGCGGCGCGAAATAGAACGGCACATAGTGGTGAAGCTGGCCGCCCGGTGGATTAGGCATCAGCTTGCGGGCACGTGCGCCCTGCGCTCCCGCATGTGCGATGTTGGCGTAGACAGCACCTTCGTGCAGTGCCTGATTCTTTGCCAAAAGTGCGCCTCGCCGCACTATCGAAGGCAAATTCTCAATCGCAGTGATATGAAACAACCGAACCTGCTCAGGGTCAGGGGCTGCGCGTTGGGGTGCTTGGGTGACCATACCTATATTGTGAGCTTGCGTCATCGTTACCGCCCAAGTCTGTGCCTAGGTTTGCTGGCTGCTACAACCAGCGAGCGCTAGCGAAATGAGTTTTTCGCAGACATCCGCTTCTGTATAGGCTTGGGGATCGATGGGGAAAGACATGCCCTAGCATGGTAACAAAGAGCGGGCGTTTTAAGCGGTTTCGCGCTGCGTTGTTCTGAGACAATCATTTGATGCACAGCCCAAAGCCTATTTTTAAGCCAAATCAAGCACCGCCCGGCAAGAAATCTGCACAGAGCGCTATGAAATCAGGAGTGGCTTCGGCGACTGAGCAACTCGGCTTGCGCGACGGACAGAGCTTGGAATTGCTGAAGGCTTTGCACATCCTCACGCCCGACGGCCGGATCAATCAGGATTCGCGGCGCAAGCTCAAGCAGGTGAACCATTTGCTGCAGTTCATTGAGCCGCTGCTGGCAAAAACGCTGGAAAACCGAGGCAACGTGACGCTGGTGGACCATGGCGCTGGCAAGTCGTATTTGGGTTTCATGCTGTATGACCGTTTTTTTGCGGCGCGGCACAGTGCTGATGCGAAGGGTGAATCTGCGGCGGGGAAAGTCATTGGCGTGGAGATGCGCGAAGACTTGGTGCAGCGCTCGCGCGCGTTGGCGCAGCGCTTTGGCTTTGCCGGTATGCAATTTGTGAACAGCACGGTGGCCGAATCGAATGCGCAGATCCCGCAGCAGGTGGACATCGTCACGGCCTTGCATGCTTGCGATACCGCCACCGATGATGCGATTGCGTTTGGCCTCAAGCATGGCGCTCAGCATCTGGTGCTCGTGCCTTGCTGTCAGGCTGAGGTGGCGGCCACGTTGACGAAGGCCAAAAAAAGCGCTTTACAAAACAACCCCCTGGTGGAGCTCTGGCGCAGGCCGCTGCACACGCGGGAGTTTGGCTCACAGCTCACGAATGTGTTGCGCTGTTTGCAGCTGGAGGCGCATGGTTATGAGGTGACGGTGACGGAGCTCGTGGGCTGGGAGCATTCGATGAAGAATGAGTTGATCATCGCCTCGCGTGGGAATTCACAGGGAAAATCAAGTGCTCAACGTTTGCATCACATGCTTGACCAGCTGGGTCTGGGTGCCATGCGACCGCGCTTTTTTACGCCTTTGCTTGAAGCACAGGCCGCATGAAAGCCGCTGCCATGAAGTCTGCGGTTGTTGTGGGCGGCGGCCCTGCGGGCTTGATGGCCGCTGAAGAGCTAGCGCTGTCTGGCGCACAAGTCGATGTGTATGACGCTATGCCTTCTGTAGGGCGGAAATTTCTTCTCGCAGGCATTGGCGGGCTCAACATCACGCATGTTGAGAATTTAGAGGCTTTCACTTCGCGCTATGGTTCGCGTGCGCCGCAGATCGCCAAATGGCTGGAGCATTGCAGCCCCAGCGCCTTGCGCGATTGGGTGCATGCGCTGGGCATTCAAACCTTCGTGGGCACATCGCAGCGTGTGTTTCCCGCCGAGATGAAGGCTGCACCGCTCTTGCGAGCGTGGCTGGCCAGGCTGCGCGGCCAAGGCGTGCGCTTTCATGCGCGTCATCGCTGGCTGGGATGGAATGAGGATGGTTCACTTCGATTTGCGCATCCCAACGACGGGCTGCGAATCAAGGCAGATGCCACTGTTTTAGCGCTCGGCGGCGCGAGCTGGAAAAAGCTAGGCTCGGATGGGGCTTGGGCAGCTTGGCTGCGCGAAGCTGGCGTGCTTGTGAATCCATTGAAGCCATCGAACTGCGGCTTTGATCTTCACACACCATGGAGCGAGCACCTTCGCAGTCAATTCGCCGGCCAGCCTTTGAAACCAGTTGTGCTGCATTTCCAGAATTCGCCAGACAGCACGTTTCACAAGCTAGGTGAGTTCGTGATCACCGAAGCCGGCGTGGAAGGCAGTTTGATCTACGCCGCCTCCCATCTGATCCGCGATGAAATCGCCAAGAATGGCCAAGCAACCGTCTACCTCGATCTGCTGCCAGCTTTCAATGAGGAGAAGGTGCTCTCAGAAGTGCGTCACCCGCGCGGCAGCAAATCACTTTCCGCGCATTTGAAAAGCCGCCTGAATTTGCACGGCCTCAAATCCGCGTTGCTCTACGAGGCTTTAAGCAAAACGCAGATGCATGATGCACAGCTGCTCGCGAAAACCATCAAGGCTTTGCCATTGGTGCTTGGCAATACGAGACCGATCGACGAAGCCATCAGCAGCGCGGGCGGTGTGGCGTTTGAAGCCATGGATGATCATCTCATGCTCACTGCTCGGCCCGGCACATTTTGCGCTGGCGAAATGCTTGACTGGGAGGCGCCCACAGGCGGTTATTTACTCAACGCTTGCTGGGCATCAGGACGCGTGGCCGGGCGCGGTGCAGCTGCATGGTTGGGGCATTCAATCATCAAGTGATCCCGTCTCAACGTCTGTGCTTGGCACCTCCCCAATCAAGCGGCGGGTTTCCTGTGCTTGGCCTTTGAGCCAAGTGCAAAAGGCCGTGACTTCCGCGCGTGCTGTGCCGATGCTGCGCTGGCGCGGCGAGAGAATCAACCAGAAGGCCATGGGTGAATCCATGCGCAGCTTGGGCAGGATTTCTACCAAATCCCCGCGTGCAAGCTGCTCGGCAACCAATGGTGTGCGAGCGAGCACCACGCCTTGGCCACTGAGCGCAGCTTGCGCCATTTGATAAGCGTAACCAAAGTACAGCCAGCGCTTGGGGCTGATCTTGGCCAAGCGCTTGTCGCCTGGGTTGGATTCTGCTTGCCGGCCAAACCAACGCTGCCAACTGAGCCAATCCAAATGGGAGCTGTGGGCATCGCCAGCCTCGATCAACGTGAAGCCCGCAAAATCCGCTGGGCCTTTGATTTTGGCTTCAGATTTGAGCAACCAAGGGCTGGCTGCTGGCGTGAGTTGCTCGCCAAAAAGCCGGATCGCGTGGGAAGGCATGCTGCGGGCCGGGCCATAGCGCAGCGCCACATCGACATCGGCGGTTTCCATGTCCACCGATACGTCTGACGCATCAATGCGAAAATCGATATCGGGCGAGCTTTTTTGAAAAGCCTCCAAGCGCGGGATCAACCACATTGATGCGAAAGACGCAAAAGTCGTGAGCGTCACATGCTTTCTGCCCACACTGGTGCGGATCTGGCGCACACTGCTGTCGATCCGCTCCAAACTGGGTGCAACGCTGCCCAGCAAACCCATGCCAGCCGTGGTGAGCTCTACGCTGCGGGTGTGACGATTGAACAGCTGTGTGCCCACCTCTTCTTCAAGCGATTGGATCTGTCGCGAAACCGCGCTTTGCGTGAGCGCCATCTCCTCAGCAGCAGCGCGAAAATTCAAATGCCGCGCCACGGCTTCAAAGGCTCGCAAATTGCCAGCGCCAATCGGGCGGGTGCGCAAGTGGGTCTGTGAGTGCATCATCAGAAATCCTTTATTCATGCGAAATGAGAATGAATAGTGTGGCGCGATTTCATTGGACTGTCAAGCTACGTGAGCGCATCATTCAAGCTCATTGAAGGAGAAAATCATGTCTGAAATTGCATCAATCTCTGCGCTGCAACCCGCAAGCGACTGCTTGCGCTCGCGTGCGGGAAGTTTTCAATTGCCTGCCGCGCAAGCTGTCTCGTTGCGCCCAGAGACGGATACGGCCATTCGCATCACCTGCGGCAGCGCTTGGGTCACTCTGGGCGATGGCAAAGATTATTTTTTGCAAACAGGGCAAAGCCTGCAAGCGAACAGGGGCAGCGCTGTGGTGATTGAGCCTCTCCATACAACAAGCGTTTCAGGGCCAACACAGACGCTGTACTTTGATTGGGATCCTGTGCCTCTCAAAGTGCCAATGCCGCGCAGACATGCGCCAATGCGCATGCTGGCTCCGCCGTCTCCCCAGCGAAAGGCTTTGGCTCAAGCTTGGGGCGATTTTCGCTTGGCTTTGGCAGCAGGCTTCTTAGCGGGCGCTCGCTTGACAGGTGCCGTGCTGAGCTTGCTGCTTCCGGCGGCTTTGCGCGCCACCTTCGGCTTGGCCGATCTGGCTCGTAATGCGCATTCCAGCGCCAGCTGCGCCCAAGGGCGCATGGCATCCTGAGAATCCATCGCTTCTTCGGGAGCGGTGTAGTAGCCCATGGAGGCCAGCCTGTCTTTCATTTGATAGGTGAAGCGCTCGCAGCCTGCGGCTTCAAAGCGGCCGCGAGCCTCTTCATCGGCTTTGAGCCAAAGCTTGTCGCCGCTGCCCAAATCCGCAATGATGGCCAGCGTCATGCCTTCGACAGAAATACCCCAACCGCCAAACATGCGTTTGGGATGACACTTGCCTTGGGTGGAGAGCAGATCGCAGCAATAATCTGCAAATTGGCGATTCATGGCGGGGGTTGTTTTGGCTGTCATGGCAGAGATGATATGCATCCCCGCGATAATGATAAGCATGAGCGTGATCACTCCCCCCACTCGCCAAGCGGCTCTCGTGCTGTTTTCGGGCGGACAAGACTCCACCACTTGCCTGGCTTGGGCTTTGCAGCATTTCCCGCGCGTGGAAACCATCGGTTTTGACTATGGGCAGCGCCACCGTGTAGAGCTCGATGCGCGGCTTGTGGTGCTGAGCGAGATCAGGGCGCAGTATCCGCTCTGGGCAGCCAAGCTGGGCGAAGACCACTTGCTTGATGTGAATGTGCTTGGCAGCTTGAGCGAAACATCGCTCACGCGCGATGTGGCTTTTAAGATGGAGGCCACGGGCCTGCCCAACACTTTCGTGCCGGGGCGCAATTTGCTCTTTCTCACGCTTGCTGCCGCGCTGGCTTACCGCAGAGGCACCGACGTACTCGTGACAGGCGTGTGCGAAACTGATTTTTCTGGCTACCCCGATTGCCGCGATGACACGATGAAGGCAATGCAATTGGCTTTGTCTCTTGGCATGGACAAACGCCTTTTGATTGAAACCCCGCTGATGTGGATCGATAAAGCACAAACTTGGGGCTTGGCGCATGAGCTCGGCGGCGACCCATTGATCGCACTGATCCAAGAACACACCCACACCTGCTACCTCGGTGACCGCACGCATCGCCACGATTGGGGCTATGGGTGCGGCCAATGCCCAGCCTGCGAGCTGCGCGAGCAGGGCTGGCAGAAATGGCGCGAATCGCTTTCACAGCTATGAATTAAATAGCAAGATACATATATTTCATGCCGGCTATCAGCTCTTTTTTACTTAAAAATATTCTATGAACACACGATCCATGCCAGCGATTGCCGATTGGCGTAAAAATTACGAGCGTGGTGAGCTGCTCGAATCGCAAGCAAGCAGCAATCCACTCCAGCAATTTGATCTTTGGCTGCAAGATGCTGCGAAAGCGGCTTGCCCCGAGCCGAATGCGATGACGCTGGCCACTGTGGGTTCAGATTTGCGCCCGTCCACGCGCATTGTGCTCATCAAAGGCTACGACGAACGCGGTATTGGCTGGTTCACCAGCTATGGCTCGCGCAAAGGCGTGGAGCTCGCTGGCAACCCCTTTGCAGCGCTGCAATTTCATTGGGTGGAGCTGGAGCGCACGGTGCGCATCGAAGGCCGTGTGGAAAAGATGAGTGCCGATGAATCGGATGCTTACTTTCACAGCCGCCCGTGGAGCAGCCGCATCAGCGCCATCACGAGCCCGCAAAGCCACATCGTGCCCAGCCGCCAATGGCTGGATGACGAATCGGTGCGCATCGCTGCCGCGCAGGGCGAGCAACCGCAGCGCCCGCCAGACTGGGGTGGCTACCGACTGATCCCGGATCGCTGGCAGTTTTGGCAAGGCCGGCGCAACCGCCTGCATGATCGCTTGGCTTATTCGCTTGATGCGCATGGCCTTTGGCAGCGTGTGCGTTTAGCGCCCTGAGTGCGTGGCTCTTCTGCCTCAATCGTAGGCTGCGATCTTCAAGCCTGTGAAATCACCGTGCGCACACTGGCCAATTGCCTGCGCGACACCAAAAGCGCTTCATCACAGCGGCGCAGGCGCACCGCCCAGCCTTCTATGCCCTCGGCCTCTTCGTCGTCTGCGCTGCCTAGCATGCGCTCCAGCGCCCTCATCTCGTGTCGTGCCACCAGTGTATTGCGGTGAATGCGCAAAAAATCTGGCGCGTATTGCGCCTCTAGCTCAGTGAGCGCGCCATCTAAGATGTAGCTGCGAGTCGCCGTGCGCACTGTCACGTATTTCAACTCGGCTTTGAAATAAAGCACATCATCCAAGGGCACACGTTCGGTGCGGCCACGGTCTTGGATCACAATGAATTTCTGAGAAGGATCGGCAGATTGCCGGCTTAAATTTTGAATAGTTTGCTCTCTTTTTAAGAGCGTTTTTTGCAGAGCTTTTTGCAGCCTTTCGGCCCGTACTGGCTTGGTCAGGTAATCCGTCACATCCAAATCAAAAGCATCCACAGCATGCTCAGCATGCGCTGTCACGAAGACGATGGCCAGCTCTGGGCGCATCTTGCGCAGCTCGCGCGCCAGCTGCAAGCCATCGGCACCCGGCATATGGATATCCAGCAGCACCACATCCACAGCAGCATCGCGCAACTTGGCCATGGCCTCCATGGCATCCGCTGCTTCGGCCTCCAAAATGCAAGGCGGCTCTTGGCAATCGGCCAGCAAAGTTTTCATGCGCGAGCGCGCGAGATGTTCGTCGTCCACCACCATCACATTCAAGGTTTGCATCATGCAGGTATCTCCATGCGGACTTGGTAGACACCATCGACCCAAGTGCAACGAAAACTCGCCTGCACATCATGCAGCAAGCGCAGCCGATCCTGCACATTTTGCAGCGCCACCCCATGCCCCGCACGGCCTTGGCCACCGGGCGCGGTATTGGTGATTTTGATCACGATCACACTGCCGCGCCGCTGCGTGCTGATTTTCACATCGGCACCGCTGGCGCTAGGCTCTACGCCATGCTTGACAGCGTTTTCAACCAGTGGCTGAAGCAGCAAGGGTGGCAGCTCGGCCTGCAAACTGGCCGGATCAACCGCCCAACTGACGCGAAGGCGCGAGCCGAAACGCACTTCTTCGATCGCCAGATAGCGCTGCGCCAGCTCAATCTCTTGCTTCAGTGTGACCGCATCGCCTTGATCAACCAAGGCACTGCGAAACAATTCACTCAAATCTTCGAGCAGCATTTCCGCTTTCGCCGGCTCTTCGCGCACCAAGGCAATGGCGCTGTTAAGCGTATTGAACAAAAAATGCGGACGAATGCGCGATTGCAACTCAGACAAACGTGCCGCTGCGCTGGCGGGCTTGCGCTGCTCAGCGCGCCAAATCAAGGCAGCCACCAAGCCGGCAGCAATCAATGCCCCCGAGACAGCGCTGGCGATCCAGGGCGCGTTGCTCACGAAGCCTACCCATACCAACGAAGCGCATCCATACAAACCTGCCAAAGTGCCCAATGCGATACCGCTGATCCATTGCAGTGCTCGGGAGAGTTTTTGCAATGGCTTTTTCAGCGCACAGGCCACCACCAACCAGAGCAGCGCTGCCGGCAACGCAGCGCCGGTGATGATGGCCAGCAAAGAAAACCAGCTCAGCACATCATGCGTGACAAACATCGCCCCCACCGCCATCAGCAGCTGCACAGTCAGTACCGTGCGCAAAATCACGCCCACATGGCATGCATCAAACACCAGCACTGGCGCTGGCTGCGGCATTTGCTGCATGGCGGATGCACTGCGCTGCCCCTGGCCACGCGCAGCAGGCTGCGATGCCAACGCATCAAACCGAGAGGTACCAAAACGGGTTTCCATGGGCAGCATGTGTCAGGGCGAATAAAATCCAATGGAATTGACAAAACCGCAGTATGCCAGCCCTTCCCGTCTCCGCACAACAGAGCCTCAGCGTTGATACGCTCTTGCAGGGCCATTTTTGGCAGCAGTTTGCCCCGCAATTGCACATCCAAGCGCCGGGCTATGCGCAAGCGCCGCTGCCCAGTTTGCAAGGCGAAGTGGTGCAGACGATCCAAGGTCTCGTGCGTACCGAAGGCTATTTTCAAGGCCATCTTTCGCAATGGAATACGCCTTATGCGGCCGTGACGGATGTCATCTCGCGCTTGAATCAAATCGGCCTGCTGCCAGTTTTTGCTTATCTGTACGACGAAATGTGGATGCTTGCGCATCAGCTGCACCCCGTCATTGAAGGGCTGTTGGGGTCCAATTACGCCATGCTTCCTGATTTTTGGGCTTGGCACGTGGATCCTAGCAAGGCCGAGTCTGGCTGGCGTCCGCATCGCGACAAAGGCTTTCGCGCCCTCGCTGCCGATGGCTCACCCACCAGCGTAACGGCATGGATACCGCTCACACCAGCCACCACACTGAACGGCTGCATGTACATCGTGCCTGCGGATCGCGACCCGACCTACGGCACGCCACAAGACAAAGATTGGAAGTTTCAATACCCCGATGTGCGGGCCCTGCCAGCCAATCCTGGCGATTTCTTCATTTGGAATCAGGCCGTTCTGCACTGGGGCTCACATGCCAGCCCCCGCGCCGGCAACGCGGTACGCATGAGCTGCGCCTTTGAATTTCAGCGCACCGACATCCCTGCTTGGAATCAGCCGCTGTTGCAGCCGCGCGGTATCTTGAGCTACGAAGATCGCGTGCGTCTGATTGGCAAACAAGTCAAACAATACCAACACATGTATCCGCTGCCCGAGCATCTCATCTCGCTGGCAGACCGAATGATGAGCTACACACCATGAATCAACTCGACAAAAAATCTGAAGCTTGGTCTGCGCTCTTTTCTGAGCCAATGAGCGATCTTGTGAAGCGCTATACCGCCAGCGTCTTCTTCGACAAGCGTTTGTGGGAAGCTGATATCACGGGCTCGCTCGCTCATGCGGAGATGCTGGCTGCGCAAGGCATCATTTCTGAAGCTGATCATGCCTCTATCCGGCATGGAATGGCTATAGTTCGCTCCGAAATTGAGAGCAACCAATTTGACTGGAAGCTTGATTTGGAGGATGTGCATCTCAATATCGAAGCTCGCCTGACGCAACTCGTGGGCGATGCCGGCAAGCGATTGCACACCGGCCGCAGCCGCAATGACCAAGTGGCCACCGATGTGCGCTTGTGGCTGCGCGGTGAAATCGATGCGATTTCTGGTTTGCTGACCGAGCTGCAACGCTCGCTGTTGGCAGTCGCCGAGAAAAACGTGGAAGTCATCCTGCCGGGCTTCACACATTTGCAAGTGGCCCAGCCCGTGAGCTTTGGCCATCACATGCTGGCCTATGTAGAAATGTTTGCTCGCGATGCAGAGCGCCTTGGTGATGTGCGCAAGCGTGTGAATCGCCTGCCGCTGGGTAGCGCCGCACTGGCTGGGACGACGTATCCACTCGACCGCGAAATGGTCGCTAAAACTCTCAGCATGGAAGGCGTTTGCCACAACAGCTTAGATGCCGTGAGCGACCGCGATTTCGCCATCGAATTCACGGCAGCCGCCACCATCATCATGGTTCACATCAGCCGCTTGTCTGAAGAGCTCATCATCTGGATGAGCCAAAATTTCGCCTTCATCAAAATTGCAGATCGCTTCACCACCGGCAGCTCCATCATGCCGCAGAAGAAAAACCCCGATGTGCCCGAGCTCGCACGCGGCAAAACGGGGCGTGTCGTTGGCCACCTGATGGGCTTGATCACCCTGATGAAAGGACAACCTTTGGCCTACAACAAAGACAACCAAGAAGACAAAGAGCCGCTGTTTGACACGGTGGACACTCTCAAAGACACGTTGCGCATCTTCGCCGAAATGATGGGCGGGCAACTGCAAGCCGATGGCACGCGTCAAGGCGGCATCACCGTCAACCCTGAAGCCATGGAGCGCGCCGCCCTCAAAGGCTATGCCACGGCCACCGATCTCGCAGACTACCTCGTCAAAAAAGGTCTCCCTTTCCGCGATGCCCACGAAGTCGTCGCCCACGCCGTGAAATTCGCCAGCGAGCGCGGCATGGATCTGAGCGATTTGCCGCTCGATACCTTGCAAAGCTTCAACAAAAGCGTTGGTGAAGATGTGTACGATGTCTTATCGCTGCGCGGCAGCTTGAATGCCCGCAATACACTGGGCGGCACGGCACCTGCGCAAGTGAAGATACAGATCGCCAAACACCAGCAACGTTTAGACAGAACCTGATCCACCAACGAAAAAGCCCCAACATTTTTTGATGCTGGGGCTGATTTGTTTGGTGGCCTGGGGCGGAATCGAACCACCGACACAAGGATTTTCAATCCTCTGCTCTACCGACTGAGCTACCGGGCCATTGCTTGACTGAAAATACAGCCAAGCCCTAAATTATAGCGGATGCGTGCTTGGTTTTGACGATTGCTCGTCTGTGAGCCGTCATATCAGCCATTGCGTTTGCTGCGGCTGATGTCAACACCGAGTTGTTTGAGTTTTCGGTAAAGATGCGTTCGTTCAAGCCCTGTTTTTTCTGCGACGCGCGTCATAGAGCCGCCTTCTTTGGCCAAGTGAAATTCAAAATAGGCTTTTTCAAATTCGTCGCGTGCCTCGCGCAAAGGCTGATCCATGCTGAAGCTTTGGATGGCTTGCGGGCCCATTTCAGTCAATGCAGGCAAGTTGTTGCCGCCCGTCATGGCCGCCTCAACGGTAAGCTCGGTGGCCTTGGTCTGTGCAGCAGGTGTTGCGGCTTTCAGGCGCTGGCCTTTTGCCAATGCATCGTTGACCGCTTTGAGTAATTTTTGCAGGGTGATCGGTTTTTCTAAAAAAGAGTGCGCACCAATTTTGGTGGCCTCGACAGCAGTATCGATCGTGGCATGGCCGCTCATCATCACCACCGGCATGGTCAGCAAGCCTGTCGCTGACCATTCTTTGAGCAGCGTGACGCCATCCGTATCGGGCATCCAGATATCGAGCAGCGTGAGATCTGGCTGGCTGGCCGCACGCGCTTTGCGGGCTTGGGCGGCATTTTCTGCCGTTTCAACGGAATGCCCTTCGTCGGTCAGGATTTCTGTCAGTAAATCTCGAATCCCGAGCTCATCATCAACCACCAAAATGTTTGCCATGTTGCCTGTCAGTTCTTTGTGCCATGTCGCTTTCGCCCTCGGAAAATACCTGTGGCAGATTTACGACGTATGTATTACACCACAGGGAATGACAAACTCACTTGGGCACCGATCACTTGTGGGCTCTGCACTTTCTCATTTTGTGTAACGGGTTGTGAGCTTGGCTCAGGCTCTGCCATGCGATTGCCCAATTCAATGCGAGCGCCATGCTCGTCGGCGATTTTCTTGACCACGGCCAAGCCTAAGCCCGTGCCACGTGACTTGGTCGTGACGTAAGGCTCAAAAGCGCGTTGCAGGATGTGCGGGGCAAAGCCTGTACCACTGTCGCTCACTATCAAGCGCACGCGCGAACTGCTGGGATTGAAACGCGTTCGGATCAACACCTGTGCTGGCCGGGTGTGCTCTGCCAGCAATCCACTGGCGGCAGTCAAGCTGGCATCTTGCGCGTTTTGCAGCAGGTTGTGAATCACTTGGCGCAGTTGCTGCGCATCGCCAAAAATTCGCGGGCACGTGATGTCTAAGTCACTCGTCACGGGCACCGGAGAGTTCTCTGGTGCATACAGTGCCAGCACGTCTGTGACCAGCGTATTCAAATCAAGGGGTTTCAAATCTGCACTCGGCAACCGTGCGTAATCACGAAATTCGTTGACCAAGCGTTTCATGGCATCGACCTGATCGACGATGGTTTTCACAGAGCGAGTGAGCAAAGAATCGTCAGGCGCAGTCAATTTGCCGAGTAACTTCATCTCCAAGCGCTCAGCAGAAAGCTGAATCGGCGTAAGCGGATTTTTGATTTCGTGGGCAAGCCGTCGCGCCACCTCACCCCACGCACGAGAACGCTGTGCAGAGACAACTTCGGTGATGTCATCCAAGACCAGAAGCCGAAAATCGTCGGGCAACGCCGCGCCTCGGGCGATGATGCTGGTGGTGTTGTCATTGCCCGCAAAGCTCTGTACGCCGGTTTGGCCGCCCAATTCAAAGGAATGTTGCCAATGGTCGGCATGCCCACTGCGCTCACTGAAAAACACGCGGAATTGCTCCTCCACACTTTGTGCAAAATCTTCTAAGCCAACCACACTGCCCAATGATTGCCCGACAGATGCCGCCAATGGCACGTGCAGGACGCGCGTGGCGCCCGGATTGGCCTGAATGATGCGGCCTTGGCTGTCAAGCACGATCACAGCAGCCGTCAAGTTGTCCAAAATTGTTTGGAGGTTTGAGCGCGAAGCATCCAACTCGCCCAAGCTGGCTTGCAATTGGGTTCGGGCATCCGAGAGCTGCTGCGTCATTTGTGCAAACGAGCGCGTGAGGCCGCCGAGTTCGTCGCGCGTTTGCAAGGCAGCCTTTGGGCGCAGATCACCAGCGGCGACTTGCGCCACACCGTCGGCCAAAACAAGAAGCGGCCTGACCAGTTGATCGCCCAACAGCACGGCCAGCAGCATCGCGCCAAACATGGCCAAAAACAGACTGAGCGTGAGCGTCGCCAAATACATGCTGCGCAAGCCATCACGCGCCAAAGCGCGTTGCTGGTATTCTTTGTAAGCCTCCTGCACCGCCAACGCATTGTTGACCAAGCTGCCGGGGATGGCTTGTGTGATTTGCAGATAACGGGTGTCATTGCTCAGCGTGCTCAGGCCAAGCGGGCTGAGCGCACCGCCGCCAGTGTTGACGACGGCCAGCGCCTTGATGCGCGGCCCCATGCTGTCGGCTGACTTGTCTGCCGCTTCATCCAAGCCCTCAATTTGACTGATCACGCGCGTGCTGCGCAATTGGCGCAACTGTGACGCGGTGGGTCGCTCTGGCGCCAGCACCCAACGCGGCGGCCCAGCGCTGGCGAGTATTTGCCCATTGCTGGCCCACAAAATCACATCATTCGCACCCAGTTGCTCACGCAGCCGCTCCAGCGCCAGGGAGCTGCTGGCACCCGTTTCGCTTATTTGCTGTGCAGCAGCGCGTGTCTTGGAGGCCAAATCCGTGCTCAATGAATCCATGGTGCTGCGCCCCAGGCTCAAGCCAGCATCCAAAGCACCCTCTACCTTCACGTTAAACCAGCTCTCGATCGAGCGAGACACAAATTGATAGGAGACGGTGTAGATCAACATGCCGGGAAGAAACCCCACCAATGCAAAGATCGCAGCCAATTTCACCAACAACCGGCTGCCAAACTTGCCCCGCCTCAGGCGAGAGATCAGTCGCCAAGCGACCCAACCAATCACCAACAAAAACACGGCTGCAACAGCCAGATTGAGATAGAGCAAGCGCTCGTAGTACTGTTCAAACCGGGTCTGGTTATTGGTGGCCAAGGCCAACAAAAACATCAATACCGATGCCACAGCCAACATGCTGAATGCACCCAGAGAGAGCGTCCAGCGGAGATTTCTGCTGCGCAAGGCTTGGCGCTGTTTGGGATCGCCGCGCTGTGGATCAAGCGCAGAGTCTGCCATGCCCTGCGTGACCACGGATGGCTCAAACTCAGAGCTTGGGCGCGGCTTCATGGCGCGGATCAACGGGGCTCAGGCCGCACAGTGCGCAAAGCTGAAATATTCCAGTCTGCGTTGCCCGTGATGCCAATTTGCAATGGGCGTGGCAGTTGCGAGGTGTCCAATCGAAACCGAAATTCCACGTTATGACGGCCATCAGCGTCTAGCTCGCTGATGTCGGCGATTTTCCAGCGGGAAATACGTCGAACCACTGTTAAAGCATCTGCCAATTGATCAAAATTTTGGCTGAGATTGACCCCGCCCGCAGCCTCCGCAGCGCCTTGGCTGGCACTCAAGCGCCAGCGGCGCGTGAGTGGCTGGTAAGCCAAGCGAACGCTGCGGCTGGCGCTGGTCACGCTTTTGTCATACCAATACCAGCGGTCTCGGAAAACCTGCACTTCTGTGAGAAAGGTGATGGGGATGCCTTTGAGCAAAGCATCTTCCACTGCCGGCGGCAGCTCAAAGCGCAGTGTTGCACTCAAAACCATGCCTTCTGCCCCTTGCTCGACGCGCAAGCTGCTCACTTCTGTGATGTTTTGTGCCTTGATCGGCATTGCCATGAAGCACAGCCAGAAAAATGCCACCCAGACATGCAGCAGCCGCAGCTTTTGAGGCTCAAATCTGCTTGCGCAAAAGGGCGTAGAAAAATCCATCATGCTGACCCAATGAATTTTCAGGCATGGGGCTAGAAACAGTGCGGTTTAAGGGCAACAAATACCCCGGAGCCGACAAAGACTGGGTTTGAGTGTTGTTTGCACCAGACGATTGCAATGCCCAAGCTGGGCTCCTAGCGGCTTGGGCAGAAGGCGTTTGTGCCATAAATGCGTCTATTTGCATCGCGCCTTCAGCCTTGAAGACAGAGCAAGTGCAATACAGCAAAACACCGCCTGGCGAGAGCAAAGGCCACAAGGCCTGAAGCAAGCGCTTTTGCTGCGCGGCCAAACCTTGCACATCCGTCTCACGCCGCAGCCAAGGAATATCAGGATGGCGGCGCACGATGCCACTGGCTGTGCAGGGGGCATCCAGCAAGATGCCATCAAAAGGCTGGCCGTCGTGCCAAGCTGCGGGATCGGCAGCATCGGCCACGATGATGCGCGCTTTCAAACCCAGCCGCTTCAAATTCTCTTCAATTCGCTCACAGCGTAGACCATCCACATCCAGCGCGATCAGCTCAATGGGAAGATTTCGAGCCGCCGCCCATTCAAGCAAATGCCCCGTTTTGCCACCGGGAGCGGCGCAGGCATCCAGTATTCGCAGTGGCTGGGTTGTTTTGCGCTCCATCAATGCTTCTAGCAGCAAAGGCGCAGCCAATTGAGCAGCGGCATCTTGCACTGAAAACCAGCCTTGCGCATAGCCGGGCAGTTGCGACACAGGCAAGCTGCGAGAGATCTCTAGCCCGGTGTGCGCCACAGCATGGATTTGCGTATTTACTATGAATTCAGTAGCAAACAATGCAGATTCCATGCCGGCAACTGAGCATTTTTGCCCATTGATTCGCAATGTGAGCGGTGCGCTGCGGCGATTGGCTTGCAGCAAGGCCTGCCAAACGCCGTCTTCTGGCCAATCGCGCTGCACTTGGCGCACCCACCACAGCGGATGGTTGAATTGCGCCTCCAAGTTGCCACGCAGGCTTTGCATCAGCGTGATGCGCTCACGCAAAAAGCGGCGCAGGCAGGCATTGATGAAGCTGGCTTGCGCTGCGAGCGGGCGCTGCAACTTAATGGCTTCCACCGCTTGACTCACGATCACGTCATCCCGATACACCGCGCCCGGTGGTGGATGGTTCGCGTTTTGCGCACAGAGCAGAGCGAGCGCTGCGATCAACAAAGCGTCCGCTGCTGGCACAGGTTTTTTAGGCGCAAGAATCACGCGCAGGGCATGCGCTTGACCGAGGTGACGCAGCACAGCAAATGTGATCGCCTGAATACCCGCTCGCTGCGCGTTTTCCACATCAAACTGGGCTGTTGCCCAAGAATTGCCTGCTCGCAGCGCTATCAAAAAATTAGCGACTTGCTGCAATTGGTGCGCCAGTGTGGTGGGCATCGGTTTGCCTCTAGGCGCTGCGCTAGAGCCGGCAGCGGCTTGAGATGCTGCAGCACGAGGCGTTTTCACCACCCGTGCTGCGAATTTTTGTGAAGGAATGGGGATAGGAGTCGAGGAAGATATAGGCACATGTCTAGTGTAGTGGCTCGTCTGGCGGGAGCGAGCTCAAGCCAACATGCTCAGCCCAAAGTATCAGCCCAAAGTATCAGCCCAAATATTTTGCGCCCAATTCATCGCATACACGCCTTCTAACTGCGTCACATCTGGCTTGAGGTCAATCGCCGACACGCCACCTGAGCCGGCCACGGTCTTGAATGTTTTCTCAGCCGCCACATACTCATGCACGCTGGCCACATGCACCACGTCTTTGTCGTTCACAAAGCTGTAGCAAGTATTCGTGAGCATCGGATTGGCATTGATTTCCCAGCCAGAGAGCTCAGCCACAATCGCTGCAGCGGCCACCTTGGCATGGCTGTTGGCCATGTGGCCGCTTTTGGGCATGGCCGGTGCAATTTGGATCGCATCACCGAGCACATGAATGTTTTTAGCAGCGGTGGATTCAAAGTTTTGGTAATTCACGCCACACCAGCGGCCATTGGCTTGGTTGTTCAGCCCGGTTTGCACCGCGATGCGGCCTGCACGCATCGCGGGCAATACATTGAGCACTTGCGCCTTCACATCATCTTGCACATCAAATTTGATCGTGCCCGTTTTGGCATCGACTGCGGTCACATTGTGGCTGTTGCGGTATTCGATGATGCCTTTGTATTGCTCTGCCCAAACTTTTTTGAACAATGCTGCCTTGGAAGTCACATCCGGGTTGCCATCCAAAATCAACACCTTTGACTTGGGCTTGGCCTGCTTGAAATACCAAGCTACTTGGCAAGCGCGTTCATAGGGGCCGGGCGGGCAACGATAAGGCGCGACAGGAATGGTGATCGCATAGGTGCCGCCGTCAGCCATCTCTGTGAGTTGTTTACGCAAAGCCACGGTCTCCGCGCCGGCTTTCCAAGCTTGCAGAATTTGCCCGGCATCGCTGGCTTCGCGCAAGCCCTCAATACTGCCTAACAGCAAATCCACGCCCGGCGAGACGATCAATTTGTCGTAGCCAATTTGTGCGCCGCGTGCGAGCGTCACAACACGGCGTGTGGCATCAATATCCGTGACCAAATCTTTGACCATCGTCACACCATGGTTTTTTGACAAGCCACCATATGCACTCGTCACATCTTTGAGTTGCTTGCTGCCACCAACCACGAGATTAGAAATTGGGCAGGAAATGAAGGCATCGTTGGGCTCAATGAGTACCACGTCTATTTTGTAATCAGACAAAAGGCGAACATACTTGGCAGCAGTAGCCCCACCATAGCCACCGCCGACCACCACCACGCGCGCTTTGGCAGGGATGGTTTGCTCACTCGGCGTGGTGGCGCAGCCTGCCATCCCCAGCATGGACAGGGCAGCGGAGGATTGGAGAAAATTTCTGCGGGCAATCATGATCGGTACTCCTTTATTTTTTCTGCGCGGCAAAGTAGCCGGCAATTTGCTCGATTTGCGCGTCACTGTAGCCTTTGGCCAACTGATGCATCACCGTGGCAGGGCGCGAGCCACCTTTGAAGGCATTCATTTGCGCCACGATATAGTCTTTGGGCAAGCCAGCCAAGCTCACCACAGCTGAGCCGTCTTGTGCTTTGCCGTTCGTGCCATGGCAATTGGCGCAAGTAGCCGCCAAACTACGGATGTTGAGCTGTTGTGCATCTTGCGCTGCAACACCAGCATGCAGGCCAGCAAAGAGCAGCGCAGAAAATATCAGGGCTTGGGGTTTCAAGTGAGTCTCCTAAAAGCAATCAGTCCATACAGATTATCACTTGCAGCGAGCCCGCGCCATGCTGGTTTCTACGATAGAAAAGCGTTAAGCTTATTCACCGTGACTTTACAGCTCACCCGTCTCTACAAAACCAAATATCCAAGCCAAAAGCAGCGCCGGGAACTGACCAATGGCTTGATGATAGCTTTGCACAGCAGCGTTGTAAGTTCGCAGCTTGTCTTGTGCCACAGGCTCGTGCTGAATCCACAGAATTTGTAGATCAGCAGGAACAGGTGCGCCAGCCAAATCATCCTGCGCCACCTGCAAATGCAGCCAATGCGATTCAAAAATATCTCGCGCTGCTCTCACCGCAGCAGCATCATCCACGGAAGGGATTCTCTGGGGATACGCCTCCAAGACGGTAAGGCACGTCAAAAATTGCCTGGCAGAGAGCGTCAATGGACGCCAGCGCAGTGCATCGTCGCCCAGCATCGCCCACTGAGATTCACTTTCTGTACCTTGCGCATACTGCTCTAGCCGCAGGCTGAGCGCAGCCGCTTGCAAGCGCCATTGATTTGCCAAGGTTTGCAAAGTTCGCGCAACATGAGCGCGCAAACGCACCAAACGGTTGTAGGCACCCAGCGCCCAAAAAACCAGCAGCACACCTGTGCAAAACAAAATCACTGCGGCGCTCAAAGCAGACTCTTCTTAGAGCTTGATTGGTGCAGTTTGGCGCAGCAAGCTGCCTAGCGCCAGTGGATCAACGCCCTTTTTTCACTTCAGAGACCAACCAATCGGTGATCTGCAAGGCGCGCTCCATGCTTTGAGCCAGTGAACCATCGGTGTAGAAGCGGCCTGCAATGCCAAGCGCAGGCACGCCGCCTACTTTGTAATCATTTTGCAGCTTGGTCGCGCGTGTGGCTTTGGCTTGAATCGCAAACGAGTTATAAAGTTCATCAAATTTGGCCTTGTCTGCGCCTTGGCTGGCCAACCATTCGCCGATAGCAGCCTGCGTATTCAAATTTCGCTTTTCCGTATGAATCGCTGAGAAAACTTTTTTATGTAGCTCATCCAGCTTACCCATTGCCTCTAGCGCATAAAAAAGGCGCTGCTGTGGCACAAAATCATCGCGAAAGGACACGGGCACACGGCGCAGCGTCACATCCTTGGGCAGCTTGGCCACCCACTGCTCTAAGCGTGGCTCAAAAGCATTGCAATGTGGGCAGGAATACCAAAAAAACTCGATCACTTCGACGCGACCCGCTGCGGAATCACCCGGCACGCGCTTGTCGAGTGCCACGTAATCTTGGCCTTCTTGAAAATTGCGCTGTGCCCAAGCAACGTGAGGCAAAGTGACAGCGGCTGTAGCAGCGGACATACCGCTGGCGATTTTGATCAATTCACGACGAAGCATGGGAATTTCTCCAGAAATCTAAAAAGCTGATGGTCTGTTAACGGGCATGAGGCGCTGATGGCTGACAAAGTTCCTTCAGCCCAGCGGCCAATCGTGGCCGCAATTAACGCTGCACACGAACAACAGCCGTTTCAAAACCAGCGGCATCGAGTTTGTCTTTGGCCTTGTCAGCGTCATCTTTTTTCTCCAGCGGCCCGACTCGCACACGGAAGACCGTGCGTCCAGATTGCTCGCGCTCTGTGATTTTGGCATCAAAGCCCGCCAATGTGAGTTTGGCTTTTTGTGCTTCGGCATCCTCAGGCGTGCGGAATGCGCCAGCTTGCACAAAATACGTGAAGGGATCTGCGCCGGGTGCAATGGCGGAAGTGGCTGTTCCTGTGATTTTGGATTTTGCCAAGTCGCCCAGCGGATCAGCCGAAGGCTTGGGGGCCGAGGCAGTTGCCTTGGGCGATGATGCCGCCGTAGCAGCAGCTTTTGGCGCGCTGGCGGTGGCTGTGGGCGCAGGCACTGTCGTGGCGGTTCCAACCGTGCCAGAGGCTGAGGGTTTGGCGGGGTTTTTACCGTACAACGGCGCATTTGGATCCCAATTTTTATTCTTTTGGGATTCTTGCGCATCTTGCTCAGCGGATGTTTTTGTTGCAGCTTTGTTGATAAACGGTACAGGAACTTTGGTGACATAAATGGCGACGGCCAAAGCTGCACCCAAGCCCAGCAAAAGCCCAATGATCACGCCAAGGAAAGTGCCGCCGCGCTGTGTGGGCGTTCTTGCGCCAAATTGGTAAGCTGTATCCATGCTCACATCTTAGCGGGTGCGCTCACACCCAACACCGCTAAACCGTTACGAATCACCTGAGCGGTGGCCGCAACCAGCGCTAAACGGGCTTTTTTCACGCTTTCATCCTCGACCAAAATGCGCTCGGCATCGTAGTAAGAATGGTAAGTGGCGGCCAGATCTCGCAAATAAAAACTCACGTCATGGGGCGCAAAATCGCGTGCGGCAGCACTCAACATCTCAGGATACTTGGCCAAGATCAGCATCAGGCTTTGCGCAGCGGGAGTGCTCAGAGCGCTTAAATCTACATTCGCCAAAGTCATTAGATCGCCCCCCTCTTTGTCAAACCAAGCTGAAAGTACCGAGCAAATGCGGGCATGCGCATATTGCACGTAATACACCGGGTTGTCGTTGTTTTTCTTCACAGCCAGATCGACATCGAAGGTGTATTCGGTATCGGGCTTGCGCGAGAGCAAAAAGAATCGCACGGCATCTTTGCTCGTCCAGTCGATCAAATCGCGCAGGGTGACATAACCGCCCGTGCGCTTGGAAATTTTCACTTCTTGGCCCTCTTTGATCACACGCACCATGGTGTGCAGCACGTAATCTGGGAAACCTTGCGCCACACCCTGGCCTGCGGCTTGCAAGCCAGCGCGCACACGCGCAATCGTGCCGTGATGATCCGTGCCTTGAATATTCACTGCGCGAGAGTAGCCGCGCTCCCATTTGGCAAGGTGATACGCCACATCAGGCACGAAGTAGGTGTATGAGCCGTCGCTTTTTTTCATCACGCGGTCTTTGTCGTCGCCGTAATCCGTGCTTTTGAGCCAAAGTGCACCGTCTTTTTCATACGTCTTGCCGGCAGCGATCAGCTTTTGCACGGTGGCTTCCACGCGGCCACTGGTGTAGAGGCTGGATTCGAGGTAATAGTTGTCAAATTTGACTTCAAAGGCTTGCAAATCCAAATCTTGTTCGCGGCGCAAATAAGCCACGGCGAATTGACGAAT
The DNA here is from genome assembly GCA_031388245.1 of Variovorax sp. Taxonomy (GTDB): domain Bacteria; phylum Pseudomonadota; class Gammaproteobacteria; order Burkholderiales; family Burkholderiaceae_C; genus JANMDU01. Next base: position 22,983 of record JANNED010000172.1, read on the forward strand.
GGCATCCAAATCACGCACATCGCCGCTGGCTGTGAAGCTGCGATCATCGGCCTGGACGGTTTGTTGGGCAAGATAATCTCGGGCGATATCGGCGATGTACTCTCCGTTGTAGGCCGTTTCCGGCCATTGCGCATCGCCGGGTTTAAAACCTTGTGCGCGAAGCTGGGTAGATATTCCCAAATTGTTGATCTGCACACCTGCATCGTTGTAATAAAACTCGCGATACACCTGCACGCCTTGCGTGATCCACAAATTGCAAATCGCATCACCCAACGCCGCTTGCCGGCCATGGCCCACATGCAGTGGTCCAGTCGGGTTGGCAGAGACGAACTCCACCATCATTTTCGTGCCCGTTTCCCTCTGGCGGCCATAAAAATCAGCTTGCGCCAGCACGTCGCGCACGACTTCTTGCTTGGCCTCGGGCTTCAAGCGAATATTGATGAATCCAGGGCCAGCAATTTCAATTGCCGCCACCCATTTCTCAAAATGCTCATTTTTCAGGAGCGCTTCGCGCAAGCTGGCTGCCAGCTCACGCGGGTTTTTTTTGTTGGCTTTGGCCAACTGCATTGCCGCAGTGCAAGCAAAATCGCCATGCTCTGCCACTTTCGGCGATTCAAATGCGGCTTTCGCACCAGCACCCGTTTGAACAGCCTCCAGCTCAGCGGCTAAGGCAGCGAGTAATTCTTTTTTGACAGATTGCATGCGCAGATTTTAAAGGCTGCGCTGGCCATCTCAGCAGTTGCATACGAATCACACCTCATCCTTCTCCCCCGGCTCATACAAAGCCTCGCGCCCCATGCGATCCATCACCAGCTCCGCCGTCCAAGGCAGCATGAGCGATCCGCAGCGGCTGTCGCGATACAAACGCTCCAGCGGCAGATGCTTCATCATGCTTTGGCCACCACAGGTACGGATCGCAAGCCGTGCAATATCGTTGGCGCCTTCCATCACGCTGTAATGCGCAGCATACAGGCGCAGTTTTTCATCTTTGCTGGGGTTGGGTTTGGCCTCTGTGATGGCGCGAAGAAAAATACTGCGCATGTTTTCCAATTGAATGCGCATCTGCGCGACTGCGATTTGCTTCGTAGGATATTGCCGGCGCTTCACGGCCGGCTCGCCTTCTACCTCGCCGCGCAAATATTTCACCGTAAAGTCGTAGGCCGCATTTGCAATACCCAAATACGTAGGCGCGAGCGTAAAAAACATGGCTGGCCAAGTTTGCGCTGCTTTGAAATACACGCCGCGCGGCATGAGCTGCTCACCATCGGGCACAAACACATCTTTGAAGGTGAGATTGCGGCTGACCGTGCCGCGCATGCCCATAGGATTCCAGTCTCCACTGATCGTTAATCCCTCGCTGGTGGCTGGCACGGCGATGTAAAGCGTGTCTTTGGGATCAGGATTTTTGCCTTCAATGTCCTCGGTGCAGAGAATGCCGTAATAGTGGGCCGCGCCAGACAGAGATGCCCAGATTTTTCGGCCATTGATCACCCAGCCGCTCACGCCGTTTTGTACGCTCTTGCGAGCCGATGTGCCAAATGGCGCACGGCCAGCGGCAGCCGCTGTGCCTTCGCTGAAAGGCTGTGCGTAGAGGGCGCCGTTTTCCACGATGCGTTTGAAATGAAGCGGGCGGCGGGCGTGGTGCTCGGCTTGTTGATCCGCCGTCATCGCAATGCCGTCAGAGAGCACGCCAGTCCACATCGTGGAGCAAATGTGCATATTCAGTGTGAGCGCGGTAGCGCCGCAATAGCGGCCTATTTCCGCGCCTGTCATCATGTAGGTGGCGTAGTCTGCCCCCAAGCCGCCATGCGACTCGGGCACACACATGCGAAGGATGCCAGCTTGGCGCAAGTCGTCGTAATTGGCGAGCGGGAAAGTGGCCGTGTCGTCCCACTGGGGCGCACGGGGCGCAAAGAAATCTTTGCCAAGCTGCTGGGCTTTGGTGAGCAACTCGCATTGCAAAGACGTGAACGCGGTGTCGCCGACTGCGGGAGTGAAATTCAAGGTGTGCATGCCATCATCGTAGCGGGAAATTGTTATCTTGAGAAACTACTGATTTGATAGCACGCAGCACAGATGCTATGCCGGCGATTGGCTTTTTTCTTTGAAATTGTTTGCGGCCAGCTTCTGCTCAAATGTTACGCACAAGAATTTTCAGATTAGCCAACAGGCCACGAGATTGAGGCGCTGTGATTTGGGTATCTCACGCAGCGAAATAAAGGGGGAGGCACGCGCGCAGCGCCAGCCGGAGGACATTCGCGGAGTGGGATACCCAAAGCGCAGAGCCTCAGTCTCGCAGCCGGTCTATCCCCAAAGCGATCTTCAGATTACTATCAATTCAATAGCACTCTACGCAATAAATACGCCGGCTAAGTGCCTAAATCGCCTTAAATCCGACCTTCTTCTACCGCATGGCAAGCGATGCGAATGCCCTTGAGTTCAATCAAGTTAGGCCGCTCAGATTTGCAGCGGTCGTTGACATGCGGGCAACGCGGGTGAAAGGCGCAGCCTGAGGGTGGGTTGAGCGGATTGGGTACTTCGCCTTGCACTGGCGTGCGTGCTTTGCCAGTGTCGTGCATCTTCGGAATCGCGTCCAGCAGCATGCGGGTGTAAGGGTGCTTTGGGCTGGAGAAGAGTGATTGCTTATCGGAGAGCTCCACCAAGCGCCCCAGATACATCACGCCCACAGAATCACTCACGTGGCGCACGACAGCGAGGTTGTGGCTGATGAAAAGATACGTCAGCCCCTGCTTCTTTTGCAGGTCTTTCATGATGTTGAGCACCTGTGCTTGCACGCTCACATCCAAGGCACTGGTCGGCTCGTCACACACGAGAAATTCAGGCTGCGTTGCCAGTGCGCGCGCAATCGAGATGCGCTGGCGCTGGCCGCCTGAGAATTGATGGGGGTACTTCACCATATCCAGCGGACTCAATCCGACTGACTTCAAGAGCTCGCCCACGCGCTCAGCCAATTTGGCCTCATCCTGAATGATCTTGTGTTCTTTGAGCGGCTCGCCCACGATGTCGCCCACCGTCCAGCGCGGATTCAGGCTGGCATACGGGTCTTGGAAGATCATCTGGATGCGTTCGCGCAGTTTTCGGCTGCCTGCGCTACGATAGGTTTCGTTGGCATCCATGCCGTCGAACTGGAAGTTGCCGCGAGAAGGTGTGTACAGGCCCACCATGAGGCGCGCAACCGTGCTTTTGCCGCAGCCCGATTCGCCGACCAAGGCCAGTGTTTTGCCCTTCTCGATCTCAAAGCTCACGCCATCCACCGCCTTGAGAAAGACTTTGGATTTACGCTCGACGATGCGATTGAGCAAAGGTGGCGAGACATCAAAGCTCATGGCCAGATCATCGACCTTCACCAAAGGTGAATGCTGATGCGCGAGGGCTTGTTTGTTTGTCGGCTGGTTTGTGGTGGTGCTCATGCGGCTTTCCCCTCAACCAGCCAACAAGCAGCGCGGGTTGCGCCTGCTTGAATCAAATTGGGGCGATCCACTTTGCAGCGGTCAAAAGTCTTGGTGCAACGCGGATTGAAGGCACAGCCCGTAGGAATCGCATTCAAGCGCGGCATCGCGCCATCAATTTGCGCCAAATGCTCACGGTCCACGCTCATGTCAGGAATCGATGCCATCAGGCCAGCGGTGTAAGGATGCGCCGGGCGGTTGATCACCTCATGCACCGGGCCAATCTCCGCCACACGGCCGGCATAGAGCACAGCCACGCGATCACCGGTCTCGGCGATCACGCCCATATCATGCGTGATCAGCATCACACCCACGCCGCGCTCTTTGCAGAGGTTTTTGAGCAGGCTGATGATCTGGGCTTGAATGGAAACGTCCAACGCTGTGGTTGGCTCATCGGCCACGATGAGCTTGGGCTCAGCCGCGAGAGCGAGCGCAATCACCACACGCTGGCGCATGCCGCCAGAGAATTGATGCGGATAGTGCTCAATGCGCTCTTCTGCGGCGGGAATGCCAGTGGATTTGAGCAAATCAATCGCGCGCTTGCGAGCTTCAGCCTGATTCACCGGCAAATGCGCCTGAATCGTTTCTATCAGCTGTCTTCCCACGGAATACAGCGGGTTCAGTGAGGTGAGCGGATCTTGAAAGATCGCACCCATCTTGCGGCCTCGGATATGCCGCATTTCATCATGGTTCAGGTTATCAATCCGCTGGCCTTCGAGCAAGATCTGCCCGCTGGCAATCCGCCCTGGCGGCTCTAGCAGGCCGATGATGGATGCGCCCGTGAGGGATTTTCCAGCGCCGGATTCGCCGACGACGCCCAAGATTTCGCCAGGTGCGATGTCGAAAGAAATATCCTCCAACGCCCGCAGCGTGCCATGGCGACTTGGGAATTCGACAACGAGGTTTTTGACTTGTAAAAGGCTCATCTCAACCTCGGATTCAAAGCATCACGCAGCCAGTCGCCTAGCAAATTGACCGATAGCGCAATCAAAATCAGCATCAGCCCCGGCCACACAGTGATCCACCATTCGCCGGAGAAGAGGTAATCGTTGCCGACACGGATGAGCGTGCCGAGGCTGGGGGAGGTGGGTGGCACGCCAACGCCGAGAAAGCTAAGTGTGGCTTCTGTGATGATGGCGGTGGCAACTTGAATGGTGGCCAAGACCATCACAGGGCCGAGCACATTGGGCAGCACGTGGCGCAGCATGATGCGATGGCTGGCCACGCCAGTAACGCGGGCGGCTTGCACATATTCTTTGTTGCGCTCCACAAGCGTCGTGCCGCGCACGGTGCGGGCGTATTGCACCCAGCCGGTGAGCGTGATCGAGATGATCAATACGCCGAATGCCACACTGGTGTGCGCATTCGGAAACATCGCGCGGCCCACGCCAGCGATCAGCAAAGCCACAAGAATGGGCGGGAAGGAGAGCATCACATCGCAAATGCGCATGAGCAACGTATCAATCCAGCCGCCTAAAAAACCTGCGAGCAAACCAAGCGACACGCCGATCAGCACCGAGAGAATCACCGAAATGATACCGACAGCGAGAGAGATGCGCGCACCATACATCAAGGCCGAGAGAATATCGCGGCCTTGATCATCTGTGCCTAAAAAAAACTTGGCCTTGCCCTCTTCAATCCAAGCGGGCGGCAATCTCGCATCCGACAATTCGAGCGTGGTCAAGTCAAATGGGTTGTGTGGCGCGACAAAGCCTGCAAACACAGCACAAAAAATGCAGATGAAGGCCACCAGTGCGGCCACCATCGCCATCGGGGAGGTTTTGAAGCTGTAGCCGACATCGCTGTCGAGCCATCTGGAGATCACACCCATTCGATTCTTTCTAAACGCCGTTGATGCCAACGCAATTACTTGATGCTCATCCACTTAAAGGGCATGAAGTTATCGGCCAGTTGCACCAAATCCACCTTCTTGCTCACACCCCAAGCCAGCGCTTGCTGATGCAGAGGCAGGTGGCCAATGTCATCGGCGTGAATTTTGAAGGCTTCAGCAATCATGGCCTGGCGTTTGGCCTTGTCGGTCTCCGATTGAATCTTCAAAGTCAACTCATCGACCTTGGGGTTGCAATACGCGCCCAAGTTGAACTGGCCTGCGCCTTTGTCATCCACACAACGCGTCAGTGCATTGAGTGCGTTGTGTGAGTCATAGGTGCCCGGTGTCCAGCCCAGCAAATAAAAGCTGGTGTCGCGACGCAAGATTTTGGGGAAGTAGGTGCCCTTGCCCTCCGCTTGCAAATTGATCTTCACGCCGATGCGTGAGAGATTGGCGGCTACGGCTTGGCAAATTTCGCCATCGTTCACATAACGGTCGTTGGGGCAATTCATGCTGACTTCAAAGCCATTCGGATAACCGGCTTCAGCCATCAATTTCTTGGCGGCTTCGGTATCAAACGGCAAGCGCTTGTTCATGGCCGCATCAAAGCCATTGATGCCAGGGCCGACCATCAGCGCGGTGGGGTTGGCCGCGCCGCGCATCACGGTGCGCTTGATGCCTTCAATGTCAATCGCTTGGTAAAAGGCTTGGCGCACCCGCTTGTCTTTGAACGGGTTTTTGCCCTTCACGCTGGAATACAGCAGCTCATCGCGCTTTTGATCCATGCCCAAGAAAATCGTGCGCAATTCCGGGCCTTGCATGGCGCGGGCGTTCGCACTGGCGTTCACACGCGCCACGTCTTGTACAGGCACGGGCTCCATCACATCAATTTCGCCCGAGACGAGCGCTGCTACGCGGGTGGCATCGTTGGTGATCGGGGTGTAAATCACTTCTGTGATGTTGCCGTCAATCTTTCCCCAGTAGTTGCCATTGCGAGAAAAAGTGGTTTTGATGCCAGGCTGACGCTCGCGCAGACGATACGGGCCTGTGCCATTGGCGCGGAAGGAGGCTGCATTTTCTATGCCTTTGCGGCGATCTACCGGCTTGGTGGCTTGGTTGTCTTCGCTCCATTTTTTGCTCATGATGTACAAGAGCGAAATCACTTCTGGCAGGATGGGGAACGGTGCTTTGGTGATGAATTCCACAGTGTGGGCATCGACCTTTTTGATCTCGCTCACATCATTGGTGTAGCTCTTCATATCCGAGCCATCGCCACCTGAGCGCTGGAATGTGAAGATCACGTCATCCGCGGTGAAAGGCGAGCCATCATGAAATTTCACATTTTTGCGCAATTCAAAGCGCCAGACAGTCGGCGAGGTTTGCTTCCAAGAAGTGGCCAAAAGTGGCGCGAGGCTCAAATCTTTGTTGCGGCCTGTGAGGCCTTCATACACATTGCCTGTGACACTGAGTTGCAGGGATTCGTTGAGCGAATGCGGATCCATCGAGAGCGCATCGCCTTGGTTGCCGATGCGAATCGTTTTCGCATTTGCTACTGAAAGCATAGCTAAAGAGGCAATCAACATGCCGGCGATCACGGTCTTTTTCTTTAAAAACATCTTTATCTCCTAAAAAAACACATCACACAGAGCAAGGCATGGCCTGCTCCACCAAACTCGCAAACATTGCACTGCCTAGCGGCAGCACTTCATCGTTAAAGTCATATTTGCTGTTGTGCAAGAAACAGCCGCCTTCACCGCCCTGCCCTAAGCGCAGATAAGCACCCGGCTTGGCTTGCAGCATGAAGGAGAAATCTTCCGCGCCCATGCTGGGCTCCATGTTGCGATGCACTTGAGATTCGCCAACCAGACTGGCGGCAACGTCTGCTGCAAACTTCGCTTCGCGCGGCGTGTTGATCGTGGCTGGATAAATGCGCTCGTAATGGACCTCTGCCGTGGCACAGAAGCTTTGCGCGATGCCGCTGCACAACGCATGCAAACGCTGCTCAATCATGTCTTGCACGGCCGCGCTAAACGTGCGCACCGTTCCTACCAATGTTGCCTCTCCCGGGATCACGCTCATGCCCTGCAAATCCCCCGCCTGCATCGCACACAAGCTGATCACCGCAGCATCTACCGGCTTGACATTGCGCGAGACAATGCTTTGCACCGCCGTGATGATGTGACCGGCAACGAGCACCGGATCGACTGCGAGATACGCATGTGCGCCGTGGCCGCCTTTGCCGGTAATTTTGATCGTGATGCGATCCGCAGCCGCCATCATCGGCCCAGAATTCACGCCAATCTGCCCCGGGGGCATCGCTGGCCAATTGTGCATGGCGTAAGCGGCCTCCACTGGGAAGCGATCAAACAAACCATCCTCCATCATCGCCTTGGCACCCGCATAGCCTTCTTCTCCGGGTTGGAAAATCAGCACGGCTGTACCTGCAAAATTTCTTGTTTCTGCGAGATACCGTGCAGCGCCCGTGAGCATTGTGGTGTGGCCATCGTGCCCGCAGCCGTGCATCAAGCCAGGCTTCAGGGATTTCCAAGCCACATCGCCGTGCTCCGTCATGGGCAGCGCATCCATGTCGGCTCTCAATCCGATCATGCGATTAGATTTTTGCTTGCCATGAATCAGGCCAACAACACCCGTTTTGCCAATGCCGGTATGAATCTCATCTACACCGCAGACTTCAAGCGCTTGCCGCACGCGACCCGAGGTGTAAATTTCTTCAAAGCCCAACTCGGGATGCGCATGCAAATCGCGCCGAAACGCGGTGAGCTCGGGATGAAAGGAGCGGATGTGTGCAAACACACTTCTGCTGTTGACCAAAGGTGCTTTGAGCTGCGGCGCAAGCATTTAATGGCCTTTCCCACCAACACGCAGCCGAGGGTCAACCACGAAATACAGCAAATCCACCACCAAATTGATCACCACAAAAATCAGTGCCACGATACAAAGATAAGCCGCCATCACGGGAATGTCGGCAAACGTCACGGCTTGGATAAACAGCAAGCCCATGCCCGGCCACTGGAATACCGTCTCTGTGATGATGGCAAAAGCGATCAAGCCACCCAGCTGCAAGCCGGTGATCGTCATCACGGGCACCAGCGTATTTTTAAGCGCATGGCCAAAATGTATCGCGCGATTCGACAGGCCGCGAGCTCGCGCAAACTTGATGTAATCCGTGCGCAGCACTTCCAGCATTTCGGCTCGTACAAGCCGCATGATCAATGTGAGCTGGAAGACGGCCAGCGTCACAGCCGGAAGCACAATGTGATGCCAGCCCTGAGCCGTGAGAAGCCCGCTGCTCCACCAACCAATTTGCACCACATCACCCCGCCCAAAGCTGGGGAACCAGCCTAACCAGACCGCGAAAATCAAAATCAGCGCGATACCGATCAAGAAGGTAGGCAGAGATACGCCCAGCAGCGAGATCGTCATGAACAACTGGCTCAGCGCCGAGCCGCGCCGCAGCGCCGCATACACACCCATCGGAATGCCTGCAATCAATGCGATGCCCGCAGCCACCAAAGCCAATTCAAACGTTGCCGGAAACCGCTCACCCAAAAGCCGAGATACCTTCGCACCCTGGCGCAGCGACAACCCAAACTCACCCTGCACCGCATTGCCCAAAAAGCTGCCAAACTGCACGACAAAAGATTGATCCAACCCCAAATCAGCACGTAACTCACGGATCTGCTCCGGCGTGGCATCTTGCCCCAGCAAGAAAACCACCGGATCGCCCACATACTGAAACAGCATGAATGCAATGAAAGCCACCGTGATCATCACGAGGGCTGCTTGAATGAGGCGCTGAAGGATAAATGCAAACATCAATGTTCTTTTCTGATCAGTGTGATGCTAGCAGAGCAAAAATCGCGCCGGGATGGGGTTTACAGCAGTTTGTCGTTCTAACGACTGGGGTTCTCAAGCGTTGCGAACGCCCGATTCCACATGCCCCGACGGCACATGATCGGCGGCAGATTGAACGTGGCCGGTTTGATCATCGAAGAAAAAATCGGGCTCGAATTCGCGCAGAAATTCGCCTTTTTCTAGGCCACCAAGGAACATCGCTTCATCCACCGTGATGTTCCATGCCATCAGCGTGCGGATCGCCCTCTCGTGCGCGGGGGCGCTGCGAGCAGTCACCAGCGCGGTGCGAATGCGGATGTGCGCTGTGCCTTCGCTTTGCAAGCGGTGCAAGGCTTCGAGCAAAGGTTTGAACGGGCCAGGCGGCAGTGGTTGCTCGGCTTTTTTCACTTCATTTTTGATGAATTTATCCAAACCGCCTTTGGCATACACGCGCTCGGCTTCATCGCTGAAGAGTACTGCATCGCCGTCAAAGGCGATGCGCACTTCATTGGGATGCAAATCGCTGGCTTTGACGGAGCGTGTGGCGACCGTGGCTGCGGGAAAGCCATTGGACAGCGCCGAGCGCACATCTTCACTTTTGGCGGAGAGAAACAAATTTGCCCTGAGTGGACGCAGATAACGCCAAGGCGGCTCGCCGCGTGTGAAGGTGCAGCGCACAATCGGCAGCTTGTAATGCTCAGCACTCTTCATCACGCGCAGGCCGCTCACCGGATCGTTGCGAGAGAGGATGACGACTTCGACTTTTTGCGCAGCCTCGCTGTTGAAAGCGAGCAGTTTTTTCACCAGAGAAAACGCCACGCCCGGCTTGGCAGGTTGATCGATTCGCGCCATTTGCATGGCCATATAGGCTTTGTCGGCAGATGTTTCAAACACCGCGTTTTCTTCCTCCAAATCAAACAAAGCGCGCGATGAAATCGCCACCACAAGCTTGCCTTGAAGAGATGAGGCCATGCTATTTGACCAATTGATTGAGCTGAATGATCGGCATCAGCACGGCCAGCACGATGAGAAGCACCACCACTCCCATCACGACGATGAGCAGTGGCTCCAAAATCGTGGCCAGCGCAATCGCTCTTCGCTGCACTTCCCCGGAAAGCTGCTTGGCCGCGCGTTGCAGCATCTCGGGCAGCTTGCCGGTTTGCTCGCCCAATCGAGCAAACATCGCGATCAAGCCAGGAAAGTTTTTCTTCTGTTGCATCGCGCTAGCCAGTGGCGCGCCCTCGCGCACCAAGGTGAGCGCATCCATCGCGTCGGCTCGCATGGCACGGTTGTGTAGCGTCTCGGCAGCAGCTTGCAAGGCTTTTAAGATCGGCACGCCCGCTCCCGCGAGCATGCCCAAGGTCGACGCGAAACGCGCGGCATTAAATCCTTTGGCTAATTTCCCCACCACGGGCAAGCGCAACCACGCGGCATCCATTTTTAAACGAAAAGCGTCAATTGCTCTTAGATATATGGCGCTGCCAGCTATCAAAATAAGAGCGCCTAGCATGTAAACGCCGTAAGCTCGCACCCATGCGGAGATGCCCAGCATGATCGTGGTGAGCAGAGGCAATGCTTTTTTACTGCCCGCAAACACACCGGCGACTTGTGGCACCACATAAGTCACTAAGAAAATCACAATGATGATGGCCACCAGCGTGACGATGGCGGGATACAGCGATGCGCCGATCAGCTTGGCCTTGAGCTCTTGGCTCTCTTCCAAATCATCGGCAAGTTTTTCCAGCACAGTATCAAGATGGCCTGAGGCTTCGCCAGCGCTGACTACCGCGCGATAAATTTCGTTGAACTCGCGCGGGTGTTGACTCAGCGCTTTGGCAAAGCTTGAGCCCGCATTCACTTCAGAGCGAAGCGCTGCAACGATATTGCGCTGCTTCTCATCTTCAGCTTCTTCGGCGAGCGCCGTGAGAGCGCGTTCGAGCGGCAGGCCCGCTGTGAGCAAGCCGGCCATTTGGCGCGTCCACACACAAAGCATCGTGCTTGAGAAAACGCGGCCGCCCCAGAGATTGATTTGCCCCCAGCTTTTTGCCGAGCCGTCAGAAGCTGCGCCTTGCCCCATGACGGCGGTGACCTCCATCGGCACCAGCGCTTGCGTGCGCAGCATCGCCCTCGCCGCTTTGACGGTATCGGCTTCCATCACGCCTTTGCGCGAATTGCCTTGCGCATCGAGCGCTTCGAATTGGTAGGCGGGCATCGGTCGTTAGTGCCTGCGCTCAAACAGCGGCAGCATCGCCACCCAACTCAACATCAGCAAACAAATCGACTGCAGTGATGGTGAGATCGACGCTTTGCAAGCTGAGTCCTTGCCCAACTGGAAAGGCTCGCAAAATCCATTCTTCGTTGGAGCTACGGCGGTAAACCTCAGCAGTTTGCGCTTCTGGATCGATCAGCACATATTCTTGTAACGAAGGCATGCTGCGGTACGCCTCAAATTTGTGGCCACGATCAAAAGCGGTGGTGCTAGGTGACAGCACTTCAATCACCAATTTGGCTTCACTTTTAATGAGGCGTTGCTTTGCATCACGTTCACTGCAAGTCACGAACACATCGGGATAGAAATAGCTGTTGGCCTGCTCGACGTTCAGCTTTACATCTTGCATAAAGACGCGGCAAGGCGTGCCTTTGAGGTGGGCGCGCAACGACACATAGACATTACCAATCACAGTGGCGTGGTTGTCAGAGCCGCCTGCCATCGCAAATACTTCACCATGAAAATATTCATGGCGTATCGTCTGGGTTTGATCCCAAGCTAGGAAGTCGGATGGCGTGAATTTCTGTTTCTCGGCTGCTAATCCCATGATGAAACTCCTAAAAGTTTTGACATTGTCATCTGCATTCAATCGCTGTTAGTCACGTGTCACGCGAACCACTTCTTCGAGGCTCGTGATGCCGCTCTTGACCAAGCGCTCACCGTCTTCGCGCATGAGCTGCATACCGCCGGAGAGCGCTGCGCCGCGGACGTTGGCTTCGGCAGATTTATTGTGGATCAAAGCGCGCATCTCGTCATCCACTTGCAGCAGCTCAAAAATACCAGTGCGGCCTTGGTAACCGGTGTGGCCACAAGCGTCACAACCTTTGCCATGACAAGCGGCGCAATATCGCCGTACCAAGCGCTGAGCCAGCACACCGAGCAGGGATGAGCTCAGCAAGAAGGGCTCAACGCCCATGTCTGTGAGGCGCGTTACAGCGCTGCTGGCATCGTTGGTGTGCAGGGTGGCCAGCACCAAATGGCCGGTAAGCGAGGCTTGGATGGCGATTTGAGCGGTCTCAAAATCCCTGATCTCGCCAATCATGATCACATCGGGGTCTTGCCGCAGAATGGCTCTGAGCGCTTTGGCAAACGTCAAATCAATCTTCGCGTTCACCTGTGTTTGACCCACGCCTGTGAGCTCGTATTCGATTGGGTCTTCCACCGTCATGATGTTGGTGCTGGCTGCATCTAATTTGGAGAGTGCCGCATAGAGCGTGGTGGTTTTGCCTGAGCCGGTGGGGCCAGTCACCAAAATAATACCGTGCGGCTGTGTGATGAGATGCTCAAACTCTTGCAGCACATGGCCTTGCATGCCCACAGCACCCAGCGTGAGCTTGCCCGCTGATTTATCCAGCAATCGCAACACGGCTCGCTCACCATGGGCGGAGGGCAGCGTGGAGACGCGCACATCCATTGCGCGTGTGCCGATGCGAAGCGAAATGCGGCCATCTTGTGGCAAGCGCTTCTCTGCAATATCCAGCTCAGCCATGATTTTCAGGCGCGAGATGAGTGCAGCATGCAAAGCGCGGTTGGGTTGCACCACTTCGCGCAAAGTGCCATCGACGCGAAAGCGCACGCTCGATGTGCGCTCATAGGGCTCAATATGAATATCGCTCGCGCCATCTCGCGCGGCTTGCGTGAGCAAGGCATTCAGCATGCGGATGATGGGCGCATCGTCCGAGTTTTCGAGCAAATCTTCAATCGCAGGCAGCTCTTGCATAATGCGCGAGAGATCGGCATCGCCTTGCACCTCGCTCACGACACTGGCCGCGCTCGATTCGCCTTGCGCGTAAGCTGCACTGATGCGTTGGATCAACGCATCCGGCGCCACCTTTTCCATCGCATACTGCACAGCATTTTCGCCGGCAACTGCGTACTTTCGCATGATTTCTGCCATGGCAGAGCGTGGCGTGGCATCACTGAACAGCAAATGCAGCTTGCTCTCATCGCCCTCCAACAACACTTGGTTGCCGCGAGCAAAAGAATAGGGCAAAGGGTAACGTGCCATGGTTTTATGGCTTGGCTTTTAAAGAGGGCTGCACCAGCGGTGCGGCAGACTGCCCGGCTGCTCCGGCAGGCTTTTGCGGTGGCAGCACAGGCGCTTCACTCACACCGCCCAACACCATGCTGGGCGCAGGCTGCACCTCTTTTTGGCCAGAGCGCATCAGCTCGTAGCGGTCTAGTGACAAGGATTGCGCGCTGCTCGCATCACGCACGATCACGGGGCGCAAGAAGAGCATGAGCTGGCGTTTGTCGCGCGTGCGGCTCTCGCTTTTAAAAAGGTTGCCAAAAAGCGGAATGTCTCCCAAGCCCGGCACTTTCTGCGCCCCGTTGTTGAAGCTGTCTTCCGCCAGGCCACCGAGCACCAAGATGCCGCCATCTTCCACCACGATATTGGTCTCAATGGATTGCTTGGTGGTGGTCGGGCCATTGGCATTGCTGCTGGTGTCGCCTTCAATGCCAGAGTTTTCTTGGAAGACCTGCAGCCGCACTTGCCCATCTTCGCTGATCTGCGGTTTGATGCGCAATGTCAAGCCCACATCCTTGCGCTCAATCGTTTGGAAGGGATTGGTCGCGCCGCCGCTGGCGCCCGTGTTGGTGAATTGCCCCGTCACGAAGGGCACATTGCGGCCCACAATGATTTTGGCTTCTTCGTTGTCAAGTGTCAGCAAATTGGGAGACGACAAGATGTTGCCTTCGTTGTTGTCTTCCAGAAATTTAGCCAATGCACCCAAGACATACACCCCATTGATTTGCCTTGCCAAGCCGAGATTGAGACCTTTGCCAATGCCTGCGGAGGCCAAGCCAGCGGCATTGCTGGCAGCCGACAAGCCAATGATGTTGCCCGTCGTCCCAAAATTGGTGCCAATACCCCCCACCACGGAATTGCCCGCCTTACCCAGCCCCGTCTGCCACTGAATGCCAAATTCTGCCGCTCGCTTGCTGCTGACTTGCGCAATCAACACCTCAACGAGCACCTGCGCTCTGCGTTGATCGAGTTTGTCGATCACGGCGCGCATTTGCCGATACTGCGGCTCAGGCGCGGTGATGATGAGCGCATTGGTGGCTGGATCGGCCTGGATTTGGCCGCCGGTGCTGGGCTGGCCTGATCCAGCAAGCGGCGCAGTGCCTGCACTGCCGGGCGCGGCGGCTGTGCGAGCTGCAGGCGAAGCGCTACCGCCGCCGCCCTCGGCGCTGATGGCGGCTCGCAGTGTGGTGGCGAGCTTGACGGCATCGGCGTTTTTGAGATAAACGACATAGATGTTGCCTGCATCGCCGTTCGCGGTGCGCAGCGGAGCCTGATCGAGCTTGTCAATCAACGATTTGATGAGATTGACCCGCGCTGGGTTGGCCGCCCGCACGATCACGGCATTCGAGCGTGATTCGGCTAAGATACTGGTCTTGAAAGATGTGTCTGCTTGGCCACCCGCAGCAGCCGCACCGCTTCCGCCCGATTCGCTCAGCCGGATCAGCAGCGGCACGAGATCAGACGCAATGGCGTGTTTCAACGGGAAAATCTCTAAATCCGTGGCGTTGCTCACATCCAGCGCAGCGATAATTTTGGCCATGCGCTGCAGGTTATCGGCATAGTCGGTGATGATGAGCGAGTTGTTGCCGGGGTTGACGTTGATCGTGTTGTTGGGGCTGATCAAGGGGCGCAGCACAGCCACTAAATTGTTTGCATTCTCGTGATTGAGCCGAAAAATTTGCGTGAGGATTTGGTTACCGCCCGCTTTGACTTCGCCCGCATTCACTGCACCGCCTTGCAGCTTGGCCTCAGCCTCGGGCACGACTTTATCAATCCCCGCCGCCTCGACGACCGTGAAGCCTTGCAAGCGTAGCGAGGCGAGGAATTGGTTGTATGCCGACGCCACTGGCACAGCGCGATCGGTCGTCAAATTCATCTGGCCTTTGACGCGCGGATCAACCACGATGTTGCGGTTCATGATCACGCCAAAGGTCTTGGCGACTTCAGCGATCTCGGCATTCACAAAATCGAGCTTGATGCCTTGTGCGCTGCGCGTGGCTCCCAGCGCAGCTGGGGCTGTCTGCGCACCAGTTGGCGCCGCATTTAACAAGCAAAAAGCACTGATTGCCGGCAAGAATACAGCACGGCATGCTATTGAAATAGGAGCGAAATAAAAACCAAAAAGGCGTGTAGTCATCATAAATCAACCTAGCGAAATCAAAGATTTGGTGCCCTGACGGCGGCCAATGATGTTGAGCACATTCGACAGTGCGTCTTGCTGCTCAGGCGCAGCGCTGGCCTCGCCTTTGAAGCGAATACGCGCACCCACCACCTGGCCTGAGCCAGACAATTGCAAAGCGCCTTGCAGGGTTTGCAGCGCAATGGTAGGCACATCGCCGCCATCCAAGCTCAAGCGATAGTCTCCCAGCGGGCTGAGGGTGGACAAGCGCGACGACATAGCCAGCATATCCAGCGTGAGCTGGCCAGCAAGGCGCATGCGCCCTGCCGACCATTGCACCTGCAGCGCATCGTTAGACAAGGCCAGCTGGCCTTGGGGATCGAGTGTGTTCCAAGGCGCACCCAATCCTGAAAGCCAAGGTGCTGGCAAATTCACACGCGCAGGAAGCACCTCCAATTCACTCTGAGACCAGCCGGGCTTGAGCGCCATGCGCACCGCCTCAGCTGCGCAGCAAGGCAGATGCAAGGCTACGCGCAAGCCGCCCCATGCAGGCCGCAGCGTCCAGTTGACCCTGCCGGGCAAGCTCGCCGCATCCGATGAGCCCGCACCGCCAGTGAGCAACAATTGCGCCGAGCCGCGCCAGACCGAGCCTTCAGGCTGCGCAAGCAACACATGGCCGGCACTGATGCGCTGCACGCCGTGTGCCAGCCAAGCCGCTGGCGCAAACACAATCAGCGCACTGACAGCACCCACGCAAGCGGCCAGCAGCGCCGTGCGCCACGGTGCAAGCGCAGCCTTCGAGAGACGCGCCGTCTTTTGGCGGGCGCTGGCATGGGCGAAGTGGTGGCTGCTTTTCATGGGTGATGTTGTGGAAGCTTTAGCGTGCAGGCAAATTCAGCACCATCGTGCCATCCCAAGCTGGCGCAGCCCCGGCAGCCGGCGTGGTGCTTTGCTTGATGCGCAGCTCACTGGGCACAAGCCGCGCATTGGCACGCACCTGTGCGAGCATCTGTGTCAGCGCATCCCCGCTGATGCCGCGCAGCATGATGCTGGCTCTGGCATCGCTCACACTCAATGTCGCGCCAGCGCCCAAAGATTGAACGGCTGCCTCTAAGCTGCGCAGCGATTCATCGTAGCTGAGCAAGCGCTGCGCTTTGAGCGAAGCCGCTTGGCTCGCTTGCGCACGCATCAGCTGCAATTGCGCCTCCAGCTGAGGCGCGGCTTGGCTTGCTTGGCGCAAGCCGGTCAGCGCAGGCGAAATGGCGATCCCCCACAGCAGCGCGGCAACGATCAAAGCGGCAGCGCCGCCCACGAGTGCGCGTTCGCGCGAAGCCAATGCACCCCAGCGAAGCGCCAAAGCATCCAGCAGCCCAGCATTTGGCACAGCGCTCATGGCTTGCCTCCCACGGCGGGAAGGGCGGCCGATGCAGGCGGCACGCTCAAGGCATCACGGTGCGAGACGATCAGCACCTGTGCATCACTGCGCACCGCCAAGCCTGCATACTGCAAGCGCGGCAGCATCGCATCGAGCTGCGAGGCCGTGAGGCCACTGCCTCGAATTTGCACCTCATTTGCTACAAAATCAATAGCTGAAGGTGCAGCATTCATGCCGGCAATCGCCGTGAATCGCCCATAAATACTCTCAAAATCTCGCCCACTGAGCTGCCCCTGCGCTCGGGCGAGGCTGGCGAGCTCGCGCTGCATTTGCAGCGGCGCATCCACCACCACCTTCACATTCGGGAAGCTCTGTGTGAGCAACTGATTCATCTGCGCACGCTGATCTTGCACGGCGGCACTCTGTTTGTAGCTCCAAGCGTTCAGGCCCAACAACTGAACCAACAGCAAGGCAGCCATGCCCCAGCGCGCAGGTGCCCATGCCGGTGCAGCCATGAGATCTCGCAGCCCACCGGTCAAAGACTGCCAGATGCGCCCGCCGCCCGACACCGCCATATCGCCTTGCGCCAAATCCACGCCATTGGCCAGCGCAGCTTGCGCCGATTGCGCAGCCCATTGCGCCGCTTGCAGCACCTGAACGCGCCCGCCATAAGCCTGCTCCGCTGCCGCCGCCACAGCTGGCTCAGCGCTCACAGCCAAGCCCTCGGGCAGAGCGGGCAGCATGGCGGCTTGCGCCAAGGCCACGCTCAGCACGCCTTGCGCATCTGCAAAGACGAGCGAGGCAGCATCCGGCGTGCCGCGCACATGCAAACTGGCCAAATCACTGGGGAAGACCTCAGGCACGATGCGTGTGAGGGGAATGCGAGCTGCCTGCAAGGCGGCCACAGCCTCTTGCAAGATTGATTTTTGGCACGCAGCAACCCAAGTTTTGCCATCGCGTGTGAGCGCGGGGCAGGCGGCCAAGTGCAATTGAGCAGGCTCGTCGAGCAGCTGCTCTTCCAACACGCCTGTAAGCAGCGTTTTCATCCGCTGCGCTGAGCTGCCCTGCATCGATTTGGGCAGCTTGGGCAAGGCCGCCAAATGCCAAGACAGCGCCTGCGCCGGCACGATCAGCGTGGCCGTATCGGCCCGTGGCAGCAAAGCAGGCATCGCACGCCCATGCGCCGTGAGCACGCCAGCGCTTGAGACAAGGGCATAGGCCCACTCAGCGCTGGCTTGGCTGGGCAGAGAAAGGGTAACAAGAAGTTGGCTCATGAAGCTGTCGCTATTGTTGTCCTTCTCGCTTCTCGCTCGTGCTTCGTATTTGCTGCCGAGTAGTTGAGCAAGTTCTTGTCGGCCAGTGTAAGATAACCCATCGGCACTGCCAATGTCTTTGGACATGTTGAGGCCAATGCGCTTGGGGTCGCGCTTGGTTACAAATTCTTTTAGCTCTGCTTCCGATCCGAAATAATCATACGCTTTTGTTTCTTCCAATAGATAACCATCAA
>JANNED010000177.1:0-7477 GCA_031388245.1 Variovorax sp.
ATTCAAAAGCTCGGTGGTGTATCTCGATCCTCGCTCCACAGGGGTGGGTCAAGTTCTGGTGTTTGCCGCCGCTTACGCCAACGGCGGCTCGGTTGACAACATCAAGCCCGGCATCGACTACCTTGCCCAGCTTCACACCGCAGGCAATGTGCTGCGCGTGGAAGGCACAACACCGTACGCCAAATTCCTCAAAGGCGAAATCCCGGTGTGGATCAGCTATGAAAACGATGGCCTCAAAGCCAAGCATATCGATGGCATGGGCGATGCGGCAGAAGTCGTCATTCCTAAAGAAGCCAGTGTCGCAGCACCTTATGCCATCAGCTTGGTCAAAGGTGCGCCTAACCCGAATTCCGGTAAGTTGTGGCTCAATTTCATCATGAGTGAAGCGGGGCAAACTCTGTTTGCACAAGGTTTCGTGCGCCCTGCTGTGCCAGGCGTTCGCTTGCCCGCTGATGTGGCGGCTCGCATGCCAGCAGCGTCGCAAATTCGACCTTTGGATGTTGTTCAAGCTTCTGCGCGTAAGGCGGAAGTGGATCGACTCTGGGCGCTAGCTGCTTTGTCGCGCTAATTGCAAGAGACACCTTATGAAAAGCTGGGGCGCTTGGCCTGCTTGGATATTTTTGGCACTGTTTTTTCTCGCGCCATTGGCAGCATTGCTGCCCGAGGCGCTGGGAGACGATTTGGCTGCATTCAAAGCTTTGGCAATTGACCCCAGCTTCTATGTGGCGCTGCGCAACACGCTGTTGCTGGGCCTGATTGCAGGTTTTATGTCTGCAATCGTCGGCACTTGCATCGCTATTGAGTTGGCAAGACAGCCTGAGCACCGTAGGCAATGGATGATGAGTTTGCTCGGGCTTCCATTGGCTTTTTCAGGGCTGGTGATCGCTTATGGTTTCATTCTGGCGTTTGGTCGGGCGGGTTTTGTGACGCAATTGCTGGGCATGGCTGGCGCTGATCCTGTGCGTATCGGCGCTTGGATTTACAGCGTGGGCGGCTTGGGCTTTGCCTACGCTTACTACCTGATCCCCAGAGTTGCGCTATCGCTGTACCCGGTGTTTGCCAATCTGGATGAGCGGCCTATGCTGGCTGCCCGCACTTTGGGTGCAAGCAAAGCTCGCGCATTTTGGGACACGGTTGTGCCCGAGGTGTTTCCCTCGGTGCTCTCTAGTGCGTGCATGGTCGCGGCGCTTGCGATGGGCACCTACGGCACAGCCTTGGCTTTGGTGGGTACCCAACTGAATATTCTGCCGCTCATGCTGTTTTCTAAAGTCAGCGATGGTGGCTCGGATTTCGCGGCGGCAGCGGCTTTGTCGCTGGTGCTTTTATTGATCTGCGTGATCGTGATGGGAATTGGTGATGTCGTCACTCGTAAACGTGAAAAGCTCTCTTTCGGCTCGAGCCACTGAGCTGCTGTCTCAGTTGGCCGAAAGGCAGAAGAGCAGTGGCAGATGGATTCAGCCCGTGGCCATCGTTGGGCCTAGCGACGGCCAAGAGATGCACTGCTTGGCGGCCTATCGTATTGCGTATTGCTTAGCGGGTGCAGGGATCACTTTGGTCTGCGGTGGTCGTGGGGGCGTCATGGAAGCAGCTTCTCGGGCCACTCACGACGCCCATGGCCTCATGATTGGCTTTTTACCCGAGGATGATCTCAGTGGTGCCAATCCCTATTTAGGTATTGCAATTCCCACTGGCATGGGCGAGATGCGCAATGCCTTGATTGCTAGAGCCAGCGTTTGCTTGATTGCCATTGGAGGGGGCATGGGCACCTTGTCAGAGGTAGCGCTTGGCCTGAAGTGGAATAAGCCCGTTTTTAGCTTGTATGAAGAAGTTGCGCTGCCCCAGTTACGGAGCAGTGAGCATGTCGACCAATTGCTAGAAGATGTACTTGCTTGGTTGGTTTGTAATGACTAAAGTTGTCATTTTTTTGATTAATATCAGTAGAGCTATTGAGCAGTGCATTGCTGCTTCAGCGCACATACTTTTCAGCTTATCTCGTACAAAATAATGATGTGTTGATGGAAGAACTATGCTTGCTTGAATGAGCGCGTCCATTCCTCATTCATACGCAGAAACTGTAATTTGATCCACTCTTGGATAAGGACAATCGCGGGCTTATTCAATGCTTCTGGGCGGGAAATCAAGTAAAACGATTCAGGCACTTTGATCGCATTTCCAAACGGTCTGATCAATCTGCCTTCTGCCAAGTAGCGATTGGCATTAATGTTGTCGCCTAGAGCGACACCATAGCCCGAGGCACACATCTCCACAGCGATCAGCGCATTGCCCAGATGATGCCTAGGCCCCGTGATCAGCCGTGGTTTGCCTGCACCAGCTAACCATAAATCCCATTCATGTCCTTCATCTGAACAGAGCAGGGTTGTGTTTTTGAGGTCATCGACTTTCCTCATCGACAGCTTCTCGTTGAGCAGCAAAGGGCTGCAAACGGGGAATAGATAAGTCTCTGCAAGCAGCTCCACTTGACGGCTTGGCCAGGCACCATCGCCATAGCGAATGCAAAAGTCTACATCGCTTGAGCGCACTTCGCGGTCATCGCTGGAGGGCACAAGGCGCAGAGTCAGCTCAGGGTATCGCAGCAAAAATTCGCGCAGTTGTTGCACCAGCCAGAGGCATGACAAGCTAGGCGGCATGCTTATGACGACCTCGCCCCGCACCACGGAGGATGACAAGCGAGTCGTCGCCGTCGCAAACAAGTCAAATGCGCGCCCAACAGGATCGTGCAATGCAACGCCCTCTTCGGTGAGCTTCATACGACTGCCTTGCCGAACGAATAATTTCACACCCAAGATATCTTCCAAGCTGCGAATTTGGTGACTGATAGCGCCGTGCGTGACACCGATCTCTTGTGCTGCCAGCGAGAAAGACAGGTGACGAGCGGCCGCGTCAAAAGCCTTCAGTGCATTAAGAGGTGGAATGCGACGTGTCATTGCAGTTGAGGGGCGTGTGATGATGTGAGAAATTCTCACATAAAGTCGCCAATAAATATCGTTTGATATGCAATTAAATTCGCTGTAAATTTCAACCCATCATCATGACTTCACAACACGGAACAACACAGCAAGCCGCCACCCAGCTTTGGGGTGGACGTTTTACGAGCCTGCCAGATGCCAGCCTGAAACGCTTGTCTCAAGCGCCCGCCAGCCACTTGCGCTTGCTTGCCTATGATTTGACCGCTTCTCAATCACATGCACGTGAGCTACAGAGGGCAGGATTGCTGAAAAAAGAGGAATGCCAAAAGATTTGCGACACCCTCGCTCTTTTGATTGACGAGAGCCAAAGCGGTGCAGCTTGGTGTCAAGCTGGCGAAGAAGATATTCACACTCTGGCAGAGCGAATGTTGGTTCAGCATTTGGGCGAGTTGGGCGGCAAGCTACGCGCAGGTCGCTCTCGTAATGATCAAGCGGCTAATGATCTCAAGTTGTATTTGCGCTGCGAAACACGCCGCATCGCGCAGCATTTGCTTGGCTTGGTGGCCGCACTGCTAGAGCAAGCACAGCTTCACTCAGAAACCGTAACTGCTGGGATGACGCATTTGCAATCTGCTCAACCCATTTCTTATGGTCATCACCTGCTAGCGCATGCGCAAGGCTTGGCGCGTGATGTCTCGCGCATGATGAATTGGGATGATCGACATGCGACGTCGCCTTTGGGTGCCGCAGCATTGGCGGGCTCAGCGATAGCAGTGCGCAATGATTTATCGGCTACTGAAATGGGGTACTTAAGCGCCTGTGAAAACAGCATGGATGCAGTAGGCAGCCGCGATCATGTGGCGGAGTATTTATTTGCCTTGGCGATGCTGGCCGTGAATCTGTCGCGCTTGTCCGAAGAAATTATTCTGTGGACATCCCAGCCCTTTGCTTGGGTCGAGCTCAATGATGCCTTTGCCACAGGCAGTTCCATCATGCCGCAGAAGAAGAATCCCGACATCGCGGAACTAGCGCGAGGTCGAAGTGGCCGCTTGATTGGCCACGTCACTGCCATGCTAGCCACGCTCAAGAGCTTGCCATTTGCCTACAACCGTGATTTGAGCGAAGACAAGCATTTGGCATTTGATGCAACCGATACACTGACATTGTTGTTACCGGCTATGACGGGCATGGTTCGCACCATGAAAGTAAATGCCGCGCGCATGCGAGAGCATGCAAGCATGGGATTTTCTCTGGCTACCGAGCTCGCCGATCATTTGGCACGGCAAGGCATGCCGTTTGCGCAGGCGCATGAAATCACTGGGCTCGTGGTGCGCTTTGCTGAAGAGCAAAGCCTTGATCTCCAGAGTTTGAGCGTTGCTCAGCTCTCACACATTCATCCATTGCTCGATGAGCAGGCGCTGCAAGTTTTGGATTTAGACCGTGCATTGGCTGCGCGCAGTGGCTATGGAGGCACTGCGCCTGAGCGTGTGCGCGAGCAAGCGCAGCGACTTGCGCGTATCCAAGCCAAGCAACTTGATTGGGCTTTAGCCTATCAAGGGCCAGCTTTTCCAGCATTAACGAATAGCCAGCACACAGGAGAAAAAGCATGAGCGCGGTTTGGCATGTAGATACGGGCCGATTCTTGGCGATGCCGCGCCGGGCTCAAACCCGCGCTGGAAGATGGCTGGCAGCCTTTGTAGTGATTGCTCTGGTGCTTTTGGTGATGCGCGCATTTGCACTTGGCAAAATTGAATGGGCAGTCGTCGCGCAATTCTTTACGGCGAAATCCATCCTCATGGGATTGGCTAATACCTTGATCATGACGGTTCTGGCGATGGTGTTGGGTATTGTGCTGGGCGTGATGTTCGCTGTGATGTATATGTCACCCAATCCCGTCTTGCGATCTGTCGCTTGGGGCTACATCTGGTTCTTCAGAGGCACACCTTTGCTGCTCCAATTGCTGATTTGGTTCAATTTGGCCTTGGTCTTTCCCACACTTGGTATTCCCGGTCTCTTTGAGATGCGCACGGTGGACTTCATCACACCGTTTATGGCCACACTCTTGGGGCTAGGTATCAATCAAGGGGCTTACACCGCAGAGGTGGTGCGTAGCGGTATTTTGTCGGTAGATGCGGGGCAAACTGAAGCGGCGAAATCAATTGGCATGTCGCGCTTGACCACCCTGCGTCGTATCGTTTTGCCCCAAGCCATGCGCGTCATCATTCCGCCTGTGGGTAATGAAGTGATCAGTATGGTCAAGATCACCTCCATTGCCAGTGTTATTCAATTCTCAGAAATTTTGCGAAATGCTCAAACGATTTACTACGCCAATGCCCGCGTGATAGAGCTACTGATCGTTGCGGCCGCATGGTATTTGATGGTGGTGACTTTGCTCACTGTGGGGCAATTCTTTCTAGAAAAGCACTATGCACGTGGCTACAACACATCCAAGCGCTAAGCGTATCAAGATTAGAAATCAACCATCATGAGATCCACTCCTATTTCATCTTCTCCTATCCTTGTAGCTAAGGGAGTCAGTAAGCACTTTGGCGCTGTCCAGGCATTAACTGATATTGATTTGCAAATTGCGCGTGGTGAAGTGCTCTGCTTGATTGGCCCCTCGGGCTCCGGCAAAAGCACCTTGCTGCGCTGCTTGAATCAGCTTGAGCATGCCGATGCGGGCTTGGTATGGATTGAAGGTGAACTACAAGGCTACATCGAGAAGCAGGGCGTGCTGCGTGAGCTGGGTGACAGCGCGATTTCTACGCAACGCTTGCGCTGTGGCATGGTGTTCCAGCGGTTTCATTTGTTCAACCACATGACTGTCATGGACAACATCATTGAAGGGCCGTTGACTGTACTCTATCAAAATCAAACGCAAGCAAAAGCAAAAGCACGCGAACTGCTCACGATGGTAGGTTTAACGGACAAGGAGCTTGCTTATCCGAGCCAGTTATCGGGCGGGCAACAGCAACGCATTGCCATTGCACGGGCATTAGCCATGCAACCACAAATCATGCTGTTTGACGAACCCACCTCGGCGCTCGACCCTGAGTTGGTCGGCGATGTGCTGGCTGTTATGCGCAAGCTGGCCGCCAGTGGCATGACCATGATTGTGGTCACCCATGAGTTGGCTTTTGCCAGAGAAGTAGCGCATCGCGTCATCTTCATGGATCAAGGCCGTGTTGTGGAGCAAGGCCCGCCAGCTCAAGTTTTGGGGCAGCCACTTCAAGCCCGTACACGCGAATTTATCAATGCCGTTCTTTAATTTCTAGGAGAAAACCAATGCGCACCCCTTCAAAAATAGCCGTTCTTGGCTTATTGGCTGTCAGTTTGAATTGCTTTGCTCAAGCAGTGCCAGAGCGTATTCGCAAAGCGGGTAAGCTGGTGATTGCGACTCAGCCCAACTATCCCCCCATCAGCTACAAAGACCCAGCTACCAATCAATTACAAGGCTTTGACATTGATTTAGGCGAAGCGATTGGCAAAGAGCTGAACCTCAAAATCGAATGGCAAGAAACTGCATTTGCACAAATATTCCCTTCGTTGGCAACGGGGCGAGTAGATCTGGCGATGGCCGGAGTGGGTGATTTTCCATCTCGGCGCGAGACGGTTGATTTTGTGAACTACATGCGCACAGGCGCTCAGTTCTACACATCTGCAGCAAACGCAAAAGACATTAAATCCACCGATGATCTCTGTGGCAAAAAAGTGGGTGCGAGCCGCAGCACAAAATGGCCAGAGCAAATTGAAGAGTGGAGCAAAGCCAATTGCGTCGCTAAAGGCAAGCCAGCGCTGCAAGTGATTGGTACCGAAGGGTCGTCTGATACGCGCACTCAGCTCAAATCGGGTCGATTGGATGTGGGCGCTCAAGGCAACGAAACCATGCCCTACGCGCAGCGCATTGAGCCCAATACTTATGTGACGATAGGCGCAGCTTTCACTGATGCTTTGGTCGGCATGCCTGTTGCAAAAAGCGAGACTGCTGTGCGCGACATGCTCAAAGTAGCGCTTGAAAACCTGCAGCGCAAAGGTATCTACGACCAGCTCTTGGCCAAGCATGGTTTGCAGGCCAATAAATGGGCGGTTTCGGTCAATCAAGGCAAGTAAGCCCCCTCAACTCTAGAAAATCAGTCCATTTCTTACGCTGGCAGTCTATGCCGGTGCGGGAGATGTGTTGCCGAAAAAAACCAAATCATGAACGCTCGCGAACACTGTTTGATTCCCATGAGGCATATCAGCCTCGGCGAGTCAGCATCTGGCAGCACGCTCAGCTTGCTGGTGCATGAGTTTGGCCCAGCCGATGCTAAGCTAAAAATTCACATCCAGGCAAGCCTTCATGCAGATGAAACACCCGGTAGTGTCGTGCTGTACAAGCTTGCAGATCGTTTGGCAGAGCTACAAGCCTTAGGAAAAGTCCAAGCCAGAATTACTTTACTGCCTGCGGCCAACCCCATTGGCGCAACACAGTACCTGATCGGCGGTCTGCACTGCGGGCGTTTTGATTTGGTTTATGGTATTAACTTTAACCCTGGATTTCCAGATTTGCG
>JANNED010000179.1:0-1523 GCA_031388245.1 Variovorax sp.
TGTTCTCGTTTTAATTGAACAATCAGCTATAAATTCTGGATCAATTTCGCATCCAAAAGATTCAATTACTACGTAAAAATCTATAATTAGTGGCTTTCTAAGAAGGTCCTGTGCGGCCGGCAACTGGGCTGGCCAGGTCACTACTTCAACGCCAGGGCAACCTTCGGGTGCCATCCATGCCAAGGCAGCCGCATCATCAATCCACAGGCGAACGGCTTGCCCGCGCGAAGCCAAATCGCAGCACAAACGCCAGCAAACACCGACATCGCCGTAGTTGTCGATGACTTTGCAGAAGATTTCCCATTGCCCGTTCATGTTCACGGGCGAATTGTCCACAATACGGGCATGAGCCCAATAGACCCGCCAACCGAAGGCCCGATACCCATGCCTGAGCACCCCGAACAATTGTTGATCGAGGTGGCCGGTTTGCCTTCGCTGCCGGGCGTTTACCGGTACTTTGATGCCAACAACGACCTGCTGTACGTTGGCAAGGCGATCAGCCTCAAAAAGCGCGTTTCCAGATACTTTCAGAAGAACCACGGAGGCACCCGCATTGGGCACATGGTCAGCAAAATTGTGCGGCTTGAAACGACCGTGGTGCGCTCGGAGGCCGAGGCGCTGCTGCTGGAAAACAACCTGATCAAAACCTTGCACCCGAAGTACAACATTTTGTTTCGGGACGATAAAAGTTACCCCTACGTCAAGATTACCGGCATTCCGACAGGCAAAGCGGCGGCAGATGCGCACCCGTCGGCGTTTTTCCCCCGCGTGTCCTACTACCGGGGCGCCGTTGAAAAAAAGCACCACTACTTTGGGCCTTACCCAAGCGCTTGGGCGGTCAAAGAGGCGATTTTGTTGATGCAAAAGGTGTTTCGCCTGCGCACCTGCGAAGACGCGATTTATCACAACCGCACCCGGCCTTGTCTGCTGTACCAGATCAAACGATGCTCCGCACCGTGTGTAGGGCATATTGACGCCGCTGCCTACGCGCAAGACCTGGACAACGCCGAAAGATTTCTGAGAGGTGATGCACAACAGGTGATGAAGGGTCTTGAGGTGCGCATGATGGCGCATGCCGACAAGCTGGAGTTTGAACAGGCCGCCGAGCTACGCAACCAGGTCTCGGCGCTCTCCAATGTGCTGCATCAGCAATCGGTCGACAACGTGGCAGATCGCGATGTCGATATCCTGGCCGTCAAAGTGCAAGGCGGGCGGGCCTGTGTCAACCTGGCGATGGTGCGCGGTGGCCGCCACTTGGGTGATCGGCCCTATTTCCCGACCCATGTGGAAGAAGCCAGCGCGGTCTTTCGGGACGATGACGAGCTGAACGTACCTGGCAAATCAGTTGAAGTCCAGGTGCTCGAGGCCTTTGTGGCGCAGCACTACATCGATATCGCCGTGCCCCCGTCATTGATCACCGGCGAACGCATCAGCCGTGCCCTGGTTGCGGCGCTAACGATGCAATCAGGCGTGAAAGTCAGCGCTGTGCATCAACCGCGTGAACAACGCCGCGCCTGGCTGGA
>JANNED010000201.1:0-9611 GCA_031388245.1 Variovorax sp.
CGGGAGAGCAGGATGTGCTCGCGGGTTTGAGGCATTGGGCCGTCTGCTGCGGAGCAAACCAAAACAGCGCCGTCCATCTGAGCGGCTCCGGTGATCATGTTTTTCACATAATCGGCGTGGCCTGGGCAATCGACGTGGGCGTAGTGGCGGTTGGCGGTTTCGTATTCGACGTGGGCGGTGTTGATGGTAATGCCGCGTGCTTTTTCTTCTGGCGCTGCATCGATCTGGTCATACGCCTTAGCGGTGCCGCCGAACTTGGCTGCGAGCACGCTGGTCAACGCCGCAGTGAGCGTGGTCTTGCCGTGGTCGACGTGACCGATGGTGCCGACGTTGACGTGCGGTTTGTTGCGTTCGAATTTCTCTTTTGCCATTTTTCTACTCCGTATTTAAATACTGAATTGCTTCAACAAAACTGGTGCCCTTTGCGGGAATCGGACCCGCGACCTCTCCCTTACCAAGGGAGTGCTCTACCACTGAGCCAAAAGGGCGAAAACATCTACAAATCTGCATGCACTGCCAACTGAAGCATTCGTGGAGCGGGAAACGGGAATCGAACCCGTGTCATTAGCTTGGAAGGCTAAGGTTCTACCATTGAACTACTCCCGCATCTGAGTGAATTCAAAAAAGCTTTGACGCTTTTCAAAACAACACCCTAAGCAGACGAATTCCGTCTCACTCTACAAACACTTCGCTGGTGGAGAGGGCTGGATTCGAACCAGCGTACTCGTAAGAGGGCAGATTTACAGTCTGCTGCCATTAACCACTCGGCCACCTCTCCGGCGAACCCACAATTATGCCATGGTTCGGTGACAGCTGGATGTGCCGAAGTACCGACATCGCCTCGGTTGGGGCTGAGTTTTTATTCAGTTTGTCAGCAAAACACCACATTGAAGGGTTAACGGAACACCACCGTTCTGTGGCCATTGAGCAGGACGCGATGCTCACTGTGCCATTTCACGGCGCGGGCAAGCACTTGGCTTTCTGTGTCGCGGCCACGAGCGGTCAAGTCGTCAACCGTATCGGAGTGATCCACGCGAGCCACATCTTGCTCAATGATCGGGCCTTCATCGAGATCGGCGGTGACGTAGTGCGCGGTGGCGCCAATGAGCTTCACACCACGATCATGCGCTTGGTAATAAGGCTTGGCGCCTTTGAAGCTGGGCAAAAAGCTGTGGTGGATGTTGATCGCACGGCCAGCCAAGGCTTTGCACATCCCATTGGAGAGAATCTGCATATACCGCGCCAAGATAACCAATTCAGCGCCTTCGGCGTTGATGATCTGGATCTGCTGCGCCTCTGTCTCGGCTTTGTTGTCTTTCGTCATGGCTAGATGATGAAACGGCACGCCATAGCTGCGAGAGAGCTGCTCAAAATCGCGGTGATTGCTCACAATGGCGCGAATGTCTAAATGCAGAAACCCGCTTTTCCAGCGAAACAACAAATCGTTCAAGCAATGGCCCTGCTGGCTGACCATCAGTACGGTACGCATGGGTTGCTGCGCTGCATGCAGCTGCCAGCGCATCCCAAAGCCTTGCGCAAATACGGCCAGCTCAGCTTGCAGCTGATGCTGAGGCAGACCACACGCAAAGCTCACTCGCATGAAAAACAAACCGGTGTCGTGGTCGTTGTATTGCGCGGCTTCTTCAATATTGCCGCCCTGCGCCAACAAAAAGCCAGAGACCGCATGCACAATGCCCATGCGATCCGGGCAAGTCAAGGTGAGGATGTAAGTCGGTTGTTGTGTCGGTTGCATGGCTTATTTTCCATTATTTTAAGTAAAAACCGGCTTTCCCCGGCATAAAACATAAATAGTTTGCTATTAATTTTATAGTGATGTCGGAATCAGCCACTCTGTCCTTCTGCCAGCAATGTACAACTTTCGTGGGATGGCATGGGTCAAGGTGAGAGTGTGATAATTGAAACACAGTGTTGACATTTGCTGCATATTCAGCGCCCAATGTTTCAGAGGTTTGTGATGACTGCAGTTGATCCCATGCACACGGGGCATCCTCCCACGGCGGATCATGCGGAACGTTTTCGTGGCGGTATTCGCGCGATCAGCCAATCGGCTGAAAAACTATTGATGTCGATTCGTCTGCAGGGTGCGCGGCATCCCACGCTTGGGCTTCAATTGGCCGGGTTGCTCAAGGATTTGCGGCAACAGCGCACCTATTCCATGGATTTGGCCATGGGAAAGCCCCCCAATGCTCAGTTTGACGCCTACATCCATGCGCTGGGTCAACTTCGTGGCACGATCGCGCAATGGCTCACCATCCACGCCGCCAATCCGCAAGCGATAGATGTCGAAGCCACCGACTTTGAAATGCAGTGCTTCGGCACGCTGGGCGCTGGCGTGATGTGGCTAGGCAGTTTGAGCCACGGCGCTGCGCGTGACAGTCTGCTGTCTGACGAACACATGTTGTCTTTTGTCTTTGGTGCGCAAAAAGCAGACGGTGAAGACATGACTGATCAGATCGATCAGATGTGGAGTGGCTTTGCGACGCAACCCGGATTGGTGACAGCGCCGCAGTAGTGAGCATTCATTTGAATGATATGGCGTAGATCATGATGACTGCGCTACAGTGCGCAGATGTTGTCTAGGATTAACTTATCCATTGTGCGCACATGGCTGCGTGACCATTACCCAGGCTTACTGCTGTGCGCCATGATTGCGCTCTCGGCCACTTTTTTGGCCGAGCATTATGGCGGGCCGCAGCTCCTGTATGCGCTGCTGATCGGCCTGAGTTTTCATTTCATGGTTAAAAATCCGCAAATCAAGCCAGGTGTGGATTTTTGTGGCCGGGCTGTATTGCGCTTGGGCGTGGCGCTGCTGGGCGCGCGCATCACCCTGTCGCAAGTGGCGCAACTGGGTGTGGGTTCGGCGCTCTTGGTGATCGGTGCCGTGGCGCTGACCATCCTGTTCGGTGTACTTTTGGCGCGTTGGCTTCATTTGCCGCGCGATGAAGGTTTGCTCTCTGGGGGTGCAGTGGCCATATGCGGCGCATCCGCAGCGTTGGCCGTGGCAAGTGTGTTGCCGCAAACGCCTCGTAACGAGCGCTTTACGTTGCTCACCGTCGTGGGCGTCACCGTGTTGTCAACATTGGCCATGATTGTGTATCCTTTTGCGCTGAAATGGTTAGCGGTTTCTGCGCAACAATCTGGGCTATTTTTAGGCGGCACGATCCATGACGTGGCTCAAGTGGTGGCTGCGGGCATGATGCTGGGCCCAGCGGCAGGCGATACGGCCACCGTGGTGAAGCTCTTTCGTGTGATGCTGCTCACACCGGTGGTCGTGGTGATTGCCATGCTCTACCGTTCGCAGATCGCGCAAGCGACTGCTGATGCCGCCGCCGCTGTGGCGGCGGATGGCCAACCCGCAGCCGCCACCGCAGCCTCCGTGCCTTTGATCCCTGGTTTTTTGCTGGCTTTTATTGTGCTCATGCTGCTGGCGAGCAGCCAAATGTTTCCGCAAACATGGGTCGATTCAGCGAGCCATGCTTCGCGTGGGTGTTTGGTCGCTGCGATTGCTGCAGCCGGTGTGAAAACCAGCTTTGAGGAATTGCTCAAACTAGGCTGGCAGCCTGTCATTTTGCTGGTCGCAGAGACTATTTTTATTGCAAGCGTGGTGGCCGTCGGCATGCTGCTGCTTGCAGCATGAACTTATTTCGGCTTGGCAAACAAATAACTGGCAGCGCGCATGATCGTGTTTTCAGCTTGAGCGTAAGCACCTGATTTTTGCTGGTATCGCGCCAGGGACGTATCAGTACGTAGCAGCGCTTTGGCCAACTCCATTTGCTGCTCTGCGGGCTGCACACCCTGAGATGATGCAATTTGTTTGCGCATCTCCTCAGCCTTGGCCTCATCACCTAAGCTGGCATAAGCCGCAGACATGGCGCTCAGAGCTTGCAAGCGGGCCACCCCTGTCGCTTGTAAAGCCGCCGGCTCTAGGTTTTGCAAGGCTTTTAGCACGCCTGGAGCAGAAGCAGCGCCTGCAACTTCTGCAACGGCTTGCAAAGCCATCGCCTTTTCAGCAGGGCTTACCCCCTTGCCAGCTTCTGCAATGGCTGCATCCAAAGCTTGCCCGGCAGAGGCATCAGCACT
Organism: Variovorax sp.; assembly: GCA_031388245.1. GTDB lineage: Bacteria > Pseudomonadota > Gammaproteobacteria > Burkholderiales > Burkholderiaceae_C > JANMDU01. The sequence goes on from JANNED010000201.1 coordinate 4,102, forward strand.
CGTCACAGACTTCGCTTGATAAAGCATCGCCAACAGCTTGGCATTGGCAACAGGCGAACGGCCTTGTTTAGCAGAATTTTGCAAACGGTTGGTCAGATCGTTGGCACGCTCAAAATTGCCACTGCGAGCAGCATGTGCTGCGCCGCCCAGCAAAACATGGCCTGAGGCCACCAGCAATTGGTCGGTTGCAGCTTGCTTGAGGCCAGCGTCGCTGATTTGGCCTGCGGCCTCTGCGGCTTGCGCCAAGAATGGCTGTGCAGTTTGCTCCGGTGAGCGCGATTGAGCCGCAACAGCAATCGCTGTTGCACTAGCGGCCTTGGCTTTATCAGCAGGCTCACGCATCGAGGCAATACCTGCGCGCACACTTTCCATGAGCTTTCGCGATTTGTCAGCACTGGCGGAGCCGAGCCCCCAAGCATTGGCCGTGACTTCGCTCACCAACAATGCATTGGCCAGCGCCGGGCTCGGATTGGGCACGCCTTGGATTTCGCGCACAATGCCGCGTGCCCGAACGCTCTGACCCATCTCCGCCAATTGATCTGAAAATTCCAGCGAAAGCAAGGGCTTGAAATCTGGCGGAAGCGGCGCTGCCACGAAAGCACCGCCTGCTCCTGCTCCAGCCGCCCCTGCCGCTCCCGCAGCGCCTGCACCACTGGCCCCAGACAAGGCGCGCTGCGCCGTGTTGTTGCCTGCAACTTGCGCCAAAGCCATTGAGGCAGCCACGGCTTGATCGATTGGAATGCCTTTGGCATTGGGGCCGCCATTTCGCGCTGATTTCAGCAAGGCCTCTTCTTGCGCTGCATCATCGAGCAGCTCCGCGCTGGCTGCATCCAGCGCACCAGCTGAAGGCAAGTTTTGCATGATTTGCTCAATATCGCCTGTTTTGGCTGCAGAAGCTGCCGCCGCCGCCGCCACGGCATTGGGCTTGGCCGCAGCGGAATCACCGCTTGATGAACCGCCTCCGCCAGCTGCCATGCGGCCGCCAAAAAATGCAACGCCCGCCACACCCAGCGCTGCCACAGCCATCTTGAGTTTGCCTTTCACAGAGCCGCCGCCTTTGGCTTCGCTCAGCCCCATCTCAGCTTCTATTTCCTTGCGGATCAATTCACGCATTTCTCGCTCAGCCGCCTCTTTCTTCTTTTTGTCGGAATCACGCTTTTCTTTGTCCAGCGTCATCTCAGCACGGCGACGCTCTTGCTCCAGCAGCTTTTTGCGCAGTAAAAATTGCTCATCTACTTTGTCGACAAACACATTGCAATGGGGGCACTGGCGGTTGTCAGGTAAAACCACCCGAACATCGCATGCGGGGCACTGGGTTTTTCCATCCGACTCAGCAGCCGTCATTTTGCTGATCGATAACACTGGCGAGAGCGTGACTTTCAAACCTGCTTTGGTAAAGTCATCGCGCGCTTTTTCTGCACGGCTTTTGGGGACTGCACTGCCGATGCGGGCAGACGGGCCACTTTGCAGCGCCCTAGCCAATGCCTCGACCTTGAGCTGCTCCATGCCCAATTCGTTGATGGCTTTGTCTTTCACGCGCTCAATGCTTGAGCCTGCCGCCAATTGGACAACGATGTCAAACAGGGCTTCGTCAGATTCGACGTTGTTTCCTGAGCCAGGTGCTTGATCAGACATGGTCATGCTCTCCAACAATTATTTTTACAATCGAGCACAAACTATAGCTTAGGCCGCTCATCAGACCGAGCTAATTGTGACAAATATCACAGGGACAACGGCTCTGAATGGAGGAATGCCGCCCCCATGTACATCAAAAGTGTTCAGTGCATGACCACAGGATTTTGCGCTAATTGGGTGTAGCGCTCCAGCGTCTCCTCCACCTCGTCTTGGGTGGGCGTCTTCACCTGCCACGCACTGATTTGCTGCTGAAACAATTCAGCCCAAGAGCCATCCAGATAGACCTCTTTGCCAGAGCGTTTGTCCACAATTTCAAAGCCGTGGCGGGCAAGCCGGTATTCGGGGCGGGCGCTTTCACGGGAGCTGGTCTGCTCCAAACCATCCATCGAGATGCCTTGCATCGCCACAAGCACGGCATCTTGCGCACTGGAATGCTCTTGTGGCTCAGCCTGTAGGTGCACCACCACAAAAGATTCTGAGTCGTAGAGCATTTGCATAAAGGGTCTTTCAATACTTGAAGAATTCAGTTGATTTACTTTAGCAGCTTATTTGAGCGCACATCTTGCTATTTCAAGCACATGGGTAGATGCCCCTACTGCTTTGGCCAGCGCGTGAGCCGATCAGCGGCTTAACGCACGGCACTGAGCCTGAGATCAAAGTAATCATCGTTGGGCGCACTGGGTGAGCTTTGCAAGATACGCACTGGCATAAAAGCCAAGCCAGGGGCAAGCCACAACTCGACTTTGCGATCAAATTCACGGCGCGGTGTGCGGGAGAGCTTATGTGCCTTCATCCAACCAATTGGCAGTTGCACATCCTCTAGCCCGTCGTATCGAATATCCCATGTTTCGGCCAAGTCAATGCCAGCGACTTGCATGCGGATGACGCTGCCCGGCTCAATGCGGCCCGGACTGCCAGCAAACAAGCTCGCCAGCAAAAGCATCACACTGAGCCGGTCTTGTGCACCGGCTTCCAAAACGGCATCAGGTTTGTTGTTACTGAACTGGATTTTGCCCAACTCAGCTCGAAAATGTGCAGCCTGCTCGCTGCGCAGTGCACGCCGCTCCGAGAAGCGCTCCGGCGTCAAGCCTACTTCAGAGATCTTGCCAACGCTGCTCCACTCCAGCACAGTCAGCAGCAAGACACTGGCCTCGATTTTGAGCGAATACGCCTGCCCATCGCTTTGCCACATCAGCTGCCCCCGTCCTTCTCGCTCTTGCCCGCGCTGCATCGCTGTGGCAACAAACTGCAAATTGACATTGCTGGGCAACTGCAATTGCAAAGGCGGCGGTGCTTCAGCAGAGGTTAAAAGCGTGGAGGTGGTCGCCTCTGGCTGCGTTGTCAGGGAGATCACCACAGTAAGAGAGGCCTGTTGCACCGTATCCCGCAGCGCAGAAACTTCATTTTGAACAGGATTTGGCGCAGGCACCGTATTCAAAGGCAATGGCTCACTTGGTATCGCGGGCGATTCCACAGCTTTGGGCGCAGTGGGCGGCGCAAGAGCGGGTTTGGCCGCTGCTGGCGCTGCTGGCGGCTTCATCGGCGCAGGCTGCGCCAGAGTGTCGGTTGGCAACGCTATGGGGCGCATGCGCAAGCCACCCAGAGAGACCGTATTTTTAAAATCCAAGGAAAAAGGCTCATATGCCGACATGAATAAAGCAAAGTGTGCTATCAAACTAATAGCGAAAGCAGCGCCCAGCTGCCGCCAAGGCAAAGCATGGTTGGATGTCTTGGAGCGCACTGAGGGCACGGTTTTCATCGCGTCTTACAGGCTTGCTGAATTCAAGTGCGCCTGATGTTGTGCACCCAATGCCTCACTGAGCCGCGCTGCGCAGCGTTTGAGCGCCATCGCCACATCACCTTTCACATCCGCCTCAAAGCCCACACTCGAACCCAAGCTGACCAAGGCTAAGCAAATGCGGCCGCTGGCATCCCACACAGGCGCAGCCAAGCCGCTGATGCCCGGCAGCAAGGTATCGACCACACGGCCTAGACCTTGCTCGCGCGTCTCCGCCAACATTGCCTGCGCCTGCGCCGAATCGCGCGGCATACCTGGGCGCTGAAGCTTGCCCAATTGCGCCAACTCCACTTGGAGCAGCGGCAGCACTTGCGCCTTTGATGCAAATGCCGCAAAGCAGCGCCCCGTGGCCGAGCCCAGCAGGGGCATCACATCGCCCAACCGCAAATTCACCGTCACGGCCCGCGCAGGCTCTTGCCAATGCACGATCACGGGGCCATGGTTGCCCCAAACTGCAATCGCGACAGTGTGCCCGATCTCTTCCATCAAAGCATCCATGCGCGAGCGAGCGAGCTGAACTGCATCCAGCCTCTCAAGCGAAGCAAGCCCTAACTTAAGCGCAGCAGGGCCCAAATCATAGCGCGTGTTGCTACCGTCTTGCTGTACCAGCCCGAGGCGCTGGTAGCTCACCAAATAGCGATGCGCCTTGGCCGGGCTCATGCCCGAGGCGTGCGCCAAATCGCGCAGCATCATGGCACCAGAGCCACGTATGAGCGCTTCGAGTAACGCAAATCCCACCTCCACCGATTGAATGCCGGCTTGCGATTTCACTGCCAATGCATCCCTTGGCACTGCCTTCGAGAGCGACTTTGGCTGAGAGGCGACAGGTGAGGATTTTTTGGCAGGCATGGTGGCTGGTCAAGACAGGCTAGAATTACACAATAGTAAACGCGTTTACCTTATCGTAATTTTAAATCGCCCACCCTCGTTCGCTGAAAAGAGAAGGAATCCATGAAACTCGCCACCCTCAAAGACGGCAGCCGCGATGGCGCATTGGTCGTCGTCTCGCGTGATTTACATACAGCGCATTATGCAACCGGCATTGCCGCCAAGATGCAGCAGGCGCTAGACGACTGGAATTTCATCGCGCCTCAGCTTCAAGATTTATACGACACGCTCAACAACGCCAGAGACCCAGTAAAGGCCCGCCATGCCTTCCCCTTCGATCCCAAGCAATGCATGGCGCCCCTGCCCCGCGCTTACCAGTGGGCTGACGGCAGCGCGTATATCAACCATGTGGAGCTCGTGCGCATGGCTCGCAACTCCGAAGTGCCAGCGAACTACTACACCGAGCCGCTCATGTACCAGGGTGGCAGCGATGATTTTCTGGGCCCGTGCCAGGACGCGCCCTTCGCTTCTGAGACCTGGGGCATTGATTTTGAAGCCGAAGTGGCCTGCATCACCGGCGACCTGCCGATGCAATGCAGCCCCGAGCGCGCGCTCGACGGCATCCGCCTGGTGATGCTGGCCAACGACTGGAGCCTGCGCCACCTGGTGGCGGATGAACTGGCGAAAAACTTCGGCTTTTTGCAGAGCAAACCGGCCACGGCGTTCAGCCCGGTGGCGGTGACGCTGGACGAATTCGCCGCGCTTGGCGCCCCTGTCGCCGTGGGCGCGGCGGACAACGACGCCGCCAACAGAGAGTCGAACAGCGCGTGGAACGCCGGGCGCCTAAGCGTCACCGTGCAAAGCCAGTGGAATGGCCGCACGGTGGGCCTGTGTGATGCCGCCTCGGACATGACCTTTCACTTCGGCCAGCTCATCGCCCACCTGTGCAAGACGCGCAAGGTGCGCGCCGGCAGCATCATCGGCAGCGGCACCGTGAGCAACAAAGGGGTGGAAGTGACCGTTGACGGCAGCGTCAAAAAAGACTGGCCCAAAGGCTACAGCTGCATCGCCGAAAAACGCGCCATCGAGACCATTCTGGACGGCGCGCCGAAGACGGACTACATGAAGTTTGGTGACACTATTCGCATCGAGGCCAAAGGGCGCGACGGGCAAAGTGTGTTTGGGGCCATCGACCAAAAGGTCGTATCCCTCCCGTGAGCAGAAGGGGGTGGTTTTGCGTGCGGGCAAT
>JANNED010000304.1:0-13893 GCA_031388245.1 Variovorax sp.
CATGCCCGATCAAGCCGTGGTGCGCCGCGCCTTGGAACGCGCAGAAATCGTTGTCTTGCAAGAAGCTTATCTCAATACCGAGACAGCCCGATACGCCGATCTCTTGCTGCCCGCCACCACCTGGGGCGAAAAGGAAGGCACCGTGACCAACAGCGAACGCCGCATCACCCGAGTCAGAGCCGCAGTGCCCGCCCCCGGAGAGGCAAAACACGACTGGCAAATCACCCAAGATTTCGCCCAGCGTCTAGAGAGATTAATTGGGGTCAGAACCCAATTAATTTCTTCGGGTGCCAAAATTAATCGGGTTCTGACCCCAATTAATTCCTCAATTAATTTTCTCAACTACGCCAACCCCGAAGCAATCTGGGAAGAGCACAAAGCCTCCACGGCAGGTCGCGATTTAGACATCACGGGCTTGAGTTATGCGTTACTTGATATGGCCCCCCAGCAATGGCCTTATCTGCCCGGCGACACGCAAGGCAAACAACGCCTCTATGAAGATGGCATTTATCCTACGCCCGATGGCAGAGCCAAGTTCGCATCGCATGCCTACCGAAGCGTCGCCGAACCCCGCGAGTCACGCTACCCCTTTAGCTTGACGACGGGAAGGCTCAGAGACCAATGGCATGGCATGAGCCGTACCGGCACTTTAGGCAGGCTCTTTGGCCATGTGCCCGAGCCCGTCGTGCAAATGAACGCACAAGACATGAGCCGCCGGCTGCTCAAGGAAGGCGATCTGGTTCACGTCACCAGCAAACGCGGCTCACTTTTGCTGCCCGTGCAAGCCTGCAGCGAGGTGAATGTGACGCAAGCCTTCATCGCCATGCACTGGGGCAGCGAATACTTGAGTGGCCGCAGCAGCACGGGGGAGCGGATCAGCGGCGTGAACGCGATCACCACCAGCAGCTACTGCCCGATTTCCAAACAGCCCGAGCTTAAACACGCCGCCGTCAAAATCTTGCGTGCCGAGTTGCCTTGGCATGTGCTGGCCGTGGCTTGGCTGCCTGCGAGCAGCGCTCAAACGGTGCGTGTGCAATTGCAAGATCTGATGGCAAATTTTGAATATGCCAGTTGCGTTCCGTTTGGCAGAGAAGATGCGGCCGATGACCAAGCCGCACAGCGCGGCATCCTGTTTCGTGCGGCGGCCACCTATGCTGCAGACGGCGCTTTGATCTCGCAGATCGAAGCACTGCTGGGCTTAGATTGTGCAGACACCTTGCGCTATGAAGACAAAAAACGTGGCCAGCGGCGCACCGCTCGCCTTGTGCGCTTGGGCAACGGCCAAGCCAGACTGCAAGGCTTTGTGCTGGCTGGGGATGTGAGCGCTGAGGCGTGGATCAAAATCTTGCTGCAAGACGAGCTCGACGCGCAAACCTATGGCCGCCTGCTGCTCTCGCCTGGCGCAAAAGCGCCGCTGGCGATTGCCAGCAAAGGTCACCAAGTGTGCTCTTGCTTTAATGTGAGTGAATCAGCCATCACGGGATTCCTGGAAAATTCTGAAGGCACTGAAACGCAGCAGTTGAATGCTTTGCAGCTTGAGCTCAAATGCGGCACAAACTGCGGCAGCTGCGTGCCGCAACTCAAAAAAATCATTCGCTTGCAACATGCGCCAGTTGAAACGAGTCTCGCTTGACGTTTTATGAGTCACTTTTTGATAGCACTCCAAGCATATTCTGTGCTGGCAAACCATTGATTCGATCCCTCAGATGAGCTTATCACCCAAAGTGATGAAGCCTCGGCGAAAATAAGCGGTTCATGAGTATCGCGAAATACATCAAAGACATTGGCCGTGGCAAGGAGGGCGCTCGCTCGCTCACGCGCGAGCAAGCTGCTGATTTGATCGGGCAGGTGCTAGACGGCGCGGTCAGTGATTTAGAAATCGGCGCGTTTTGCATCGCGATGCGCATCAAAGGCGAAACGCCACTGGAGATGGCGGGTTTTTTAGACGCGGCTGCCCAGCGCATCCGACCTGTGCAATCAACGCGCCCCGTCGTGGTGATCCCCAGCTACAACGGCGCTCGCAAGTTGCCCGGCCTGACCACGCTACTGGCTGCGCTGCTCGCTCGCGAGGGAGCGAAACGAGGTTTTGCTGTGCTCGTGCATGGCTGCACCACGGAGGCATCGCGCATACCGACTCAGGATGTGTTTGAAGCTGTTTTTGGCCCGCTTTCAGCACAAAAACAGCCTCCTGCCGGCATAAAATCTACACAGTATGCTATTGAATTGATAGCCAACGATGATTGCATCGAGCGCGGCATACCCCTCTTCGCGCCGACTCAAGCATTCAGCCCTGCCCTGCATTGTCTGCTGCAAGTGCGCCGCACGATTGGCCTGCGCAATCCAGCGCACAGTCTCGTCAAGCTGATGAACCCGACCAACCGATCCGATGCGCTGATCATCTCCAGTTACACCCATCCAGAGTATTTGCAAAGCATGACCGAGACCTTGCAGCTCACGCAAAGCCACGCGATGCTGCTGCGCGGCACGGAAGGTGAATCGGTGGCCGATGCGCGCCGCCGACCGCGCATGGATGGTTTCATGCACGGCCACAGCATCGCGCTGTGCGATGCGCAAGAGGGCTCGCTTAGCGCTTTGCCCAATCTGCCCAAAAGCTGCGATGCAGCCACCACAGCGGCCTATATTCAAGCCGTCTTGCGCGGCGAACAAGCCGTGCCACCTCCGATTGCCGCGCAGGTGGAACACATTTTGCATTTGATGAGCCGTATGGAGACGGCATCATGAAAAATAGCTTGAAACACCTTGGCGCTGGCCACGTCACACTGGTCGGTGCGGGGCCGGGCGATCCTGATTTACTCACATTGAAGGCCGTCAAAGCGATTGCGGCAGCCACGGTGATCTTGGTCGATGATTTGGCCAACGATGCCGTGCTGACACATGCCAGAGCGGATGCGCGGATCGTGCATGTGGGCAAACGCGGCGGCTGCAAATCCACACCGCAGGCCTTTATCGAGCGGCTCATGATCATGGCCGCTCTTGAAGGCGAGAATGTGGTGCGCCTCAAAGGTGGTGATCCCTTCATTTTTGGTCGCGGTGGCGAAGAAGTTGAGGCGTTGCACGCGGCAGGTATCCATGTTGAAATCGTCAACGGCATCACCTCTGGGCTGGCAGCGGCCTCATCGCTCAACGTGCCGCTCACACACCGCGAGAGAGCGCACGGTGTCGTCTTCATCACGGGCCATGCCAAGCCGCATGACACCGGGCCCAATTGGGCTGCGCTTGCGCAAGCCTCGCATCAGGCCAAGCTCACCCTCGTGATCTACATGGGCATGACGCATGCCTCACACATTGAAGCCGGCTTGCTGACCGCGCTGCCTGGCCACACCCCCGTGGCCATCATCCAGCATGCCAGCTTGCCCCAGCAGCGTCAAGCCGTCACCACCTTGGCTCAGCTGGCGCAAACCATTGCCCATCAAAACATGGCCAGCCCCAGCGTGATCATCGTGGGCGATGTGCTGCATGGCGTGGCGGCGTTGGCCGAGCCGGCGCAATTTGAAAACCGCGCGACAGGCTGAGCAGCTACACTTATCGGCACGCAAGGCGCATTCAACGCGCTATCAACGCATTTTCAACGCTATGATTTTCATAGCGCTCGATGCAGACAATACGCCGGCAAGGTGCTGATTTGACTCAAATTTTCGATACCACCATCGTCGGCGCAGGCGCAGCTGGCTTGTTTTGTGCAGGCGTGGCTGCGCAGCTTGGCCTCAAAGTTTTGCTGATCGATCACAGCGAGAAAGTGGCAGAAAAGATTCGTATTTCAGGCGGTGGGCGCTGCAATTTCACGAATCGCGATGCGCAAGCAGCCAACTTTCTTTCTGACAATCCAAATTTTTGCCGCAGTGCGCTGTCTCGCTACGGCAGCCGTGATTTCATCGCGCTCGTGCAAAAACACGGGATTGCGTTTCATGAAAAGCACAAAGGGCAATTGTTTTGTGATCGCAGCGCGGAAGACATCATTGCCATGCTGCTGCGCGAATGCGATGCCAGTTTGAATGGCGGCAGTGTCACGCGCTGGCAGCCTTGTAGCGTCAAGGCTGTGCGACACCGAAGCAACATTGCTGGGCAAAATTCAGAGGCTAAATCGGCAGATAGCCGGCATGCCTCCTACACAGATTGCTATGAAATTGATACTGATCGTGGCATGGTTACTTCTCACACACTGGTGATCGCCAGCGGCGGCCTCAGCATTCCCAAGATCGGAGCCACAGATTTTGGCTACCGAATTGCCAAGCAATTTGGCCACAGCTTGATCGAGCTGCGCCCTGCTCTCGCGCCACTCACATTTGACGAAGCCGCATGGCAGCCCTTTTCCCAACTTGCAGGTCTGGCGCTGCCTGTGACCATTCAAACCGGTGAGAAAAAAGCGAAAAATGCGCCATCGGCAAGCTTCGATGAAGATGTGCTCTTCACGCATCGCGGGCTGTCTGGCCCCGGCGTGCTTCAAATCTCCAGCTTCTGGCGGGAAGGCACGCCGATTCGCATGAATCTCTGCCCCAGTGTGCGCCTGCAAGAGCACCTGCTCCGCGCCAAACAAACCTCTCGCAAACGCATTGCCAACGAGCTCGCAGCGCTGCTGCCCAGCCGCTTGGCCGAGAGCTGGGCAGCGCAAAAGCCCGAGTGGCAGCGCCCGATCAACGAGGCCAGCGACAAAGCGCTTGCGCAACTCGCTGAGCACCTAGCGAGCTGGCAGCTCACGCCCAGCGGCACAGAAGGCTACAAAAAAGCCGAAGTCACGGCAGGCGGCGTCAACACGCGCGAGCTCTCCAGCCAAAGCATGGAATCCGCGAAGCAAGGCGGCCTGTATTTCATCGGCGAGGTGGTGGATGTCACGGGTTGGCTCGGCGGCTACAACTTCCAATGGGCTTGGGCCAGCGGCTATGCCTGTGCACAGGGTTTGCGTGCTAGTTTAAAGAAAGAATAGGCTGTTTGCCGGCATTAAGTCTAATTAGTTTGCTACAAAATACATAGCAAATCACATTCAGGCAGATACCAATGTACAGGCCAGAGCATCCACCTCAGACAGCGCCATCATGCGCTGCCCTGCATTGCTGCTCGTCTCACGCAATGGCTTGACGGCAACTTCACCGCGAGCCAGCTCATCGCTGCCAAAGATCAGCGCAAACTTCGCCCCCGAGCCATCGGCCTTTTTGAATTGGCTTTTGAAGCTGCCCATGCCCTCAGCCGAGTTGGCTGGCGCATGCATTTGCACGCTCACGCCGCGCGCACGCAAGGCTTGAATGCATTGAATCGCCGCCGGCAACGAGCTGGCATCAGGAATCACCGCATACGCATCGGGCGAAAGCGGAGGCACATCCACGCCCTGCTCCTTGATCAGCTCCAGCACCCGCTCCACCCCCAGCGCCCAACCCACCGCTGGTGCGGCTTTGCCGCCAATCATCTCGATCAAATCATCATAGCGCCCGCCGCCGCAGATCGTGCCCTGCGCGCCTAGGCTGGTGGTGATGAACTCAAACACCGTGAGGTTGTAATAATCCATCCCGCGCACCAAACGCGGATTGATCGTGAAACTGACGTTATTTGCCGTCAAAATGGCTTTAACTTGCGCGAAATGAGCCAAAGATGCCTCACCCAGGTGATCGATCAACTTCGGCGCAGCGTTCACCATCTCTTGCATCGCCTGGTTTTTCGTATCTAAAATCCGCAGCGGATTGGTGTGCAAGCGGCGCTTGGCCTCTTCGTCCATCACATCGGTATGCTGCTCCAAATAAGCAATCAAAGCCGCGCGATGCGCCTTGCGCTCTTCCGGCTGACCAAGGCTGTTGAGCTCCAAGCGCACATCTTTGATGCCCAATTCCTTCCAAAGCTGATCGGCCAGCAAGATCAGCTCAGCATCCACCTCGGGCCCGCTAAAGCCCAGCGCCTCCGCGCCAATTTGGTGAAACTGCCGATAGCGCCCGCGCTGAGGGCGCTCGTGGCGAAACATCGGTCCCATGTAATACAGGCGCTTGCCGCCTTCATACAGCATCGAATGCTCCGCCACCGCGCGCACCACGCCAGCCGTGTTCTCAGGCCGCAGCGTGAGCTTGTCGCCGTTCAATTTGTCTTCAAAGGAATACATTTCCTTTTCCACAATATCCGTCACCTCGCCCAACCCGCGCACGAACAGCGGCGTCGGCTCCACAATCGGCGTGCGGATGTTGCGGTAAGCATACCGCGCCATCAAGCTGCGCACTTTGTCCTCAAGCCATTCCCAACGCGCCGAATCCGGCGGGAGAATATCGTTCATGCCTTTGATGGCGGCTAATTTTTCACTCATAATTTGATAGCGCTTTGCGCATATTTTATGCCGGATAGCGGCTGAAAAGACTTAGATTTTCTTGATCCATTGCACATACGGCAAACCTTCAAAATGTGCATCGCATGTGAGCAGTTGCGCGCCAGAGAGCAAAGCACTGGCATACACAATCGCATCCGCTGTGGCAAGCTTGTATTCACGATGAAGCTCAGCAGCTTTCAACGCTGTAGACGTATCTAGCGGCCAAACTTGGCACTTTTGCGTGTATGCGATCACCACATCAGCCTCATCTTCACCACGCTCGCGCATCAACCATTTCGACAACTCAAGCTGGACGATTGTCGGCATCACGCAATCCTCACGCGCTGGCATAAGAGCGACCAGTTGGCTGCGCAGTGAGCCATCCTGTAGCCACTCAATCCATGCTGACGTGTCGACAACGCATAATTTGGTAATCGCTTTTGGCGTTGGCTGAGAGACAAGCAAAGTCATCAACGAACTGGCCGATTTTTTCGCCATTGAGATTGGTTTTGCCATCGTTTAGAACCGATCCTCACGATCACGGTATTCGCCCGTTTCAGCGCCGCGTGCAAGGCCAATCAAATCCTCAAGTTCAACGACCGGCATCACCAACACGCCCCGCCCCTTGGGCAAAAAAGCAAACTCCTGCCCCGCCCGCCAATGGTTCAACTCGCGAACCGTTTTAGGGATAGAGATTTGAAATTTAGTTGAGAGTGTGGCAACGGCTGCGTTCATGGATGTGTCCTAAAACTCAAATTTTACCGAAAATTCGTACAAGAAGATTATCGATAACTTTTAGTAAGAAATTTGCCTATTTCAGGCTACGCGCCTTCTCGTCCAAGGGTGCTAAACGCTCTGCAATCCAATCGGCAAACTGCTCTTCGCTGATGCGCCCCGCAGCCACGTCGCGCATTATGAGCACGCAGTGCGTATTATCGGTTGTTAAGCGCTGGCCATTGAGCTGCAGAAACAACTCAAGAGCTAGAAAAGCCGTGCGCTCGTTGCCCAGCAGAAACGGACCATTTCGCGCGATTCCATAGCCATACGACGCAGCCAAATGAGCCGCCTTTGCACCAGCAGCAGCCAATTCCGCTGGACGCGCAAAAATCGAATCCACCAGCGCCATATCTCGCACGCCAGACTGCCCGCCGTGCTCTGCCAACTGCGCGTCGTGCACAGCAAACACAACCTCGCGATTCAGCCAACTCCATTGACGCATGTTCGCTCCCACCGCTTCACTTTGCAAGCTCGCGCAATGCATCGCGCCGCTTGCGCATGATCTCTTCAGCAGCCTTCATCTGCGCCTCAAACGCAGGGTCAGCATTGTTCACGCGAAACCCATAAGGCGCTTCCGTCAAGAAAAGCTGATCGCCCTTGCCCACCTTCAACCGCGCCAAAATCTCTTTGGGCAGGATGATGCCGAGGGAATTGCCGATTTGGGTGAGTTTGAGGGCCTGCATGATGGGACTACTTTGTTATAACTTTTATCATAACTTGAATGAATCTTAAAGCGCCTGAGTTCTTCAAGAAAACATGATTTGATGCTGTTTTAAGCGTCTAGCCCTGACGAGGAATACGCGAAGCGCTATTGAATACATAGCAAAAGGTTGCCACTCATCTCGCCCACCTGATGGTTTGAAAACTGCGGTATAAATTGGCCTACAAGCTGTGGTTTTTCGATTCTTTTATACCGATGTTCGAAACTGTATATTTTCATCTAAGTCGATGATTTTAAAATAAATTAAAGGATTTTTTGTGCCCAACTTATACTGCAAAACCATTTTATACCGCAGATTTTGCGGTGCACATTACGTTAGATTACCTTAGGCCTACACGAGTCGCATTCGCCATCAAAAATATGCCCATTACCGAGAAATCAATAAAGCTACTTTGGTCAAATGCAGCCGGCCGATGCTCATTCCGTGGTTGCGACAAGCGCCTTTCCGTGGAGCAGTCGTCAGACATCGCGCCGCATACTCTTGGCGAGATGGCCCACATCAAAGGCAAAAATCTAGGGTCAAACAGATACGACGCCAACCAAACCAACGATGAGCGCGATTCGTACCAAAACCTAATCCTTCTCTGCCCGAACCATCACACAGAAATTGACAAACCAGAAAACGAAGTCAGGTTTCCAACCGAGTGGCTTTTAGAGGCGAAAGCGGCTCATGAGCAATGGATTATCTCGTCGCTCGACAGAGAAAATATTGAGAATATTTATCAACTGAAAGGCGCGATAGCTGCACCTCTTGCTGACAATCACCAGGCGTGGCAAAAGTATGGCCCGAACTCTCTCCTGGCCATGCAAAATCCGAACAGTGACAAGCTGTATGCGCTCTGGAAGCAAGAACGACTAACAACCATAGCCCCAAACAACAGAGCAATTGCAAAATTGCTTACCGCCCACCGATCTCTTTTTCCAGCACAGCAACAATCGACCATAAGCAGGTTTATTTCGCACGCAACCAACTATGAGCAGTGGATCAATGACGAGCTACCCTACCAAGCGGTGGAGCGCTTTCCAAATGATTTTGACAATCTAATATTGGGGTAAAAATGCCTGCACACAACAGCGAATTTCCGTGGCTAAGCTACTACAAAAACTACAATTTTTTTGAAGAACGAATGGGAGAGCACAGCAGGGTGGCAGGGCATAAGCTCATCAACACCGGGCTTTATGAAATAACACTTATTAGCGGCAGCATCCTCAATGTTTTTATTTGCGAATGTTATGCCTTTGACAATGCGGCTTATCACGAAGTAATAGAAAAATACGGGAAAGTGGATGCTGTGGTCATTAGCTCAAACTGGTGCAGCTACTACTTTGAAACCAAGCTTGAGAGAATGAGGGAAAAGGTTGGCATCTTCGACGTCAAAGGATTCATGGCCGCAATTAATAAGCCCGACCACTGGGAATACATGACAGAGAGTGAACGAGAACAAATGAATAGCACCCGATGAAGCGCAATTACGTTGATGTATATGGGTTTGGCTCCTACTTTAACGGCGACAACCAATTCTGCGACATAGACTTAGTAGTCATACACAACAACAGAACAATCGAATCCTGCGCGATGGCCATATTCTGCAAAAGAACTATGCAGAACTTCAACAGCAAATTCCACATAACGATGCTATCCATAGAAGCTGAAAAATCCTTCGATTTCCTCGCCAAAGCAAATGCACGCCATATCGATCGCATACTAGAAAGTATCGATTTGGTATCCATCGAAAAAGTAATTGTAAAAATCGCCGCGATCCATCCAGACGCCCAATTCAACTATTCACTCAATGGCGCTTAGACGCCAATTTACTCATCAATTGCAACGCCCAAAAAACCGGGCCTAACTGGGCGGTCAAGCGGACGCCAACACTAGCCATGGCTTCGCAATTTTCATGGCCAGTGTTGGTGCCCTCTGCCTTCGGCTCCGGCGCCGCTTCCCTTGGGCGTTAACCCCAAGCGCGCACAAGCCATCTTTGCCGTTCCAACACCTTCGAAGCGGAGAGCGTTGGGTGGTTTCACTGGAAATTTTTTGGAAGGCGCGTGGAGACCATCTTGAATTCACCGAGACCACCATCGCGTGTGTTTTCAAAAAATTTGCAGGGGAACTGCCCGACGGTAGGCTGCGGGTACATCAGGTGGCGTGAAACGGCGCATGCGCTAAGCCGTGACCAAACCCCAATGCCCCTCGTCAGATGCTTCAAATTTGATAGCACTCTGCACAATATCCACGAGGGCTAGAGCCCTAAAATGCTTAAAAACTAGGCTGTTTCAAGCACGCGCTTTGGCGCTGCAGCGCCAAAGCGCTTCTCAATGTACTCATACACCAGCTTGTGAAACTCTTGCACGATGTTCTCGCCACGCAAAGTCAACGCTTTTTGACCGTCGATAAAAACAGGCGCAGCGGGTGACTCACCTGTGCCCGGCAAGCTGATGCCGATGTCGGCATGTTTGCTCTCGCCGGGGCCGTTGACGATGCAGCCCATCACCGCCACTTTGAGATGCTCTACGCCGGGGTATTTGGTTTTCCAGATCGGCATTTGCATGCGCAAATAATCGTCGATCTGTTTGGCGAGTTCTTGGAAGGTGGTGCTGGTGGTGCGGCCGCAGCCGGGGCAGGCGGTGACGCTGGGGACGAAGCGGCGCAAGCCTAGAGATTGCAAAATTTCAGACGCGATAACGACTTCTTGCGTGCGGCTTTCGCCGGGCTGGGGCGTGAGGCTCACGCGGATGGTGTCGCCGATGCCTTCTTGCAGCAAGATGCTCATGGCCACCGCTGAGGCAACTGTGCCTTTCGTGCCCATGCCGGCTTCGGTGAGGCCGAGGTGTAGTGGATAGTTGCAGCGCTTAGCCAGCTCGCGATAAACAGCGATCAAATCTTGCACGCCCGAGACTTTGCAGCTGAGCAGCACTTGATTGGGCGACATGCCCATTTTGACGGCGAGATCAGCGGATTCTGTGGCCGAGGTGATCAGCGCTTCATACATCACTTGTCTTGCCGTCCAAGGTTGCGCGCGTTGGCTGTTGGTATCCATCAGATCAGCCAGCAAATCTTGATCCAAGCTGCCCCAATTCACGCCGATGCGCACGGGCTTGTCCCACTTGAGCGCAGCTTCGATCATTTGGCCAAATTGCTTGTCTTTCTTATCACCCTTGCCCACGTTGCCGGGGTTGATGCGGTATTTGCTCAGCGCTTCTGCGCAGGCGGGCTCATCGGTAAGCAAGCGATGGCCGTTGTAATGAAAATCGCCGACCAGCGGCACGTCAATCCCCATGCGATCAAGCTGCTCGCGGATGTAAGGCACTTGCTTTGCGGCTTCGGGGGTGTTGACCGTGATGCGCACCACTTCGCTGCCTGCCAGCGCCAGCTCTTTGACCTGAATGGCGGTGGCAATTGCATCTTCGGTATCAGTGTTGGTCATGCTCTGCACGCGGACGGGCGCATCGCCGCCCACAGTGACAACGCGCTGCCCCCAGACGATGCGTGCTTGGAGGCTGCGGCGCGGCGCCGGGGAAGCTTCTGGGATGTGATACCCAATCTCAGTTTGAATCAAGCAAGGCTCATTCATCTCAACCACCCTAAAATTACTTCACTGAAAATCGCGCCACAGCATCTTTGGAAGACACAGGCGCAAGATCAAAAGCTTGCCCGCGCACGGTGGCTTGGGTCAGATTCGCTCGCCCAACGATCACACCGAACGGCAGCTTGCCCAGCCCTGGCCCCACGCCCGCTTTATCGCCACTTTGCAGGGTGCGCTGCAGAATAATTTTGCCCCCCGCGTCTTTCACTTCGATCCACGTCTCGCCTGTCGCAGTGAACACAATCACACTGTCTGCCGGCACGGGCACAGCCGGCGTGCCTGCGGGGCTGGGGGTGGAGATGGTGAGCGTCGGGCTGGAAACGGAAGGTGTTGACAGCGCCGGCGTGACGTTCAGCGTTGGCAGGGTGCCGGATTCATTCGCTGGCAAACTGCTGGGGCTGAGCACCGCTGTGCGGGTCTCAGCCGAGCCAGCTACTGGCGTGGCCAAGACATTCACACCACTGCCCAACGACACACCCGCATTGGCAAGACTGGCAGCGCTGTTGGCTGCTGGCACGGGAGATTGAGCTGTCGAGCGCGCAGAAAAATCAGGCAGCAGCATCAGCACGATAGCAGCCAGCAAAAGCGCCAGCACACCCAGCACCACAGGGCGATTGAGCTGCGACATGGCAGAGGGCGCAGGCCCATCGCTGCGCGTGCGAAATGCGACATTCACACCGCTGTCTACTTGATCTAACACACGCGTGTTGAGCTGAGGCAGTTTCTCTAGCACGGGCGCGGCATCGGTCTTGAGTGCGCGGCAAACGCTGGATGCCAGCGCACGCACAAACACAGCGTCTGGCAAATCTTCCAGCCGATCCGCCTCCAACGCCTCCAGCTTTTTCACCGGCACTTTGAGCGACACCGCCAGCGCAGCCACATGCAAACCTTTGGCCTCGCGCGCTTCGCGCAACAATTGGCCTGCACTTTTCGAGGCATCCAAAGCGGCCTGCGCCGAATCCGCAAAACGGATGGGCAACTCCTCGTCATTCATCAAACGCTCCTCGGTCTAGGGACGACAGTTCTTTGGATTGCGGATATCTGCGGCGCAACTGGGTGGTGAGCTGTTGCACAGCTTCCGTGTTGTTGAGCTTACGCTCAACCTTGATGCCTAGCCAGAGCGTCTCAGCATTGGCCAAATCGGTATTGTTGATCCGGCGAATATAAAACTGCGCCCGCTGCAATTCATTGCGCAAAAACAGCAAATTCGATAGGTTGTAGCCCGAAATCGGATTGGTTGCGTCCAGCTCATAAGAGCGGGCAAAACTGCGCTCAGCCACGTCTTTTCGGCCAGCGGCCAATTCACACAGGCCGCGCGTCATGTAGGTTTTGGATTGCCCGTTGTACAGGGGAATTGCGTTGGCTTGGGTGAACATCGCAATCGATTCATCGTAGCGGCGCTGCTGGCACATCATCCATGCATAGTTGTGCATCGCATCGGCATCGCGCGAATTGAGCTGCAAGGCGCGGCGAAAGCTGTCTTCAGCTTGGCGCATATCGCCCAATCGCATGTAGATCAAGCCGCGCAGATTGAAAGCCTCGCCGTAGTTGGGATCTGCCACCAAGGCGAGTTTGAGCTCATCGAGCGCGACCGTGGTTTTACCCTCGCCAAAATAGCCTGTGGCCAGCTCCAAGCGTGTGCGAGCGCGTTTGCGAAATTCTGGCTCGTCAGAGGCCGTGACGACGTTATCAACAGGATTGCTGCCCGTAGCGCGGCTGCCATCCGCATTCGTTGCGCAGCCGCTGAGGCTGAAGCTGCTGGCCAAGATGGCCAGCATTGCCGCCAGCCTCCAAAGTGTCAAATTCGCGTTCGTCGAGGCCATGGTGTACTCCTATGTCTGTAGCTTGCGGCGGATTCGCCCTCAAGCCACCTGCCCAGTTTCTTGCTTATGCATCATCACCACACGCCGCTTGGCCATGCGATCAGCCGCTGCCGTGCGATCTTGCACATCGCCAGCGAGCTGGCCGCATGCGGCATCGATATCATCGCCACGCGTTTTGCGCACTGTGGTGACGATACCCGCATCTTGCAGGATTTTTGCAAATTCTGCTACAACTTTCGGAGCGGAGCAAAGCAAACCGCTCTGCGGGAACGGATTAAACGGAATCAAATTGAATTTCACTGGCAGTTTGACGTTTTTCACCAAGGCTGCAAGCTGCATGGCATGCTCAGGAGAGTCGTTCACGCCAGCGAGCATGCAATATTCCATCGTGATGAAATCTCGCGGCGCGGCTTGCAAATAGCGCTCGCAGGCAGCAAGCAGCTCTTGCAGCGGATATTTTTTGTTCAGAGGCACGAGATCGTCGCGCAATAAATCCGTTGGCGCGTGCAGCGACACAGCCAGCGCCACAGGGCAATCCAGAGCCAGCTTGTCCATCATCGGCACCACGCCAGAAGTGGACACCGTGACTCGGCGGCGCGAGAGGCCATAGCCGTGATCAGAGAGCATGGTGCGCAGCGCGGGCACGAGAGCGGTGTAGTTTTGAAGTGGCTCGCCCATGCCCATCATCAC
>JANNED010000216.1:0-4795 GCA_031388245.1 Variovorax sp.
ATTGCGCGGGGTTGTCGGCGCGCACTTTGCCTTCAAGCACTTCGGTGCGGGCTGTGCCGGAGGCGGCATCTTCATAGGCCACACGAAATTGCGTGCCACGCACACCAATTACCGACGTTGGCGTGACGATTTGGATAGGCTCTTTGCGCTTCGCTGTTTTGTCCGCAGCGATATCAAGCACGCCTTCAATCAACCGAATCGCACCTGAAAACCAAGTGGTGGAAATGCTGCTAGCGGGGTCTTTCATCGCATAGCCGTGCAGCTGGGTTACTTCTGCCAAGCTACGCGGCATGAGCTGCACTTGCGAGCCATCAGAGAGTTTGACCACAGCCGAGCTGCCCACACCCGTCTGTACCCGCGTACCCTCGGCTACAGCGGCCCCGGCCTGCGCGGCCACGCCGTTGAGCATCACGCTGCCCGTAGCGCTTTGCAGCACACCGCCGGCAGTCAGCTTGGGTTGGTTGGCAAAATTGATCATGCTGCGTGGCACATCAAGGATTTGGCCGGGAAGAATCACATCGGGGTTTTTCAAGCTATTCAGGCGAGCCAGTGCATTCCATTGCTTGGGATCAGCAAGCAAGCTGCGCGAGACGATCAAGAGCTTGTCGCCAGGCTTGAACGTGTAGCTGATGTAGGGCTCTGTTGGCTTATCGATCACAGCCCAGGCACTTGATGAAAAGCTATACGCTATTAAAAAAGTAGCATACAACGCACGATTCACGCCGGGTTTGATTGCAGGGAAGGGTAGATTGGACATAAAAATTCAAGACTTCCAAACAGATTCCCTGATTTAACCACGGAAGGAACACCTATGCTGGTGTTTGTGCTCTGATGGCTGATTTTGGGCGAAAGGCTTGGCATATCGCATCATCCGTTTCAAGATACGGCCCGCCAATCAAATCAATGCAATAAGGCACAGCAGCAAAAATACCTGCCACCTTGACATCGTCTGACTGAAAGCCTTCTAAGGTTTCAGCAATCGCTTTCGGTTGACCGGGCAAATTGATGATCAGGCTTTTATCCCTGATCACGGCGCATTGGCGCGACAAAATGGCTGTTGGCACGAATTTCAAGCTGATCTGGCGCATCTGCTCGCCAAAGCCTGGCATCTCTTTGTGCCCCACGGCCAGAGTCGCCTCCGGCGTCACGTCGCGCAGCGCAGGGCCTGTGCCTCCGGTGGTCAGCACCAACGAGCAGCCGGCGTTGACGAGCTCAATCAGTGTTTGGCTGATCAAGGCTTGCTCATCAGGGATCAGCCGCGCCTCAAACGAGATCGTATTTTTCAGCGCCTTGGTCAACCAGTCTTTCAAAGCGGGCAGGCCTTTGTCCAGATAAACGCCTGTGCTGGCGCGATCACTGATGGAGACAATGCCGATGGTGACAGGATCAAAAGTCATGGCTTAGTTTTCTGATGTTGTGTCGCTGTCAGCGTCGCCGTCATCGTCTTCGGAGGCTTCGCCGGCTTGTGAGAGCAAAGCCGCTTTCACGATTTGGAAGATCTCGCGATACACTTTAGCTTGACGCTGTGCTTCGCCTGCGCCGGCATCAGGCACGATGGATTTTTTGGCTTGGCGAATCAAAGAGCGAAGATGCTGTGTGTCGGTGTCGGGATGCTCGCGCATCCACTGCTCGAAGCTGCCATCCAGCGCAATCAAATTGTCGCGCCACACCTCGGCTTTGTGCAGCATCAAGGTTTCAGTGGCGCTGCCTTTTTTGGCCGCAACGACGGCGGCCTCTATTGGCGCGGGATCGACTTTTCGCATGAGCTTGCCGATGTATTGCATCTGGCGGCGTTTGCCTTCAAAGTTGCTGATGCGTTTGGCCTCTTGCACGGCATCGAAGAGCTTCTCGGGTAGATCGAGCTTCTTCAAGCGAGCCTCTGGTAGATCAAGCAGCTGGATGCCGAGCTTTTGCAGGGCATCGCTCTCGGCTTTGGCTTTGCTGCGGCTGCCATCGAATTCGGCCTTGAGCTCCACATCCAGCTCACTGCCATCGGCCACGAATTCGCCTTTGACGTAATAGCCGTTGGGCCCACGTCCGGTTTTTTGTCCACGTGTCATGAGAAAAATTTCTTTATGGGCGTTCAGACCACTGGATGCCGCCGGTGGCCCAATTTTGGCGGGGAATGTCGTAGAGCAACACATCCACGCTTTCTGGCTTAGAACCGAGCGAATCGACCACAGCTTGCGTGAGCGCTTTCACCAGAGCCGTCTTTTGCTCAGGGGTGCGGCCTTCGAGCATTTCAACTTTGAGTGTGGGCATGGGGTTTTCCTTTAAAAATTCTTCCAACTTAGGCGCAACAACTTTGTTGCGCTGGGCTCATACTCTGAGTTTATTCCACGAAAGGCTTGCCATGACCACTCTTGCAGACAACTTATCCGATACAACTGCCTTGCTTCACAGCGCATCTGGCCAAGCGCCGAGCCGCCGCACTGTCCTCAAAACCACGGCATTTGGCGTGGGTTATGCAGCCACGGCTGGGGCGGTCGTCGCGCAAACCGCGATCAAAACATCATCAGACGGCCTCACAGCAGGCGAGGTGATGGTGGATGTGGCGGGATTCAAAGTACCTGCTTATGTGGCGCGGCCTGTGGGAAAAGCCAATCTGCCTGTTGTGCTGGTGATTCAAGAAATATTTGGTGTTCATGAATACATTGCCGACAC
Organism: Variovorax sp.; assembly: GCA_031388245.1. GTDB lineage: Bacteria > Pseudomonadota > Gammaproteobacteria > Burkholderiales > Burkholderiaceae_C > JANMDU01. The sequence goes on from JANNED010000216.1 coordinate 2,665, forward strand.
TGCCCGCCGCTTCGCTAAAGCGGGCTATCTTGCGATTGCGCCTGAGCTCTTTGCCCGCCAGGGCGACCCGACCAAATACAACGCGATGGCTGATCTGATGCGCGAGGTGGTGAGCAAAGTGCCGGATGCGCAAGTGATGAGTGATCTGGATGGCATGGTGGCTTGGGCACGCGCCAATGGCGGTGATGCCAACAAAGTGGGCATCACTGGATTTTGCTGGGGTGGACGCATCACCTGGCTCTATGCGGCGCACAACAAAAACGTGAAAGCTGGCGTGGCTTGGTATGGCCGCTTGGTGGGCCAAGCCAGTGATTTGACGCCTAAGCATCCGGTGGACTTGGTTGGTAGCATCAACGGGCCGGTGCTTGGCTTGTATGGCGGTGCAGACACAGGCATTCCGCTCGATACCGTAGAAAAGATGAAGGTTGAGCTGAAAAACGGCAGCGCAGCGGCCAAGAAAAGCGAATTTGTGATCTACGACGGCGCACCACACGCCTTCCACGCTGACTATCGCCCCAGCTACCGCGCCGAGCCAGCCTCCGATGGCTGGAAGCGCTGCGTGGATTGGTTCAAGGTCAACGGCGTGGCTTGATACCTCGTTTATCGTGCTCACAAACGTCAGCCGAACATAGTACAGCTACACTTCAGATTGTGCAAAAATCGCAGGTCAAAATTCTCAGCAGTGATGTTGGTGTTGTTAGATTTTTGATGTTTTATTATTTTTAGGCTGCAATTGCTGTGTTTCTGAATTCTCTACGTTCTGTCTTACGTCAGCTGATTTCTGGGTGCGTTTTTTTGATGGCTTTGTCAGCCCTCAGTTCAAATGCAGTGGCTCAAACCTGCGGCATCCCAGGTCTTGATGGCCCGGCCACGCCCTCGGGTGTGATCAACAGCTATCACGGTGGCAGTGGTACAGCCAGCAGCGGCTCAAACACCGTCACCGTAGCCTCCATCAGTGGTTTGCGTAGCAGCAACCGCACGCTGCGGGCTGGCGATCAGGTACTGATCATACAAATGCAAGATGGCAACACGCCGGCCAATGCGGGCTTGCATGAATATGCGTTGATCAGTGCCGTCGCTGGAAACGTACTCACGCTCAATCGCAATCTCACCAACAGCTACACACAAAGCGCTAGCAGCAATGTGGTGCGCACCTTTCAAGTGGTGTATGTGCCGCAATATTCATCGGCGGTATTGAGCGGCGCAGTCAATCCCGATGCTTACACCATGAACACAGTCACAGGCGTGGTCACAGGTGGCATTGTGGCCATGGATGTGGCCGGCAGCTTAAATTTCACCGGCAGCATCAACGCCAGTGGAACGGGTTTTCGGGGCGGCGCTGGCTTAAATGGCACGGGTAACAGGGCTGCGGGCAGTCTGTTTTCAGATGCAGACTACGCTTTCAGCACTGCGGCTCCTAACGGTGCGCTCAAGGGCGAGGGCACAGCAGGCACGCCAGTGCAAGTATTCAATGGCACGGCCACGCCATTGAACTATGCAGGCCTGTTCACACAAGGCTACAACTTAGGGGCGGGTGGTCGTGCAGCGCAAGGCAATGCGGGGGGCGCAGGTAACGATGGCGAGCCCGTTGCTGGGGGCAATCAATACAACTCCGGCGGCGGAGGCGGCAGCAATGGCGGCAGCGGTGGACAGGGCGGCTTCAGTTGGGCGCAGCAAAATGATGCAGGTGGCCGTGGCGCAGGTGCGATTGCGGCGAGCATCAGCCGATTGGTCCTCGGCGGTGGCGGGGGTGCTGGGTCGAGCAACAACAATGGCAACACCAATGCCGTCACCACTTGGCCGCCGATCGACACGCTCACTACACGGCCAGCGCCTACTGCCACGGGCACGGTCAACGGAGCAGACGGCGCAATCACGGTGAGCGGGGCATCTGGCGGCGGCATGGTGCTGATTCGCGCTGGCACGCTTACAGGCGGTGGCACGATCAATGCGGATGGTTATACCGCCTACAACACCAGCGGTGGCTCTGAAGGCGCAGGCGGCGGGGGTGCTGGCGGCACGGTGGTGGTACTTGCTGGCAACGGCACGTCGGGCGCGTTGACCATCAATGTCAACGGCGGCAAAGGCGGTTACTCCAATTATTACGACCACGGGCCGGGTGGCGGCGGCG
>JANNED010000228.1:0-14201 GCA_031388245.1 Variovorax sp.
GTGACTTATCTGCCGATGAGCGAATACTTGAGGCTAGAAAATGGCACAGCGAGCGTGCAATCCATCCTCTCTGGGCAAGAGACGCAGATCACGGTGCGTAAAAAACGGGTGGATGCCACATTTTTCACGCCCCAAGTGCCGGCCACGACAGCGCCAAAATTCAAAGTATCGACAAGTGTGCGCATCGCCTCGCCCACACAGCTCACACAGATTTGGCAAAGTGATGATCGCCCGAAAAACTTTTGCATTCTCGGCGCTGGCAAGACGGCCATGGATGCCGCCATCTGGCTGCTCAGTTGCGGCGCCGCGCCTGAGAGCATCCATTGGGTCATGCCGCGCGATTCTTGGCTGGTCAACCGCATCACCACGCAACCCGGCGAAGAATTTTTCGCGCATTCGATGGGCGGCGTGGCCAAACAGATGAAGGCGCTGGCCGAGGCCACCAGCGTGGATGATCTGTTTGATCGCCTTGAAGCTTCTGGCCAGATGCTACGAATTGATCGTAGTCAAAAGCCGCGCATGTTTCACTACGCCACGATGTCTGAGGGCGAGGTGCAACTTTTGCGGCAAATCGAACAAGTCATCCGCAAAGGCCGCGTGCAAGCGATTGAACAAGACACTCTGGTGCTCGCCGAAGGCCGCGTGACCATGCCTGCAAATACGCTATATATCAATTGCACCGCCTCCGGGGTGGCCAATGACCACCCGCAAGCCGAAACGGCACCGATCTTCCAACCCGGCCTGATCGTGCCCAAGCTCGTGCGCACCCCACTCATCAGCTTCAGCGCCGCAGTCTGCGCTTATGTAGAGGCGCATTACGAGGATGACGCAATCAAAAACCAACTCTGCAAAGTCGTCCCCTTCCCGCGCAACATCGCAGGCTATATTGCTTCGACCATGGGCAACATGGCCAACCAAGTGCGCTGGAGCAAAGAAAAAGAGCTACGCAACTGGATGACAAACAGCCGCTTGGATGGCTTCAGCAAAATGACCGCCGGTGTGCAAGAGGGCGATCACGAGAAAATCGCCATCCTCACTGAATTGCGCGCCAATGGCATCGCAGCGATGGACAATGTGAAAAAGTTGATGGCTGCAAACGCTTCGGTTTGAGTTCCTAGCGTTTTTCAGCTATAGCGCCACAAAGCGCCCGCCGATTCACTGGCCAGCACGTATGGCTCAAGCCTCAAAATCTGGGCAATGCTTCGGGGAAGCTTTTTGAAAAGCATCGAGCGTCATGCAGTGATCAAAAACAGCCATCGTGCGCGGCAAACCATCGAGTGGTGTGTTGAAGCGCTGGGCATTGAAAATTTGGGGGACGAGGCAGCAGTCTGCCAGCGTGGGCGCTGAGCCATAGCAGTAGTTGCTTTGCGGCAGCAGGGTCAGTTGCTTTTCAAAGCTCTCCAAACCCTCGCGACACCAGTGCACATACCAAGCGTTTTTCGCCTCTTCGCTTTGACCCATGTTTTTGACGAGGTATTTCAGCACGCGCAGGTTGTTGAGCGGATGAATCTCACAGGCGATGCTCTGCGCAAGCGCTCTCACACGCGTGCGACCTAAAGCGTCAGGCGGCAGGAGCGCAGGGCTGGGGTGCACTTCATCAAGGTACTCCATCATCGCCATCGATTGATCAAGGCGTGTGCCGTCATCCAGCTCAAGCAATGGCACAAACCCGTTGGCTGCAAGCGCAGCGAATTCAGTTTTTTTGTGATCGCCTTTGGCCAGATGCACGCTGACGTAGTCATACGGCAAGCCTTTGAGGTTTAAAGCGATGCGCACGCGAAACGATGCGGACGAGCGAAAATAGTTGTAGAGTTTCATAGCGAAAGAAAGATGAGTTTGTGATCAGCCTCAAGGATAACGCGAACAGACAACATGCGGCTCTCCAGCTAATAATCACACCATGAATCGCGAACAGAACATCCGCCTCACGCAAGTCGGCCCCGGGTCACCCGGCGGTCTGCTGCAGCGGCGCTTTTGGCAGCCAGTGGCTTTGGCTGAAGAGTTTGATCCAGCGCTTGCGCCCGATATGGGCAGTGTGGCGCAGCCGCGCTTGATCAAGGCGGTGCGTGCGCTGGGGCAGGATTTTGTATTGGTGAAGAACCACGATGGCTCTTGGGCGCTGCTGGATCGAGATTGCCCACATCGCGGCGCGAATCTCGCGTTTGCAAGGTATGAATCAAGTCACTATGAAAGTGATAGCGCTTCACGCAGTATCTATGCCGGCAAAGCGCCGATTTCAACCACAAAACCCGATGCCACCAGCATCCGCTGCCCGTTTCATGGCTGGGCGTTTCAAACCAGCGGGCAAGTGCCCGGTCAATGCATCGACACGCCTGCCGAGCCTGAGAATTCAACGATGTGCCAACACATCAAGCAGCGCAGCTACCCGGTTCAAGAGAAAGCAGGCGTGGTGTGGGCTTGGCTTGGCAATTTGACGAGTGGCTCTGAGGGAGAGATGACGAGTGGCTCTGAGGGAGCCACCCCACCACCCATGCCTGAGCTCGATTGCTTTGCCGCCCCCGCCTCCCACAGCTTCGCCTTCAAGGGCATGTGGCATGCCAATTGGCTGCAATGCTTTGAGGTGGGCATGGATCCGGCGCATCCGTCTTTTTTGCATCGCTTTTTGCAAGACGCAGATCTGGCTGAGATGGGCAGCAATGCAGGCGGCAAGCAGTTTCGCAGCGCGGCTGCGGGCGATGTGGCGGGCGAGCGCTGGCCGATGACGCGCGTGATGCGGCAGCTGCATCGGCCCCAGCTCTCTGCGCAAGCTGTTGGCTCGGAGACCATGCAAGGCATTCGCATCACGGCGTTGCGCCAGCTCTCAGAGGCCACCACGCACGTGCGCATGACGCAAGCGATCTTTCCACATATCTTCGTGATTCCGCTGTCTGAGACGCTCACCATCACGCAATGGCATTTGCCCATTGACGATGGGCGCACTTATTGGTTCAGCGTGTTCACGAGCTATGCCCAGCCCATTGATCAAGCCGCTATGCGCGCCCAGCGCCTTCCTTACACCACACTGCCGCTTTACACGCCAAAATCTGGCGCACACAACGCTTGGGGCTTCTCGCCCGAGGAGCAAATCAGCCGCACTTTCCTTGGCATGGGCGAAGACGATATCAATGTGCATGACCAATGGGCTGTGGAGAGCATGGGAGAAGCCAACAATGGTGTGCAAGATCGCACACGCGAGCACTTGGCCACGAGCGACAAAATCATCGTGCTCTATCGCCGTTGGTTGCAGCGTGCGCAAGATGCGGCAGAAAAAGGGCAAGCACTGCCCGCTCTCCCCGCGATGCACACTTTAAGCGAACCACCCGGCACAGTCGATGGCTTTGCACCAACCGATGCTTGGGAAGCTTGGATCACAGCGCAGCTTGCCGACAAGCGCAGCACAGCGCCTTGGATCGCGCCATGAACGCCGATCAAATTCTGCGACTTGTGCGCGAATCGGGTATCGAACAAATCCGTATCGCATGGTGCGATCTGCATGGCGAGTTGCGCGCCAAAAGCATCATGCCTCGCGCCTTGGAAGCCGCTTTGAAAAACGGCATCGGCATGGTCGGAACACTTGCGCTGAAAGACACCAGCGATCGCACGGCTTTCAAAGTGTTTGAGCCCGGTGGCTTGGCGCATCTGCCGCTGCTTGGCTCATTCGCGCAAGCGAGTAATTTCACAGTGAAGCCCTTGCTTGACAGCTTTCGCGTGCTGCCTTGGGCAACAAACACCGCGTGGCTGCAAGGGCAGATGCACGGCGCGGATGGCCAGCCACTTGCCGTCGATTCGCGCGACATCTTGCGCACCGCCCTCGCTGCGTTGAATGCACAAGGCTACGGCCTGCGCTGCGGCTTGGAGATCGAATTTCACATCTACAAAATAGAAAACGCCCACCCACAAACAGACCCAGATTTAGCCGCATGGCCAGGCCTGCCGCCGGCGCTCAGCATGGTTCATCCCGGTTATCGGCTGCTCTCTGAGCGTTGGTTAGATCGCGCTGATGAGCCGCTGCAAATCGTGCGCAGCACCTGCGCCGCTTTAGGCCTGCCGCTCACCTCGCTTGAAGCAGAGTTTGGCCCGAGCCAAGTCGAAGCCGTGTTTGATGTGCAAGATGCGCTTGCAGCGGCAGACAGCATGGTGCTGTTTCGCAGCGCCGCCACACAAGCCTTGCAACGCGCCGGCTACCACGCCACCTTTATGTGCCGCCCGCCTTTCCCAAACATCATGAGCAGCGGCTGGCATTTGCATCAGTCGCTCGTAGACATGAAAACCGGGCGCAATGCGTTTGCCGCTGACCCGCCCCAAGCACTGTCGCCAATCGGCCAGCACTGGCTTGCAGCGTTGATCGAACATGCCAGCGGCATATGCGCCTTAGCCAACCCGACGATAGATGCCTACGAGCGCTTCAAGCCCAACGCCCTCGCGCCCACCCGCGCCAATTGGGGCCTAGACAGCAGAAGCGCTATGTTGCGCGTGATCACGGCCGGCCTCGCCACCCGCATAGAAAACCGCATTGGTTCGCCACTGGCCAACCCGTATCTCTACTTGGCATCCCAAATTCATGCGGGCTTGGATGGCATCACGCGCGGCTCAAAGCCACCGCCCGCAGAGAGCAGCAGCGCACAAGCTCTACCAGCCAGCCTCAAACCAGCCATTGATGCACTACAAGCCGATACTGCACTGAGCGAGCGCATTGGCAGCCAAGTGCTCGCTGCGTATGCGCAAATCAAGCGCCTAGAAATCGCGCGCTATGAAGCGGCTGAAGACACCACCGATTGGATACGCCGCGAGTATTTCTCTCGCTTTTGAACGCCGCGCTTACTTGCCCTTGTTTTTCTCTTTGCCCTTGGGCATCACCGCCGTCACAATCGCCGCACGCATCGGCTCACCCGTGAGCACCTTCGGTGCAGACGTATCTTTTTTCGGCTTTTTGCCCTCTTTGTTGGATTTTTGTTGACCTTTTGCCATGCTGTGCTCCTAAAAATTGAATGATTGCATTATTCCCTTTATTCGGCTGATTTCAAAGCGATGCCGCACGCCGCGCGATGATAAAAAACCAAGCAACCAGCAGGCACAATCACGGTTTCATTGAGACAACACGCATGATCGATTTGCTCAACACCCCCGCCTTCCATCTCTTTGGCCTGCCCGCCAGCTGGGCCGAGCTGATTGGCGCTGTGCTCGGCGTGGCCATGGTAGGGTGCAACATCCGCCAAATTCACTGGGGCTGGCCGTTGGCGTTTGCAAGCTCGCTGCTGTATGTGCTCGTCTTTGCTGATGCCAAGCTCTATGCCGAAGCCGCTTTGCAGGTGTTCTTTGCGATCACTGCGCTTTGGGGCTGGTGGCAGTGGCTGCGCGGCTCAGCTGCTGATGGGCAAGCTTGGCTGCCGCAACTGCTGCCAAACACAGTCACTATCAAATTAGTAGCGTTCTGTGCAGTATCTGTGCCGGCAATCGCTCTGTTTTTATCCAAATACACGAACTCAGATGTGCCATGGTGGGATGCCGTGACCACCGCGCTCAGCTTAGCAGCCACTTATCTCTTAGGCAAAAAATACACCGCCAACTGGCCACTGTGGATCATTGTGAATCTCATCAGTATTGGACTGTTCGCCTACAAAGGCTTGTGGCTGACTGTGGCTTTGTACACACTTTTTGCCTTGATGGCAGCCGTCGGCTGGCGTGCTTGGCAACAAGTGATGAAAACTCCTGAGTGAAGATCACTGTGCCTGCAATAAAAATCGCTTTGCTCGGGGCTGAGAGCACAGGCAAAAGCCAACTGGCCAGTGAGTTGGCAGCTCATCTTTGCGGGCGTGGGCAAAGCACGCTGGCTGTCGATGAATACTTGCGCGAATGGTGTGAGCAAGAAGGCCGCACACCGCAGCGCAGGGAGCAAGCGCATATCGCCCGCATCCAACAAGATCGCATCGAAGCCGCCACCAAGCTCGCCAGCAGGGTGATTGCCGACACCACGCCGCTGATGACCGCGATTTACAGCGAATTCATCTTCCAAGACGCAAGCCTCACAACCGCCGCATTGCAGTATCAAAAAACGTTCGATCTCACCTTACTCACTGGCCTAGACATGCCTTGGCAAGCCGACGGCATCCAGCGCGATGGCGAGCATGTGAGAGCCCCAGTGGACGCACTGCTCAGAGCAAAGCTGCACAGCGCTGGCTTGGCTTTTGAGGTGATCTATGGCACGGATTCGCAACGCAGCAAGCACGCCCTGCAAGCCATTGCGCGGCTCACCGAACGGCAAGATACTATAAATTCAATAGCAAACAACACAGATTCTATGCCGGCAAACACTCAAAATGCTTTCAAAAAATGGCAATGGAACTGCGAAAAATGCTCTGATCCTGAATGCGAGCATCGCTTGTTTCGCTCCTTGCCATTGACATCGTGAGCCTTTTTTCGCATCACTGTATCGGCGCGATCACGGGCAACGCCACCCACATGTTCTGCACTTGAATCACGCGAATTCGCTGGTCAAACGCCTTCTCAAGCGCTCGATGCGTGACCCCATCTTGGCAACTGCCAAAATGATGCACTTGGCCTTGAGAAAGTATCACCATTTCATCAGCCAGCAAAGCCATGGGCAGCTCATGCAAGACGCTGATCACCGTTGCGCCACGGCCAACTTGGCTGCGAATCGTGTGCAACCAGTCAATCTGATGCGGCGGATCCAGATTGGCCAGCGGCTCATCGAGCAGCAGCACCTTGGCTTGCGTGGCCAATGCACGAGCCAGTCGCACACGCTGCTGCTGGCCAGCAGAAAGCTCACCCAGCAGGCGATTTGCAAATGCTGTGGTGTGTGTTTGCTGCATGGCGGTTTCGCATGCTGAGGTATCTTGCACTGTGATGCCACCGAGCAAGCCTTGATGCGGCAGCCGGCCGAGCATCACCACATCTTTCGTCAGCATCTCCAGCGCGCCGGTTTCGTCTTGCGCAAGCCATGCGATCTCTTGGGCACGCTGGCGTGCTGGCACGCGCATCAGATTTTTCTCAAACAGGCTGATCTCGCCTTCAAACGGTATCAAGCCAGCCAGCGCTTTCAGCAGGGTCGATTTTCCAGCGCCGTTGGGGCCGACGATGCTGATCCAGCGTGCAGCCGGGAATTGCAGATTCAAATCGCTCAATACACAGCGATGACCAAGGCAAACCGAGATATTCATGGCGTGGAGCGCTGCTGTTTTCATAGCGTCTCCTTGTGGCTCGCAGATTCACGCTGCGCAGTGCGGCGCATCAGCCACAGCAAATAAGCACCGCCCAGCACCGCCGTCAGCACACCCACAGGCAGCTCGCGCGGAGCGGCCAAGCCGCGTGCAAGAAGATCAGAGGCTTGCAACACAACACCGCCGCACAAGCTGCTGAGCAAAATCAAAGCGCGATGGTTCACGCGACACAGCCCGCGCACCAGATGCGGCGCAGCGAGGCCAACGAAGGCAATCAGCCCCGTTTGCGCCACGGCTGCGCCGGTGCTCAAAGAGATCACAACAACCAGCAACAAACGAATGGCAGGCAATGGCAAGCCTAGGCTGTGCACCGCAAATTCGCCCAGCTGCAACGCATCCAAAGCCCGCGCCGCGAGCATCGCCGTCGGCAAACAAACCAGCAGCGTGGCAAGCAACACCCCCACCGCGCTCCAGCCCAGAAAACTCGTGCTGCCCAGCATGAAACCCTGCACAGACAGCATCACCTCGGGTGCAAGCGTCAGCAGCAGCGAGGAGAGTGCCCCCAACACAACACCCACCACCACACCTGCTAGCAAGAGGCGAAGCGGGCTTCCCACACCTTGCGCAAGCAGCAGCGTGAGGCTCACGGCAGCCAGAGCGCCAACAAACGCCGCACCCGTCAGCCCGATGCTTTGCAGCGCACTCAAAGCCATCGGCGAGATACCCAAAGCCGCAAGCAATATCACCACGCCCAGCGTTGCACCCGATGCACTGCCGAGCAAGAAGGGATCAGCCAGCGGATTGCGAAACAGCCCTTGCGCGAGCGCACCCGAGAGGCCAAGCAATGCTCCCGCAGCCCAAGCGCCCAAGCCGCGCGGCAGGCGAATGTCCACCATCACTTGCAGCATCGCCGCGTCCAGACCTTGCAAGCCAAAAGAAGCGCAATGCGCGAAGCCTGTGCAATGCAACATTTCAAAGCCAAGGCTGCCCACCTGCAAACCCAGCAATACAAGCAGGCATGCCGCGCCAACGAGCCAAGCAGCCAAAGCGGCAGATCGCATCATGTCCTCATCACTTTTTTAAGGCGTTGGCAATGCACTGCGCCAACACTTTCGCGCCTTCGCCTAGGCGCGGCCCGCTGCGCACGACGAGATCGCCATCCGCCGCACTGAGCTCGCAGATTGCTTTGCCCTGCAAAGCTTTCAGTTGCATCCAGCCAGGGCGCCTACTGAGCTCCGCCGCATGCCGCTCACTCAACACAATCACATCGGGCTGTTGCTGCACCACAAATTCTGGGTTGATTTTGGGAAACGCGCCGAGCTGCTTGCCCACGATGTTTTGCAAACCCAGCTTCGACAGCGTCTGCCCGATGAATGAAGCTTCTCCCGCTGCATAGGGCGTGCGATCCACCTCAAAATAAACTTTTGCGCCCTGCGCTGAGGCCGGCAGCAGCGCAGCAGCTTGCGCAAAATCACCCTCTACCTTGCGCCACAGCGCATCTGCTTGGGCATTGCCCAGCAGCGTATCGAGCTGCTGCAAACTGCGCCTGACGGCCTCATGCGAGCTCGGCTCAAACATCAGAACCTTGAGCCCGAGCGCCTCCAGCCTCTCGCCTGCACGAGACGACGTGGCCGCCAACACCACATCCGGCTTCAACCGCACAATCGCCTCAATATTCAGATCCAGCCCACCGCCGACTTGCGGCAGCTTTTTCACGCTCGCCGGCCAATTGGAATAACGATCCACGCCCACCAGCTTCGCGCAAGCGCCCAGCGCACACACGCTCTCTGTGAGCGATGGCAACACACTCACGATGCGCTGTGGCGTTTTTTCAAACTGCTGCACCTTGCCGCGATCATCGCTCACAGAAACGCTTGCGCTCCAAGCTGCTGAGCAAGACAGCAGCAGCGATAAACCCAACGCAATCAAGACTTTCATGGCTCGCCTTTCAAAGTCAATGCACACCCGGCCGCCATCAATGTGACACGCTCACACTGCGCCGCCAGCGCTTGATTGAGCTTACCCAGCTCATCTACAAAATGGCGCACTTCAGTGCCCAGCGGGATCACCCCCAAGCCGATTTCATTGCTCACGATCACCACAGGGCCCTTCGCCTGAGCAATCTGCGCAAGCGCGTCATGCAGCGATACTATTAAATCAATAGCACTCCGCGCAGGAAATACGCCGGCAAACTGCTCATTTTTCTTCAAACTTCCCGCTTCACTGGGCATCAACAGATTGGTCAGCCACATCGTGATGCAATCAATCACCACCAGCGTATGCGCATTGGATGCAGAACGCAGCGCATCGCCAAGCTGCACAGCTTCTTCCACGCAGCGCAGCTGAGGCAAACGCACCAACCGATCCGCCTGATGCCGTGCAATGCGCTCCTTCATCTCCGCATCATGCGCCAGCCCCGTCGCAATCAACACCGCAGAACGCGGCGAAGATGGTGATGAAGGTTGCGCCAGCCAAGCGCGCGCCCTCTCCACGGCCAGCCTGCTTTTGCCGCTTTTTTGACCACCAAGAATGAATTCGCGCATGGCAGGCGTTCAGAAGCTGTAGCGCGCTTTGAGCTTGAAGCTGCGGCCTGCTTCGGGATACACATTGGTCGCTGAGCAGGTCGCATTCGTGAAGCCCCAGCCGAAGGTTTTGCTATTCACGAGGTTGTCCACGCCTGCGCTCAAGCTCCAAGGCGCTGCGGCGGGGCTGAAGGCATAGTTCAGATCCAACGTCGTCCGTGCGGGAGCGCGGCGTGTGCAGGCGTTGTTCCAATCGTTGCCCAGCACCGCCTCGCCGCGATGGTTCAGCGCCGCCTCGATGCGATGCGCCGCAGCAGGCGACCAGGCCAGCCGCGCTTGCGCATTCATCTCTGCGACATGCGGTGGGCGCTTGCCGGTGTATGCGCCCGATGAAAAGCGTGCTTTGATGTTCTGCACGCTGCCGCTTAAACGCCATGCGGGATGCAGCTGTATTTGCCCTTCCAGCTCAATTCCGGTTCTGCGCACAGGATCAAGGTTCACATTAGAAAACAGGTTGTTGTCATAGGCGATCTCATTTTGTGTGGACTGCCGAAACGCACGCAGGGCATAGCTGCCTTGCTTGCTGGCATGGCGCAGGCCAAGCTCGACATCGCGTGTGGTTTGCGGCATCAGTGGTGTCGCCAAGTAGCGGTTTTCATCGACATTGGCGATGCGATAGCTCTTGGCTGCGCGACCATACACATCCAAACCGCTGGCCACTGTTTGGTTCAGGCCAAGCTCCCATGCTTTGAGTGGTGTATGGGTTTGATAGTTGACTGCGGCCAAGCTGTCATCAAAGCTTTGCGCAATACGCTCGGAGCGAGCGCCCAAGACCAAGCGCGTTGCCGTTGGCAGCAGCACATCAGCACGCACAAAGCTGGCGCGGTTGCTTTGCTGGGCTGTCTCGGCATTGGCCGCGAAACCCGAATACGCCACATCGTTTTGATACTGCCATCGCTGGCGATCTATGCCAAGCAGCGCCGTGACGGCAGCGCCGCCAAGCTCGCCGGTGTATTGCAATCGGGGCGATACCTGCGTGCCTTGGCTTGTACTCGCCGTGTCTTGCGTGCCGCCCACACCATAATCATTAAACATTTTGGCTGAGCGATCACGCTGCGCCACATCGAGGCTGGCGAGCCAACCGCCGCTGCGGTATTGCAGCGCCACACTGGTGCGGTCTTCGCGCCGCGAAGCAAAATCCAAAGGTGTGTTGGTTTGTTTTGGATTGATTTCAGCTTTCGCCACAGGCAATGCGCCGGGCAGGCGCGAGCCCGTGCTGTTGCTGCTGAATTCCAAACGCAGCTTCAAGCCTTGTGCACTGCCCGCCTCCATGCCAAGACTGAGGCTGTCGCTGCGCTGGCCGCTGTTGTTGCGGTAGCCATCGGTGTTGAAATTGCGCAGGTTGGCGAAAAAGCGTGCGTTGTCAGCACCCACGTCCAAATTCGCGCTGGCATCGCGCATGCCAAAGCTCTCTAGGCTCACTTGCGCTGTGCCGCTCAAGCCCTTTTTTGCGCCACTTTTGGTGATCACGTTGATCACGCCAGCTGTCGCGCCCTCCCCCCAAGCCACCGATGCGCCGCCACGCACGATCTCGATGCGCTCAATGCGGTCTGCACCAATGGCCGAGAGCCGGGCGCTGGCCAGCTCATTTTCTGAAATGCGGATGCCATCAATCACCACCACCATGTTGTTGGCGGCGGAATCGCCAAAGCCTCGTAAATCCAGCGATGCCTCGCGGCCGCCCAGTAAATCAGCGCGGCTGGCCACACCACCCAAGCGGCGCACGGCTTCATTGGCATCCAAAGCGCCAGATGCGCGAATCTCATCACCCAGAATGACACTGGCACCCACGGGAGCGCTTTGCAGCAATTGCTCCGTGCGATTCGCATTCACGATGATGGGTTTGAGTTCGGGGGAAGATTGTGCGACGGATGCGCTGGTCAGAGACGCGCAGGCCAAGGCGCAGGCACAGGCGATGCCGCGCTGAGCAAACGAAAAGTTTTTCATGAGGGAAAGACACATAAGCAAGTCCGGTGTCAGCTTCCCCGCTGACGTGGACGAATGTGATGCGCCCATCCTGAAGGGCAAGCGCATCGCCTTGTTGGCCGGTATCCGGGCTGATGGATTGCAACCTGCTAATGCCTTCCCAAATGCGCGGAGCATTCAGTGGCTTCTCGTTTTAGCAAGCGGGCTGGCATCCGAGGAGTCCAGCCGTCCATACACCGTTGCGGGGGCAGCGCGGGCTCAGAGTCACGCAGCGGTTTGCGCGACTCCTTCCGCTTCCCGTTGAACTGCCATGCAGATTTGCACAGCGAGCACCAACCCTGTGATTCTAAACCGTTGTCTAAATGTCACTGCAATGGCATTGCAGCAGTCTTGCAGCCGAATTTGCACTTGCAGAAAACAGAAAACTTAGCCTAAAATCAAAGACTTACATCTGCTTTTGACAGCAAATTCTTCAAAAACAACTCAACACGCTCGGCCACCATGCAAGACGCTACACACGCTTCGGACAGCCTTGATGCACCGATGTCTGCGCAAATCGATGCGCTGATCGAGCGAACTGAACGCTTGCTGCTGCGCCATGAAGAGCTCGCGCGCACCAATGCGCTGATGCAAGAGCAGCTCGATGCGCTCAGCCATGAGCGCGACACACTCAAATCTCGCCTGGCAGCTGCACGCTCACGCATTGATGCATTGATTGAGCGCCTGCCTGAGCAATCCCATTCACAACCCGCTGTTGAATCTGCCACATGAAACAACTCGAAGTACAAATCATGGGGCAGAGCTATTTGCTGGCCGCGCCTGAAGGCGGCGAGCAGCGCTTGTTGACTTCTGTAGAAAAAGTCGATACCGCCATGTGCCGCATTCGCGATGCAGGCAAGGTCAAAGCGCGTGATCGCATTGCAGTGCTCGCTGCGCTGAATTTGGCATTTGAAACCGATCCCGCCAGCGCTGCTGTAGCCAGCGCCACGGCGCCTGTGCAGCCATCGCCTGCCAGCACCTATGGGCCTGATGCTCGCTTGTCGGCGCTCATGGCCAAGCTCGATCAATCTTTGCTCACCAGCGACGGGCACTTGCTTTAGCCTGGCGCCTCGAATGCCAAGGCATCGCCAGCGCGCAGCACATAACCCTGCGCGACTTTGATGCGAATTTGATGGCCGCGTGTGGTGCAAGCGGCAATTTGAGAAAGCAATTCATTCATTTGCGCCTCCGAGCCCATCGCTTGGTGTTGCGTTTTAAGCCAATGGCGCAAACAGTTGGCTTGGTGCGCTTGCGGCAAAGCTTGCAGCGCTTTGATACGAGGCGGCATGCCCACCGTAGCCGTTAAATCTATCGCTTGCTGCGTCAGCAGCGCACCGGCTTGAGCCATGTTTCTGGCTGACCGCGCAAAGGTTTCCCGGTAATGCGGAAACACTTGGGCCAGCACCGGCAAGAGCTTCGCGCGGATGCGATTGCGCGTGAAATCCTGAGCTTGGTTCGTTGGGTCTTCGACCCAGCCTTGGCCGAGGTTGGCGCTGCCTGGCTCACGGGCAGCCATGCCGCGCTCAGCAAGCCATGCGCGGATTTGGCCTGCGCCCATGAAAAGATCATGCGATAAAAATGGCCGCGCCCACCTCACGCCATGCCGCTCAAATTGCGCCGCCATTGCGGCCAGCCCATCCACCCCAGCGCCCCGCGAAAGCGCCAGCAGCAGCGTTTCTACCTGATCATCCGCATGCTGTGCAAGCCATACCGTGAGCGCGTTCACTCCTAATTCAGGAGCACTCTGCGTATATTCTATGCCGGCAATTGAGCTATTTTTCTTTAAAACATACTCGGAAATGGCTTTATAGCGTGCCTTGCGCGCCGCATCCTCTGGGCTCTGTCCCGCTGCCGCTTTTGCATTCACACGCAGCACCGTCAAAGGCACATCTCGCTGCAAACAAAACGCCTCGCAGTGCGCAGCAAAATCATCAGCGGCAGCCTGCAAGCCATGGTGCACATGCACTGCGCTCACCTTGCCCGGCTCTGCTTCCAATGCCATAAGTAGCAAAGCCGTCGAATCCGCGCCACCGCTGTAGGCCACCACTACAGCGCCGTGATGCTGAAATCCATTCATCGACTGCGCATCTTTCTCAAGATGATCTTTTATGAGCTGGATCAAGCGCTTCTATATCAGCCAAGTCTTTGTGCCGCGCAAGCGCTCGTTTGTTTTTCAAAAAATGCTCACGGCTGATAATCGTCAAAGGCACTTCATCAATCACGACATGTAGCGCGTGTGGATATGCGGCTGCAAACTCCACAGCCTCGATACTGGTTAATAGGTCAATGCGCGCGGGTGGGTAGCCCATTTGAATGACTGTATCAACGGCACTCAAACTTTCAGCTTGAATACCCAAAGAACCCATGCCAAATTCTTCAAGTACTTTCATGAGCCTTTGGGCATTTTGAGTGCTTGGATTCACCCAAAAATCAATATCGCCCGTGTTGCGCACGTGCCCATGCGCCATTAAAGCGT
>JANNED010000229.1:0-9890 GCA_031388245.1 Variovorax sp.
AATGACTTCAAAACCTGCCTCGTGCTCTGCCCACCGAGTGCAACGGGCACGCCTTGGATCAAGCGCTTCGAGCCTTACTCGGATGCCTTTGCCAGCGGCTGGATGCTGCTGCGCGGCGCACGAAGGCGCGGCGGCTACGACCGAGGCTTTGTGCTGAGCGATCATGCCGATTGGCCGGGGCTGCACAGCGCTATTCAAGCCACGCAGGCCAACAGAGTGATCGTGACGCATGGCAGTGTTGCGGTCATGGTGCGCTATTTGGCTGAGCAGGGCTTGCAAGCGGGCAGCTTCCAAACGGAGTATGGTGATGAAAATTTAGAAGCAAAACAGCCGTTCCCCGGCGAAATATATACACAGATTGCTACTGATTCAATAGCAATTACGGGTAACGTATGAGAAGGTTTGCTGAGCTTTACACGCAGCTAGATGCGACAACTTCTACCCATGACAAGCTGGCTGCACTGCAAAGCTATTTTGATGATGTTGCTCACAAGCAGCCACAAGACGCTGCTTGGGCGCTGTATTTTTTAGCAGGCGGCAAGCCTCGGCAAGTGGTGAAAACCAGCCTCCTCAAGCTCTGGGCGCAAGAGGCCTCCGGCGTGCCTGAATGGTTGTTTGAGGAAAGCTACCAAGCGGTGGGCGATTTGGCAGAGACGATCGCCTACATCGTGCCCAGCAGCGCTCAGGCTGGCGGCGATGCGGGCTTGGGCGAGTGGGTCGCACGCCTACAGGCTTTGAAATCAATGGACGAATCAGCGCAGGCCGCCCAGCTCAAATCATGGTGGGCGCAGATGGATGCGCTGCAACGCTTTCTTCTCATCAAGCTGATCGGTGGCGGTTTTCGAGTGGGCGTGAGCAAACTGCTGGTGACCCGCGCTCTGGCCGCACATGCCAAGCTGGATGCAAAAATCATGGCGCAGCGGCTGATGGGCTATGCCGACAGCAAGCAGCTCAGCTCGGAGGCATTAGCTCTTAAATTCATAGCGCTCTGTGCAGAAGATACGCCGGGAAACAGCCCAAACGGCTTGAATTCTAGCCAGCCATATCCATTTTTCCTCGCGCACGGCTTGCCGCCTGCTGACGCGGTGGATGCAGCCAGCTTGAATGAGGCTCTGGGTGCAGCCAGCGATTGGCAAGCCGAGTGGAAATACGATGGCATCCGAGCGCAGATCGTCAAACGTGCAGGTGCAGTGCACATCTGGTCGCGCGGCGAGGAGCTCCTCAATGGGCGCTTTCCTGAGATTGAATCTGTCGCTGCGCATTGGCCCGATGGCACGGTGCTTGACGGTGAAATCCTCGTGATGAAAGAGGATTCGCCTTTGCCTTTCAACCTACTCCAGCAGCGCATTGGCCGCAAGCTGCTCAGCAAAAAAGTGCTTGCGGATGCGCCTGTGCGCTTCATGGCTTATGACCTGCTGGAGACACAAGGCCAAGGCATCCGCTCTCAAACGCAAGTGCAGCGCCGCAGCCAGCTTGAGGCTTTGCATGAGTCTACAGCTGAGGCGGTGGTTGATGGCAGAGGCTGGCTGCTCTCTCCTATCGTTGCCGCAAACGATTGGCAGCAGCTGATCGCACAGCGCAGCCAATCGCGCGCACGCGGCGTGGAAGGGCTGATGCTTAAGAAAAAAGATTCAAGGTATGGCCAAGGTCGCACCAAAGCTGATGGCCTTTGGTGGAAATGGAAGATTGATCCGCTCACTGTGGATTGCGTGCTGATCTACGCGCAGGCTGGCCATGGCAGAAGAGCCAGCGTGTATACCGACTACACCTTCGCGGTGTGGAATCGTGCGCCCAAAGACCAAGCTGAAGCGCAAGCGGTGATCAACGCGATAGAAAACCGCGAACCTGCAAAACCCGAAGCGCTGCAACTGGTGGCATTCGCCAAAGCCTACAGCGGCTTGACCGATGAAGAATTCAAACAGATCGATGCCATCATCCGCAAAACCACGCTTGAGAAATTCGGCCCGGTACGCAGCGTCAAGCCCAGCCTTGTTTTTGAGCTCGGCTTTGAAGGCATCAACCGATCTCTGCGCCACAAAAGCGGCGTGGCCGTGCGCTTCCCGCGCATGCTGCGAATACGCTCAGACAAGCCACTGCATGAAGCCAATTCCTTGGTAGATTTAGGTTTGCTATTGAATTCATAGCAAATTGCGCAGTAAACATGCCGGCAAATAACCAAAAACCTTAAAAAATTAGATGATTTATCATTACGCATGCTGATGAAAATAGACAACCCCACCCCGAAATCAGAGCCGAGTGAGCAAGGCACGCCAGTCTCTGTGAAAATCCGCGAGCGCTTGAACGCTGCCAAAAAACGCTTTCATGCGAACGACAACATTGCCGAATTTATCCAGCCCGGCGAATTGGCCAAGCTGCTTGATGAAGTTGAAATCAAGATGCAAGGTGTGTTGGAAAGCTTGGTGATCGACACGGTGAACGATCACAACACCGGCAACACAGCGCGCCGCGTGGCCAAGATGTATTTGAACGAGGTGTTCAAAGGCCGCTATGTGGAAGGCCCCTCTGTCACCGAGTTTCCCAATGCCGAGCATTTGAATGAGCTGATGATTGTTGGGCCCATCACCGTGCGCAGCGCTTGCAGCCACCACTTCTGCCCAGTCATTGGCAAGGTATGGATTGGTGTGATGCCCAACGAGCACACCAATGTGATTGGCCTCTCAAAATACGCACGTATGGCCGAATGGATCATGAATCGCCCGCAGATTCAAGAAGAGGCCGTGGTGCAATTGGCCGATCTGATTCAGCAAAAAACCCAGCCCGATGGCATGGCCATCGTGATGGAAGCCACGCATTACTGCATGTCGTGGCGCGGCGTGAAAGACATGGATTCACGCATGATCAACTCCGTGATGCGCGGCTGCTTTTTGAAAGATGCGAATTTGCGCCGCGAATTCCTCTCATTGATTCCGCGCGATCCTTCAGGCAAATAAAATCAAGGTACACACTTATGTTGGTTCGTCTCCTCTACGTTAGCCGCTTGGCCGATCCCACCAAGCCAGAAGTGATCAACGATATCCTCGCGGATTCGCGTAAGCACAACCCCGAGCTCGGCATCACAGGCATCCTGTGCTACGGCGCAGGAATTTTTTTGCAGGCGATTGAAGGCGGGCGCGCTCAAGTGAGCGAGCTGTACAACCACATTTGCAAAGACAAGCGCCACAAAGATGTGGTGCTTCTGCATTTTGAAGAAATCCATGAGCGGCGTTTTGGTGGCTGGACGATGGGGCAAGTCAACCTCGCCAAGCTCAACACATCGATCGTGCTGAAATATTCTGAAAGACCTGAGCTTGATCCGTATGCCGTGAGCGGCAAAGTCTCCTTGGCTTTGCTTGAAGAGCTGATGGCCACGGCCAGCATCATTGGGCGAGCCTGAAGCGCTTGAATTGACAGTTTCGCGCTTTTGCCTGCTGCCGCTTTATTTTTGGTGCTCACCGGCGCGTTGATTCACGCGCTGTGGAACATTGCAGCTAAAAAAGCCGGCGGCGATGCACGGTTTACATTTTTCACGGCGCTGATCATGTTTGGTTTTTGGTCACCGTTTTGCATCTGGCTGGGCTGGGATGTGGTGCCCACATGGGGCTGGCTGGAATGGAGCGTCATGGCCATCAGTGGCTTGGTGCACTGGCTCTACTTCATGTGTTTGCTCACGGGCTATCGCAAGAGCGACTTGACTGTGGTCTATCCGGTGGCGCGCGGCAGTGGCCCGCTGCTCTCCTCGGGCGTGGCGGTGATTGTGTTTGGCGAGCAGCTCTCGGCGTTTGGCGTGCTGGGGATTGCGGGCGTGGTGATTGGCGTGTTTTTGGTGGCCGGCGGCCCCGCTTTGATCGGGCCAATGCTGTTTGGGGGTGCGCAGGATCCGGCAAAGCGCGAGCGCATCAAAACCGGCATCATCTGGGGCGCACTGACTGGCGCTTTGATTGCTTGCTACACCATCCTCGATGCTTGGGCCGTCAAGGTGCTGGCGCTCTCGCCGATCTTGTTTGATTATTGGTGCAATGTTTTGCGCATGCCCTACAGCTCAGTGGCGGTGCTGCGCGATCTGCCTGAGGCCAAGCGATTGTGGAGATTGCAATGGAAATACGCTGCGGTTGTGGGTATCTTTAGCCCAATAGGCTACGTGCTTGTGCTGTATGCCGCAAAGATCGCACCTGTGAGCCATGTGGCGCCCGCGCGAGAAGTGAGCATGCTGTTTGCTGCTTTGATTGGCGGGCAATTGCTCGGCGAAAGTGATCGCGGCTTGCGGATACTGGGCGCATGCTGCATCGCGGCGGGCGTGATGGCGCTGGCCCTGGGTTAATGCATTCACGTTGAATATGCAAATCATCGGTTGTGATTTTTCTTCGAGCCCGTCAAAGCGTAAACCCATCGTGGTGGCGCTCAGTGAAGAAATTTTGAGAGATAATGGCGTATTCCCAGCATATTCATTGCGTAGTGTGCTATCAAAATTAGAGCGTTTCGAATCCCTAGAATCCTTCGCCCAATGGCTGGCCGCAGACCGCGCATGGGTGGGTGGCTTTGATTTACCGTTTGGCTTGCCGCGCGAGTTGATCGAAACTCTGCATTGGCCGCTTGATTGGCATGCCTGCATCCAGCATTACGCCAGCTTGCCCCGCGAAGTCATTCGCGCCACTTTCAAAGCATTTTGCGATGCTCGCCCCGTTGGTGGAAAATTTGCACACCGCGCTACCGACTTGCCAGCCGGAAGCAGCCCAAGCATGAAGTGGGTGAATCCGCCCGTCGCTTATATGCTGCATGCTGGCGTGCCGCTGCTGCTTCAAGCGGGCTGCCATTTTCCCGGTATACACACAGGCGATGCCAACAAAGTGGCACTGGAGGCATATCCCGGCCTGCTCGCCAGAGAAATCATCGGCTCGCGCAGCTACAAAAGCGACGACAAATCCAAGCAAACCCCGGAGCGGCTGATTGCCCGCAAAGACATCCTGACTGCTCTGGAAAACGGCCAATCACGGTTAAAAGTCCGCCTCAAGCTCACTCACGCACAGCGCGAGCAGCTCATCGACGATGCCAGTGGCGACAGCCTCGATGCCGCGCTGTGCATGCTACAAGCGCATTGGGCTTATGGCCAGCATCTGGCCGGTAAAAAGAATCACGGTCTGCCAAAGTTTGATGCTTTGGAAGGCTGGATTGTTTCGGCCTGAATGCTTTGCACAAAGCTGCCTGACTTGCCACCGTGCTTTTCCATGAGCGCCACAGATCGCAGCGCCATGCCGCGATCCACCGCTTTGCACATGTCATAAATTGTGAGCAACGCGATCGTGCAGGCCGTGAGCGCCTCCATCTCCACACCTGTGGGGCCGACGGTCTCCACCGTGGCCGTGCAGGCCACATGCGGATCGCTCGCTGAGCCAACATCAAAATCCACGGCCACGCGCGTGATCGCCAATGGATGACACAGGGGAATCAAATCACTCGTTTTCTTTGCGGCTTGAATTCCTGCAATCCGCGCGATGCCCAGCACATCGCCTTTTTTCGCGCTGCCGGTAGCAATCAATGCCAAAGTGGCTGGCAGCATGTCTATGCGGCCACACACCACTGCAATGCGGTGCGTGGCGGCTTTGCCGCCCACATCCACCATGTGCGCTTGGCCATTTTTGTCAAAATGCGTTAACCCATGGCCAGCTAACTCGCCTGCGGCAAGCGCGGGCGCCAAAGGGTTGGGTAATATTGCGTCACTCATCTTTTGCGAACCTTCTCAAATTTCTTGCATCATACGATCATGGCATTCTTCAACACCGGACATCCTTGGAAAGACCGCGCGCTCGCTGCTGGTGCGCACTTGGGGCTCAGCCTAGCGGTAGCCGCCGTGGCGGCCGCTTTGGTATTTTTTGTGTGGTATCCCTATCCTTACCGCGAAGTCTCGGGCGGACGTGAGCTGTTTTTCTTGGTGGTGGCAGTCGACGTGGTGCTTGGCCCTCTGCTCACTTTTGCCATTTTCAGCCACAAAAAAACTTGGATCAGCTTGCAAAGAGATTTGCTCGTCATTGCTGTTGTGCAATTGGCCGCACTCGCTTATGGTTTGTGGACAGTGGCTGTGGCCAGGCCAGTGCATTTGGTTTTTGAATACGACCGATTTCGCCCGATCCATGCCATCGAGCTGGAGGATGCACAGCTGGCCAAAGCGCCCGCTGCACTGCGCAGCTTGCCTTGGACGGGCCCGACACCGATTGGCCTGCGCCCCTTGATCGGCAACGAGAAAATGGAGGCAACCTTGATCGCGTTGAGCGGCGTGCATCTCGGGCTGCAAGCGCAGTATTGGCAAGCTTATGAAGCCAATCGCGCTGATGTGCTCAAGGTCGGCAAAGCCATGCCTGAGCTGCGCAATCGCTTTGCCAAAGAAGCGCCCCTGATCGACGCTGCCGTGCGCAACGCAGGCCGGGTCGAGACGCAGTTGCTTTGGGTGCCGATGGTCGCTCGCAAAGAATTCTGGACGGTGCTTGTTGATGCGCAAAGTGCGCAGCCCGTTGCCTTCCTCCCGCTTGATTCTTTCTGAATCTGCTAGAAAGCCATCATTTGAAGCATTTACTGCCTGCTCCCCTCATAAAATCAGCGCGAATTGCTACGCTTTTTATAGCGTTGATTGCGCTGCATTGGATGCCCGTGAGCCAAGCTGCCGATGGCTTGCCGCAATTGGGCGATGGCCAAGAAATGAGCATCGCCGCCGAGAAACAGTTGGGCAAGCGCATTGCCCGCGAGATTTATCGCGATCCAGATTACATCGACGATCCTGTGATCAGCGCTTATGTGCAGCGCATTTGGCAGCCCCTCTTGGCAGCCGCTCGCAAGCGGGGCGATATTGCACCTGAACAAGAACAATTTGCTTGGGAAATCATGACGGGCAAAGATCGCAGCATCAATGCCTTTGCCTTGCCCGGCGGCTATTTTGGCTTGCATCTGGGCTTGCTGGGCGCAGTGGCCACACGCGATGAGCTGGCCAGCGTGCTCGCGCATGAGCTCACCCATGTGGCGCAGCGGCACATTGCTCGCCAGATCGACAAACAAAACCAGCAATCGCCGTGGCTCCTAGGCGCGATGATCTTGGGCAGCATTGCCGCCAGCAAAAATCCGCAGGCCGCCAGCGCCGTGCTCGCTGGCTCTCAGGCTGTGAGCGCACAAAGCCAGCTTAATTTTTCGCGCGACATGGAGCGTGAGGCTGATCGCATTGGTTTTTCCATCCTGCAAGAAGCTGGCATGGATGTGCGCGGCTTCACCGGCATGTTTGACAAGCTGCAAAATGCCAACCGCATCAACGACAACGGCAGCTTCCCCTACCTGCGCAGCCATCCACTGACCACTGAGCGTTTGGGCGACATGCAATCGCGCTTGCAACTCATGTCATTTGCATCACCTGCGTTGCAAGCAGCAAGCCAAATCGGCTGGCACACCGAGCAAGCCCTGATTGCCACCCGGGCTCGGTTGCTCTCCGACAGCAGCGTAGATGGCTTGCGCAGTGAGCTCAGCCAAGCCGCCGCCGCGCTGCGAAATCCGCTGCCCGCCAACGCACCATCCCCACAAAAAATCCGCCAACTGGCTCAACTCTATGGTGGCGCATTGGCCAGCAGCCGCCAACGCAGCACATCTGAAGCGCTGCGCTACGCCGCAGCTGCCCGCGAGCTCCTGGCCTCCATCTCATTTGAACCTCAAATTGAATCAGCAGCCGGCATAGAATATGCTCGCAATGCTATTGAATTAGTAGTCATCGAGGCCGTGCAAGCTGCCGCCAAGCCATCGATTGAATCTCGCATGGCTGCCTCCGTCTCACTTGCCCAATTGCGCAGCAGCCCACACAGCGGTAACGAACGCCCCATCTTGCTCGCTTGGGCGCAACTCGCTCGCGATGATGAGGCTCAGCCAGACCGAGCAGACCGCGCGGGTGCCATCGATGCACTGCAACTTTGGCTCAGCAGTCATGCCAACGATGCGCCCGCATGGGCAGCGCTGGCCAGCTTGTATGAAGCTCAGGGTCAAATCTTGCGCAGCCTTCGCGCGCAAGCTGAAGCCAGAGTCGCCCTGCTCGATGTCGGCGCAGCACTGGATCGCCTCAAAGCCGCGCAGGAATGGGCGCGCACCCACGTTGGCACCCACCACATCGAAGCCAGCATCATCGACACCCGCACCCGCGCCGTGCAAGCCATGGTGCGCGAGCTGCAACTCGAACGCGACAAGCCATGAGCAGCCCCGCAGCACCTGCCGTCACAACGCCAGCGCCCCACCGCTCCTTTCCTAAAAAGAGCCGCACCGTCTCCCAATACGCCTCATCTGCCCTGTGCCCCTGCCGCGCAGGCAGCGACGTTGAAAAAACCTACGGCGATTGCTGCGGCGTTTGGCATGCTGCTTGGCAAGCCAGCCCACGCCTCCACGCCCCCGCCCCCGAAACCCTCATGCGCTCGCGCTACAGCGCCTACGCCCTGCAACTGGCCGATTACCTGCTCGGCACATGGCACGGCAGCGCTGCCCCTGGCGAGATCGACTTCCCACCCACCAAATGGCTGGGCTTAGAAGTCAAACACGCCGAGGCAAGAGGCGATGCTGCAATAGTCGAATTCATCGCCCGTTACCGCGACAGCACAGGCAAAGCAGGCCGCCTGCATGAAATCAGCCGTTTCGTGCAAGAAGGCATTGGCGCGAATGCGCGCTGGCTCTATATTGATGGGCAAATGCCTGATGAGGTAGTCTGAAACATCTGGACTAGGCTAGCACAATTCAATCACGATGAAAGAAAGCCAACACACTGAATGGAAAGAATCATGGCGCGATGATTATCTGCGCTGGGTTTGTGGCTTTGCCAATGCCGAGGGTGGCTCGCTGGTGATTGGGCGCAACGACAAAGGCCACGTAGTAGGCGTGGCCAATGCAGCGCGACTACTGGAAGAAATTCCGAACAAGGTGCGCGATGTGCTGGGCATCATGGTGGATGTCAATCTGCTGGTGGAAGGCGGCAAAGAGCTGCTGGAGATTCGGGTGGAGCCTTACCCCAACCCCATTAGCTACAAAGGCGAATACCACTTTCGTAGCGGCAGCACCAAGCAAGAATTAAAAGGCTCGGCGCTCACGCATTTCCTGCTCAAAAAGCAGGGCCTGCACTGGGATGGTGTGGCGCTGCCCGGCCTGAAGGTGGGCGATTTGAATGCGGGCGCACTGATGCTCTTCCGCCAGCAGGCCGTGCGCAGCCAGCGGTTGCCTGAGGCCGCGCTGCGAGAAGGCGATGCGGCTCTACTAGAGCGCTTGCATTTGCTGCACGAGGGCTCTTGCAAGCGCGCAGCGGCACTGCTGTTTCATGCCGATGCGGGGCGCTGGTTTACTGGTGCATTCGTGAAAATTGGCTATTTTGAAAGCAATGCTGATTTGCTCTACCAAGATGAGGTTAGTGGGCCGCTCTTGGTGCAGGTCAACAAAACCATTGAGCTGCTGCAAGCCAAATACATGAAAGCCTTGATCAGTTATGAAGGCTTGCAGCGGGTAGAAACTTTGCCTGTGCCCCTGCCTGCTCTGCGCGAGGCAGTACTCAATGCAGTGGTACATAAAGATTACACCAGCGGCGCGCCGATTCAGATCAGCGTTTATCCCGACAAGCTGATGATTTGGAACTCAGGCCGCTTATCGCCCGAGTGGACGGTGGAGCGGCTTTTGGCCAAGCATGCTTCCGCGCCGTTTAACCCCGATGTGGCCAATGCGTTTTTCCGCGCAGGGCAGATTGAATCTTGGGGACGCGGCATTGAGCGCATGGTGCAGGCCTGCTTGGATGCTGGCTTGCAAGCACCTGTGGTGCAGCTAGAGCACGGCGGGCTGTGGGTGACGTTTGAGTTTGCGCAAGCGCCGGCAAAAACTTCGGTGAAAACTTCGGTGAAAAC
>JANNED010000238.1:0-3764 GCA_031388245.1 Variovorax sp.
CAAGGCCCCAGCGACCATCCAGACTTTGCGCAATGGCTGGCAGATCAAGGCATCAGCTCCATTTCGCTGAATCCCGATACGGTGGTGGCGACTTGGAAGGCGTTGGCTGGGTGATTTTTGATTTCGGTTTTAAATTCCGACGCAATGCGTCGGAATTTATCAAGCTAAATACTGAAGAGCTGCGAATGTGTACCCGCCCGCACAAACTGAATATGTTCCTGCGAGTCTTCTATGTGAAGCCGATAGATCAACAAAAAATCGCCACCAATATGGCACTCGCAGTGATCTGACCATTCGCCTTTGAGTGCGTGGTCTAGCCATTCGGGGCCCAGCGGGGTATCGTTGGCCACCAACCGCATCATCGCTTCTTTGAGGCTGGCCATGTCGTAGCGCCCACTGTGCGTTAACGATTGCCAATCTTTAAGAAATTGTTTGGTGAAGTTGCTGGCGCGTGGTGGCTTGGTGCGTTTGCTGGTCTTGGCCGCCTTCATGCGACGATTGGACGAGCGCGTGGCTTGGTGAGACTGAGGCGCTTTGCTTTGCTTTGGGTTTGAGCAGCCTCAGCGTCCAACGCAGCAAACAATTGCTGTGCATCAGCAAAGCTGGATCTGCTCACCGCCATTGCACGCGCTTCGCGCATAGCCGCTTGAGTCTCAGAGTTCGGCACTTTCAGCTCTAACGGCCAAGCTTGTTCGCTGGCAACACGCTTGAGCAGCAACCTAACAGCATCCGAGAGACTCAGGCCCATGGCCTCCAAGGCAGAGCTGGCCTGTATTTTGAGTGCTTCATCAACCCGAATGTGGAGCATGGTGCTGGTGGTCATTGAATATTCCTTTGATTAAAATAATTGTATCTCATTTGAGATTGAATTGAAGTAATGCAGACTGATTACAATACATCCCGTACTTTAAAATATGGGTCGTATGTATGAAAACTACAGTTGAAATATCTGATGTGCTCTTTGAGCGTGCCCGAGCAGAAGCGAAGAAGCGCGGCACGAGCTTGCGGGCTTTGATTGAAGATGGATTGGCGGCAGTGCTGAGCACTCCTAAATCCAAGACAGTCAAGCCGATGCGCGATTTCAGTTTTGGTGGGCCGGTGAAGTTTCCGGCTGACTATGTGTTGCCCAAATCAAGTGGGCGTGAATACGATGTGGTGGATGGTGAATTGATCAAGCGCGATTATTAAAAGAAAATTCGCCAATGATTGCCATCGATACCAATATTTTGATCTACGCGCATCGCGAAGATTTTCCGCAGCATCGCGCTGCCAAGGCCGCTTTGAGTGAACTGCATATGAGTCAACAAAACTGGGCGATTCCAGTCGTGTGCATTCATGAGTTTTTATCGCAGATAACCGGCTTTCGTGCGCCCTATACGCCCACGCCAGTGGCTTCTGCATTCATGCAACTACGTGTGTGGATGGAGTCTGAGACCTTGACTCTTTTGCAGCCGACGGAGCAACACGTTGATGTGCTTGAAAAAGTAGTGACCCAAGGCCAAGCTCGCGGCGGGCAGATTCATGACGCGAGCATTGCCGCGATCTGCTTGGAGCATGGCGTGCGCGAACTCTGGACGGCTGACCGAGACTTTGCGCGCTTTGCGCAGTTACTGCCGACACGTAATCCACTTGTAGAGTGAAGCAGGGAGATTGCTCAGGCTTTATGCCTGCAACGCTGCCCACATGTCCTTATCTCTCGCCGCTGTCCAAATGCGCGGGTTTTTGATGCCGCTGGCTTCGTCATAAGCGCGGCTGACATCGAAGGGGAGGCAATGCTCATAGATGAAGACATGACCAAAGATCGGGTCCATGCTTTTGCGGGTGTGCGTCATCGCGTCTTTAAGATTGAGCTTTTGTGCTACCGCCTCTTGGCCGCACTTATAGAGCGTTTCGACCCAGCGCTTGGTGTAGTCCAGCGCTTTATGGACATTGGCTTCGCCTTTCATGGCTTCGCCTCTGCCAGGGACGATGTAGGTGGCATCGAGCTTGCGCAATGCTTCAAGCGTGGTGGGCCATTCAGCGAGTTGCGCATCGCCGGTGTACACGCCGGCTTCGTATTCGACCAAATCGCCGCTGAACAGCACGCCTTCGGATTCCACCCAAGCAATCGTGTCGCCGCGCGTGTGGCCCATGCCGGGATGCCAAATTTCTACCACCACGCCGCCTAGGTTGATCGACAAGCTGCCTTGGCGGCCGGGTTTGCCATCACCAATCACCATGCTGGGCCAGGTGAGGCCGGGGATGCTGTCTGCGCCTTGGAAGAGGCGGGGGAAGCGCTCGATTTCGCTTTGCATATCTTGCGCGCCGCGCTCGCGGATGAGCTCGAGTGTGCCACGGCTCGCTATGATTTCAGTAGCGCCTTCGCTTGTATAGGCGCTGGCTCCGAGCACGCGGACGGCATGGTAGTGCGTGAGCAGAACGTATTTGATGGGCTTGCTAGAGACGGTGCGGATTTGTTTGATGAGGTCGCGTGCCATTGCGGGCGTGGCTGTTGCGTCGCTCACCATAATGAAATCATCGCCGATGATCACGCCAGAATTTGGGTCGCCCTCGGCGGTGTAGGCCCAGCAGTGTTTGGAGAGTTGCTCGAAGGTGATTTTTTTGGCTGTGAGATCAGATTGGCTGGCAAAGGCTTTAGACATGCTGGGCTTTCTATTGAAAATAAGCTGATGAAGATTGTAATTTACCTAAACGTAATGCATTTCACATAGGTGAATTAAAGAAGCAGCTACATCCTGCTGGGCTGCTTAAATGATCAATTCGCGCAGCTGCTCAAGCGCCGCATGATCATCATCCACAGGCGATTGGTGCTTGGCCTGCACATAGTGATGGGTGAACACATCCAAATACGCATCCAGCGTTTGCGCTGCATGCGTCTCACCTGCGAGGGCTAAGCACAGCGCAGCCACCTCGGCAGTGCAGAAATGATCGCCCCGCTTGGAGCGGCGTAGCTGGTAGCGCGAGAGCTGTTCGGGCACCAAGCTCAGCACAGGAAAGCCATCCAAATATGGGCTCTTGCGCAGCATTTTGCTGGCCTCCGGCCAAGTGCCATCGAGCAAGATGAAAAGCGGGCGCTTGGCATGCTGTTGCTCTGTTGCGGTCTTGGGAACGTGATGCACCACCCGCGCCGCATCCACAAACTCGCCCGGAAACACCACCAGCGGCTGCCACTGCGGATCGGCCAGCAAACGCAGCAGAGCAGGGTCGGCTGAAGTGCGCGCCCAGCCAAAGGCAAACGTATCCGTCACCACATCGGCAATCAGCCAGCCCGTGTTGCTGGGCTTCAGAGCCTCAATATCGGCCATGATCAAACACATGCCCGATCGCGTGGGCAGATTTGGCCGCAATGCGCAGAAGCAATGCGAAGGCGCAAGCCGACAGCCCGCACACCGCTCAGACTTCATGCCCCCGCGCGCCAAAAACGGCTTACTGCTGCGCGCCAAGCGCTCAGCACGGAGCCGCGCCACCGCATGCGGCAAATTCACGCCTTCGGTGGCCGATGTAGCGCGCACAGCTTGTTGCCATCCGGGTCGCGCAAATAGGCCAAATACATCTTGCCGGTTGGCCCATCGCGCAAACCCGGAGGGTTTTCACAAGTCACGCCGCCATTGGCCACACCCGCCGCATGCCAAGCATCGCCTTGCGCGGCAGACTGCACCGCAAAGCCAATCGTGCTGCCATTGCCATGCGTGGCCGGCTCGCCATTGAGCGGCTCCGTGATGCCAAAGGTGCCGGTCGGCGTGCGATAAAAATAGCGGTTGACC
>JANNED010000257.1:0-37130 GCA_031388245.1 Variovorax sp.
CAGAAACTACACGGAAGGCACAGAAAAATCATTTTGTATTTCTGACTTTTTCGTGTCTTCCGTGAAACCTCCGTGACTTCCGTGTTCTCAATGACCCCTCATGAAAAAATGACTCAAGCAGCAACAACAAAACTCCCCTACACCGGCATCCGCATGGTCGAATTCACCCATATGGTGATGGGGCCGACTTGTGGCATGTTACTGGCTGATCTTGGCGCAGAAGTCATTAAAGTTGAGCCACCGAAAGGCGACAACACCCGCAAGCTGCTCGGCTCAGGCGCAGGCTTTTATCCGCTGTTCAATCGCAACAAAAAATCCCTCACGCTCAATCTCAAAACGCCCGAAGGTGTTGAGGCCGCGCACAAACTGATTGCCACCGCCGACATCGTGAGCCACAACTTTCGCCCGGAGACGATGGCCGCGCAAGGATTGGATTACGACACGCTGCAAAAAATTAACCCACGGCTCATCTACATCGAGCTGCGTGGTTTTTTGCCGGGGCCTTATGAGCACCGCACCGCTTTAGATGAAGTGGTGCAAATGATGGGCGGCCTGGCTTACATGACTGGGCCTGTGGGCCAACCTTTGCGTGCGGGCAGCAGCGTGAACGACATCATGGGCGGTCTGTTTGGCGGCATTGCGGCGATGGCTGCACTCAAAGAGCGCGACGATCCCGTCCATGGCACGGGCCTTGGCCAAAAAGTGCAATCAGCACTCTTTGAGAACAACATCTTCCTGATCGCGCAACATATGCTGCAATACGCCGTCACGGGTGTGCCCGCTGAGCCGATGCCCAACCGCATCAGCGCTTGGGGCGTGTATGACGTGTTCACGGTAAAGGGCGATGAACAGATTTTCCTCAGCGCTGTCAGTGACAAGCAATGGGACATTTTTTGTCGCATCCTCAATTTGCAAGATCTCAAAGCAGATCCGAAATACCAAACCAACAATGATCGTGTCAGCCATCGACCGACATTGATTCCCATCTTGCGCGATCGCTTGAAGGCCTACAGCGCGGCCGAGCTGACCGCTCTGTTTGAGCGCAACGGCCTGCCATACGCCCCGATCAATCGCCCCGAAGATTTGATGGACGATCCGCATCTCAAAGCCACCGGCGGCCTCACGCCCATGACTTTGCCAAATGGTCAAGTGACCGACACCGTGCTTTTCCCGTTCACCCTGCACGGCAAACAGCCCGGCCTGCGCATGAGCCCACCCAAGCTGGGTGAACACAGCTTGGAAATTCTGCAAAGCTTGGGTTACAGTGAAAACGAAGCCCAGCAATTGCTACTAAAAACATAGCATACTATGCAGTATCTATGCTGGCACTATGCCAATATTGCCTAAAAATACATCTCAAATCTACTTTGGAGACACCATGAGCCTACGATCCACCATTCAACGCCGTGATTGGCTTGTCGCAGCCAGTGTCACGGCACTCTCGTTGCCCAGCCTCGCGCAAAGCAGCACCGTGAAATTCATTCTGCCCGTGAGCGCGGGCTCGGGCGTTGACGGCATCGCCCGTGCCAGCAGTGCGCAGCTCTCCAAAGCGCTTGGCCAGAATGTGGTGATTGAAAACCAGCCCGGGGCTGGCGGTGTGGTGGGCACGCAATCGTTGATCAAAGCCGCGCCCGATGGGCAAACGCTCTCGATGGTGTCGAACAACCATGTGATTTACCCCAGCGTGATCAAAAATTTGAGTTTCGATCCCGTGACCGACATCACGCCGATTGCCATCGTCGCCTACACGCCCTTGGTTCTCATCATCAATCCCAAAGTGCCCGCGCAGAATTTGCTCGAATTCGTGGCGCTGCTCAAGAAAAACCCGGGCAAATACAATTACGCCTCCAGTGGCAACGGCACGATTTTGCATCTTGCTCCTGAGCTCTTCAAAGATGTCACGGGCACGTTTTCCACGCATATTCCCTATCGCGGCTTCGCTCCCATGCAGCAAGACATCGTGAGCGGCCAGTGCGATTGGGGCGTGGGTGCGCTGCCTGCTGTTTTGCCGCAAATCAAAGCAGGCAATGTGCGCGCCCTGTGCATCCCTATGCTGCAGCGCAGCCCTGCCGCGCCCGAGATTCCTACGTCTGCCGAGGCAGGCGTGCCGAAATACCAGCTCGACGCTTGGATCGCCTGTGTCGGCCCCAAAGGAATGAGTGCCGCTGCCGTGCAAAAAGTGAATGCCGCATTGCGCACGACCTTTGCGACAGACGAGGTGAAGGAAGCGATGGCCAAGCAGGGCAACATTGTGAATATCTCTACACCGGAATTTGCTCTGGCGCATTTCAAAAAGGAGTTGGTGCGTTATGGTGCGCTGGTGAAGAAGGCTGGTGTGGTGCCGGCATAGCGTCATTGTGTTGGAAGCTCGGCCACGCCTTGCTGGCGTGTTTGCGCTTGGCCTGCTGCGCTGATTCTCAGCATTTATACTCAAGAGATGCTCTGGGTCAAAGCTTTTCATATCGTCTTCGTGGCCAGTTGGTTTGCCGGCTTGTTTTATCTGCCGCGCATCTTCGTGAATCTCGCACAAGTGCCAGAGGATTCTGAAGCAGAAAAGCAGCGTTTGTTGCTCATGGCTCGCAAGCTGCTGAAATTCATGACGCTTCTTGCCATCCCGGCGATCGGCTTAGGATGGTGGCTTTGGATGGGTTACGGCATCGGGCGCGGCCAAGGGTGGATGCATGCCAAGATGTTTGTGGTGTTGCTCGCTATCGGCTATCACCACGGCTGCTCGGTGATCCTCAAAAAGTTTGAACGTAACGCGAATACACGCAGTCATGTGTGGTACCGCTGGTTCAATGAATTGAGTGTGCTGATCATGGTCACGGCCACCCTTTTGGTCGTAGTCAAGCCTTTTTAGGGTGCGCTGATTCATGCAGCCGCATCGCAGCTCGGCCACCTTGCTTGCGCTGATTTTTGCGTCGCTGATTGTCTATGCATCGCTTTATCCGTTCACAGGCTGGCGTGATCAGGGCATCAACCCGTTTTATTTTCTCAATGCGCCGTGGCCGCGTTACTGGAGTCGCTTTGATGTGGTGGCGAATTTTGTGGGCTATGCGCCGCTCGGGTTTTTGACCACCTTGGCCTTGGTGCGCACACGCCTGTTGCCTCACCCGGTTTGGCTGGTGGCCTTTGGCTGCGGGTTGCTTTCTTTGGTATTGGAGGCATTGCAAAGCTATTTGCCAATGCGTGTGCCTGAGCGCTCTGATTGGCTGCTCAATTGTGGCGGTGCATTGTTGGGCGCGTTGGTCGCTACGGCTTTGGAGAGGTGGGGTGTGATTGATCATTGGAGCCGTTTTCGCGCCCGCTGGTTTGTGCGTGATGCGCGCGCAGCGCTGGTTTTGCTCGCACTGTGGCCGCTGGCTTTGTTGTTCCCGCCTGCTGTGCCACTGGCCTTGGGGCAGATTCGTCGCCGCTTTCATGATTATCTGAACAATGCGGTAGAAGGCACACCATTTGCCATGCTGATTGATGAGCCAAGCGCATATTTGTTGCCGCTGTCCAGTTTGGGTGAGTTGATTTGCGTCGCATTGGGATTCTTGGTGCCTTGTCTGCTCGCCTATGCTGTCACCCTGGGTTGGCAGCGACGCGGCCTGCTGTGGATGGGCATGGCGGTCTTGGCAACATTCGCCAGCAGTTTGTCAGCTGCGCTCAGCTACAGCCCTGCGCATGCATGGGGTTGGCTGAGCTTGGCTTCACAGGTGGGGCTGATTCTGGGTGTGTTGCTTGCGCTGCTGTGCTTGACGTTGCCGCGCAGGCTGTGCTTGGGTTTGCTGGTGGCGGCACTGGTCTGGCAGCTCAGCTTGGTCAATTACGCGCCCGAGACACCTTATTACGCGCAAACCTTGCAAAGCTGGGAGCAGGGCAGCTTCATTCGATTTCATGGGCTGGCGCAGTGGCTGGGCTGGTTTTGGCCCTATGTGACGCTGCTGACTGCGCTCGTGGCGCTCAGCCGCAAAGACCGTGGCCATCTTTGAGCTGCCGAGCGCCGATAAAATCTCGCCATGTCACAGCCTTCAGCCCCTTACTTTCAACGCCATATCTTCTTTTGCACGAATCTGCGGGAGGGAGAGCCCAGCTGCGCGGAGCACAACGCTGGCGCCGCGCAAAAGCATTGTAAGCAAGCAGTGAAAGCTGCTGGCCTCTCCGGCCCGGGCAAAGTGCGCGTCAATGGCGCAGGCTGCTTGGATCGCTGCGCGGGCGGGCCGGTGTGTGTGGTGTATCCCGATGCGGTGTGGTACACGTATCTGGACAATGCTGATATTGATGAGATTGTCGATTCGCATTTGAAGCACGGCCAAGTGGTGGAGCGTTTGCTGCTGCCGGCTCACGTTGGGAAATAAATGAATTCGCAGACGCAGCGGCTGATGCTGCAAGGTGCAGCCGGCCAAGTTGAGGCGCTGCGTGATCTTCCTGAGCAAACAAGCCAAGGCATGGCCCTGATTTGCCATCCCCATCCGCTCTTTGGCGGCACGATGGACAACAAAGTGGTGCAAACGCTGGCTCGCGCTTTTGTGCAAACGGGTTGGACTGCGCTGCGATTTAACTTTCGCGGCGTGGGCGCTTCAGGCGGTGCGTACGATGAAGGCCGTGGTGAAGCCGATGATTTGCGCGAGCTCATCAAGCAGCTTGCGCCCGCAGGCTCAGCGCTGGCCATCGCTGGTTTTTCTTTCGGCTCGTTTGTGGCTTCGCAAGTTTTAGCAGAGGCCGCGCAATCACACGATCTGCAAAAAATCGTCATGGTCGGTACAGCTGCATCGCGTTTCTCGGTCGCAAATATCCCGACAGCGCTGCATGAGGCATTGATCGTCATTCATGGCGAACACGATGACACGGTGCCGCTGCAAAGTGTCATGGATTGGGCGAGACCGCAGGTCATTCCCGTCACCGTTGTGCCCGGTGGCGGCCATTTTTTTCACGGACAGTTACCGCTTTTGCGCGGCTTGGTGGCCAGACACCTGTCAGCTTGAATTACAATCTCAGTATGAATTTGATAGCACTCCGTGCAGGCTTTATGCCGGCAATTCCCATTATTTGCATGTTTTTTGCGCTGTTCCAGCCAGCGGCAGCGCAAGCGCAGCAACTGCAAGGCCCCGAAGTTGCTGCCCGCGCTTATCTACTTCTCGACATCAGCGCCAACCAAGTGCTGGTGGAAAAAGATGCTGACTTGGCCGTTGAGCCCGCCAGCCTCACCAAGCTGATGACGGCTTACATCGTCTTCGACGCGCTGCGCGCCAAGAAGATCTCGATGGAGCAAACATTCAGCGTGAGCGAGCGCGCTTGGAAAATGCCCGGCAGCCGCATGTTCATCGAGCCGCGTATGAAAGTCAGAGTGGATGATTTGCTCAAGGGCATGATCGTGCAATCGGGCAATGACGCGACTGTGGCGCTGGCCGAGGGCGTGGCGGGCAGCGTAGAGCGTTTTGTGCAGCTGATGAACGAGCAGGCCAAATTGCTCGGCATGACGAAAACGCAATACAAAAACCCAGAAGGCCTGACGGAAGCCGGCCACAGCACCACGGCACGCGATCTGGCACAGCTTTCTACTCGCCTGATGCGCGAATTCCCCGAATTCACGCCAATCTATGCCATCAAGAAATTCCGCATGGAAGGCAGCCCGATGGCCAACGACACCAACCGTAATTTGTTGCTTTTCCGCGACCCGAGCGTCGACGGCCTCAAAACGGGTCACACGGATGCCGCTGGCTATTGCTTGATCGCCACCGCCAAACGCGACTTTGCTGGCATCGGCCAGCGCCGCTTGCTGTCCGTCGTTTTGGGTGCGGCCAACGAAAACGCCCGCGCCAACGAAAGCCAAAAACTGCTCAACTGGGGTTACACCGCCTTCGAGGCCGTCAAGCTCTTCGATGCGAATCAGCCGGTGATCAATGCGTCCGTCTGGAAAGGTAAAGAAGCTACAGCAAAGCTTGGCAACGCAGTAAATGCTTACATAGTGGCCGTGCCATCGGGCAGCGCCAGCAAGATCAAGACGCAAGTTTCCCGCCCTGACCCTTTGCTCGCTCCGCTGGCCAAAGGCCAGCAGATGGGCAGTTTGAAGATCAGTCTGGGCGATCAGCCTTACACCGAGCAGCCCCTGTATATCTTGGAGTCCGTAGAACTAGCCGGCTGGTTTGGCCGCACATGGGACGCACTCAGGTTGTGGATCAAATAAATTCGGGCTATAATTAAAGGCTCTGCGCATTTCGGCGTAGAGATATTTAACAGTCTTTCACGTCGCTGATTTCGGTCAGTCGTCTGTCGCCAATTGAAGTGGCAGCGGTGGAAGTTACGGAGAAAACAATGAGCAACAGCAACCGTTTGGGTTTGCTGGGTCGCAAGGTCGGCATGATGCGCGTTTTCACGGATGATGGGGATTCAGTCCCAGTCACCGTGGTTGACGTATCTAACAACCGTGTGAGCCAAGTCAAATCTCAAGAAAACGATGGCTATGTGGCCTTGCAGGTCACATTTGGGCAGCGCCGCGCATCACGCGTGACGAAGCCTATCGCTGGTCACCTTGCCAAGGCAGGCGTGCAAGCCGGTGAAATCATCCAAGAATTCCGCGTGACCGCCGATGTCGCAGCCGCTCATGCAGCTGGCTCAGTCATCGCTGCTCAGGCTGTGTTTGCAGTCGGTGGGCAAGTAGATGTGCAAGGCACCTCTATCGGTAAAGGCTTCACCGGCACGATCAAGCGTCACAACATGAGCTCGCAGCGCGCGTCGCACGGTAACAGCCGTTCGCACAACGTGCCCGGCTCCATCGGTATGGCACAAGATCCAGGTCGCGTGTTCCCCGGCAAGCGCATGTCTGGCCACCTCGGCGACGTGACGAAAACCGTGCAAAACCTTGACATCATCCGCATTGACGAAGCCCGTCAATTGCTGTTGATCAAAGGCGCGGTACCTGGCTCAAAAGGCGGTTTTCTGACGGTTAATCCAGCCGTCAAGACACGCCCTGTTTCCACTGCAAAAGGAGCCAAATAAATGAAGTTGGATCTCCTCAACGATCAAGGCCAGGCCGCGAGCCAGTTTGACGTGCCTGAGACCGTGTTTGGCCGTGAATACAACGAAGCCCTGATTCATCAGATCGTCGTTGCTTACCAAGCCAATGCTCGTCAAGGCACGCGCGCTCAAAAAGACCGCGAACAAGTCAAGCACTCGACCAAAAAGCCATTCAAGCAAAAAGGCACGGGCCGCGCCCGCGCTGGTATGACATCTTCGCCGCTG
Source organism: Variovorax sp. (assembly GCA_031388245.1). Lineage (GTDB taxonomy): Bacteria > Pseudomonadota > Gammaproteobacteria > Burkholderiales > Burkholderiaceae_C > JANMDU01. Next base: position 7,228 of record JANNED010000257.1, read on the forward strand.
TGGCGCGGAGGCGGTCGCATCTTCCCGAACATGCCTGAAGAAAACTTCACGCAGAAAATCAACAAGAAGATGTATCGCGCCGGCATGGCCAGCATTTATTCTCAGTTGGCTCGCGAAGGCCGTTTGATGGTGGTCGATTCGATCACGGTCGACTCCCCAAAAACCAAAGCATTTGCCGCCAAACTCAAAAGCATGAACCTCAGCAATGTGCTGGTGATTGCTGATGTGGTGGATGACAATCTTTATCTCGCCTCCCGAAATCTGCCGGGCGTACTCGTGTTAGAGCCTCGCTATGCCGATCCGCTGTCTTTGGTGCATTACAGCAAAGTGCTGATGACCAAGGCCGCTGTGGAGAAACTTAAGGAGATGTTCGCATGAGCGCCTCTATCATGAAATTCGACGAAGGTCGTTTGATGCAAGTGTTGGTTGCACCCATCGTGTCCGAGAAGGCAACAATGGTGGCCGATAAATCCAATGCGGTTGTCTTCAAAGTCTTGCAAAACGCCACCAAACCCGAGATCAAAGCCGCTGTTGAACTGATGTTCAAAGTGCAAGTCAAGGGCGTGTCGGTGCTCAACACCAAAGGCAAAACCAAGCGTTTTGGCAAATCTATTGGCCGCCGCGATAACCTTCGCAAAGCCTATGTGACCTTGCTGCCCGGTCAAGAGCTCAACCTGTCTGGGGAGGCTGCGTAAATTATGGCAATCATCAAGATGAAACCCACCAGCCCCGGCCAACGTGCTGTGGTGAAGGTGACGCGCGAGCATCTGCACAAAGGTGAGCCCTACGCTCCCCTGCTCGAGCCGCAATTCCAAAAAGCCGGTCGTAACAACAACGGCCACATCACCACCCGTCACAAAGGCGGTGGTCATAAGCACCACTACCGCGTGGTCGATTTCAAGCGCAACAAAGATGGCATTCCAGCCAAAGTTGAGCGCATTGAATACGATCCAAACCGCACTGCTCACATCGCTTTGGTGTGTTATGCAGACGGCGAGCGGGCTTACATCATTGCTCCGCGTGGTGTCGAGCCGGGTGCAACCCTCATGAATGGTGCAGAAGCGCCGATTCGTGCGGGTAACACTTTGCCGATCCGTAATATTCCCGTGGGTTCAACCATTCACTGCATCGAGATGCAGCCAGGCAAAGGCGCACAAATCGTGCGCTCAGCCGGTACATCGGCTACTTTGCTCGCTCGCGAAGGCACCTACGCTCAGGTGCGTATGCGCTCAGGCGAAGTTCGCAAGATTCACATCGAATGCCGTGCCACGATTGGTGAGGTCGCCAACGGCGAGCACAATCTGCGCGTGATCGGCAAAGCTGGTGTTAAGCGCTGGATGGGTATTCGCCCCACCGTTCGCGGTGTGGCCATGAATCCAGTGGATCACCCACACGGCGGCGGCGAAGGCCGCACCGGCACCGGTGGTGAGCCACGCGATCCGTGGGGCAACCTGACCAAAGGCTATCGCACCCGCAACAACAAGCGCACGCAAGTCATGATCGTCTCGCGTCGTAAGAAGTAAAGGGTAAATTGAAATGACACGTTCCCTCAAAAAAGGCCCTTTCGTTGACCATCATTTGATGGCCAAAGTCGAAAAGGCGATTGCCATCAAAGACAAAAAGCCAGTGAAAACATGGTCGCGTCGCTCGATGATTCTTCCAGACTTCATTGGCCTCACGATTGGCGTTCACAACGGTAAGCAACACATCCCGGTGTACATCACCGATCAAATGGTTGGCCACAAGCTCGGCGAATTTGCGCTCACCCGCACTTTCAAAGGCCACCCGGCTGACAAAAAAGTCGTGAAGAAGTAAGGAATTCAAATCATGGAAACCAAAGCAACTTTACGCGGCGTGCGCCTCTCCTCTGACAAAGGCCGTTTGGTCGCAGACATGATTCGCGGCATGCCCGTGGATCGCGCCCTCAATACCTTGACCTATGCACGCAAAAAAGCCGCTGTGATCATCAAAAAAGTGCTCGAATCGGCAATTGCCAATGCAGAACACAACGATGGCGCGGACATCGACGAGTTGAAGGTGAAAACCATCCACGTCGAGCAAGGCACTGTGCTCAAGCGCTTCACCGCAAACGCCAAAGGCCGCGGTAACCGTATCGTCAAACCCACCTGCCACATCTATGTGGTTGTTGGCAACTAAACCGAAGGACGCAAACTCATGGGACAAAAAATCCACCCAACCGGTTTTCGCCTTTCGGTGAGCCGCAATTGGGCCAGCCGTTGGTATGCAAGCAACAGCGATTTCGCTGGCATGCTGGCTGAAGACATCAAGGTGCGCGAGTACCTCAAAGCCAAACTCAAGAACGCATCAGTTTCACGCGTTTTGATCGAGCGCCCTGCAAAGAACGCCCGCATCACGATTTTCTCTGCCCGTCCAGGCGTGGTGATCGGCAAAAAAGGCGAAGACATTGAGAACTTGAAGAAAGATCTCTCTGCCAAGTTGGGCGTGCCAGTAGCTGTGAACATCGAAGAAGTGCGCAAGCCCGAAATTGATGCCAAGTTGATTGCTGATTCGATCACGCAGCAGCTGGAAAAGCGCATCATGTTCCGCCGTGCGATGAAGCGTGCGATGCAAAACGCGATGCGTCTCGGTGCTCTCGGCATCAAGATCATGTCCTCAGGCCGTTTGAATGGTATTGAGATCGCTCGCTGCGAGTGGTATCGCGAAGGTCGCGTGCCGCTCCACACATTGCGTGCTGACATTGACTACGGTACATCTGAAGCCAAAACCACCTATGGTGTGATCGGTGTGAAGGTCTGGGTTTACAAGGGTGATACCTTGGGCCGCAATGATCTTCCAGTGGTGCAAGAGCCACGTGACGAAGAGCGCAAGCCTCGTGGCCCACGCCGTGATGATCGCGGTGGTCGTGACGACCGTGGTGGCGCTCGCCCACCCGCTCGTGGAGCACGTCGCCCTGCTGGCCCAGCCGGCACCAACACCGCCCCAGCAGACGGCAGCGACAAGCCTGCCGAAGCCGGAGCACCTGAAGTGAAAACCACCGTTAAGCGCGTTCGCAAAGTGGCCGCGCCTGCCTCCACAGACGGTGGCCAAGCCTAAATCTGGAGAAATAAAAAATGCTACAACCCGCTCGTCGCAAATACCGCAAAGAGCAAAAAGGCCGTAACACCGGCGTGTCGCCACGCGGCACTTCGGTGGCCTTTGGAGATTTCGGTCTCAAATCCATTGAGCGCGGCCGTCTAACGGCTCGTCAAATCGAGGCAGCACGCCGCGCCATTTCGCGTCACGTCAAACGTGGCGGCCGGATTTGGATTCGTATGTTCCCCGATAAGCCCATTTCCACGAAACCCGCCGAAGTTCGAATGGGTAACGGTAAAGGCAATCCTGAGTACTATGTCGCGGAAATTCGCCCCGGCAAGGTGCTCTACGAGATCAACGGCGTGCCCGAGGCGCTCGCTCGCGAAGCTTTCACATTGGCTGCTGCCAAGTTGCCTCTGCGCACCACATTCGTGGCACGCATGCTTGGTCAATAAGGCAGGAGAACACATATGAAAGCCATAGAGCAACGCAAAGAACTGCGTGCCAAAGATGCGGCAGGACTCATCACTGAAGTGAAAGAGCTACAAAAAGCACATTTTTCACTGCGCATGCAAAAAGCCACGCAGCAACTCAACAACACTTCTCAGTTGCGCGTTACGCGTCGTGCGATTGCACGCGCCAAGACGATTGCTGCTGAGCAGGCCGCCAAGTAATCAGGAGCCCACATGACGGAAGCAAAAAAATCCCTCAAGCGCACCTTGATCGGCAAGGTGGTCAGCGACAAACGTGCCAAAACCGTGACGGTATTGGTCGAGCGCAGTGTTAAGCACGAGCTGTACAGCAAGATCGTGATGAAATCCAGCAAGTACCACGCCCACGACGAAAAAGGTGAGTACAAGACGGGTGACACGATTGAGATCACAGAGTCACGTCCGATTTCTAAAACCAAGAATTGGGTTGCGACCCGTTTGGTACAAAAATCGATCGATGTTTAAGCGATCCATTAAGTCGTGCGCAGATTTTTGATCTGTGACACGGCAAAATGCAGTAAAAGGCTCACCTCGGTGAGCCTTTTACATTTGTCATCGCAAATGCGACACGCTCATCATCCAGCCGATGCAGCACAATACAGGTTTGCATAACATGCAAGCATTGATTCCACACCCACTAGGAGAAACTTTCATGATCAAAATCGGCGACAAACTACCTGCTTCCACCTTGATGGAATACTCAGAAGTAGAGGGCGAAGGCTGCTCGATTGGCCCGAACGCTGTGGACACCACGAAGGCCAGTGCAGGCAAAACGATTGCCCTGTTTGCGCTGCCCGGCGCATTCACGCCGACCTGCTCGGCCAAGCACGTGCCCGGCTATGTGCAGCATTTTGAAGAGCTCAAAAGCGCTGGCGTGGATGAGATTTGGTGTGTCAGCGTGAACGACGCTTTCGTGATGGGTGCCTGGGCACGCGAGCAGAAAACGGGTGCAAAAGTGCGCATGCTCGCTGATGGCAGCGCAGCGTTTACCCAAGCCACTGGCCTCACACTTGACCTCACTGCACGCGGCATGGGCTTGCGCTCAGACCGTTATTCCATGCTCGTCAAAGACGGCATCGTTAAGAGCATCAACCGCGAAGCACCGGGCAAGTTTGAAGTGAGCGATGCAGCCACACTGCTGGCTCAGGTCAAGGCTTGATTGCAAACATGGTGTGCGCAGTATGCTACTCAATAAAATAGCAAACTTCGCATATTCTATGCCGGTAAATGCGTCAAATGGCAATGAAACTATGCGCAATCGCGCCACAGAAGGCGTGGTTGAAGCACGACTTGCCCCACTGGTTGCGCCAGCAGAGCCTGCACAGCCATTGGGCTACCTGCGCTGAGCTGTTTCGCGATGTATTCGGCACAGATTTGACCCATACGCTCGCCATCGATATGCATGGTGTTGAGGCCGCCCATGCAATATCGCCCAATCGGGAAATCGCCGAAGCCGATCATGCCGATCTCGCTTGGTGACATGTAGCCGAGCTTTTGCGCTGTCAAGAATGCTCCAGTGGCTAGCAAATCGTTGGCGAATCCAAAGCCACAGATGAAAGGCGCTTGACGAAAGTATTGAGAGTTTTCGAATGGCGCACGGAGGCGGCCTTGTTGAGCATGCCAGCGCTCAAAGCATGCTCTTCCCATCTCAATCGCCTCGCCCTGCTCAGCTCGCATGACATCCGCTTGAATACCTAGCGCATTTGCTTTAGCGACGAAACCTTGTGCGCGATCATGTGCACGGAAGTCTTCTTCAACGCCACTGTTAACAAAGCACAGTCGTTTGTAGCCGCGCTCAATCAGTGCGCAAGCCATCACGGCACCGACATGCGCATGATCAAAACCAATTTGCTGAAAATCATGCGGCTCGCCTTCGGGGCTTTGATCCCAGATTTCTACGACGGGTATGCCGCGCGACTGCGCCGCCAGCAGGAGGTGCTGAGTCCGGGGATTGTGGAGTCGTCCGGTGACGACGACAGCCGCCGGTGCCCAGCCAAGTACCGTACACACTTGTTGCTCTTCCAATGCCAAAGAGTAACCAGTGCTCGACACGAGCATGTGTAGGCCTTCCGCTTGCAAGCCCAGCCCAAGGCCATGCAAGGTATCGGCAAAAATCGAATGCGTCAGATTAGGAACAATCACAGCAACAGCTTGTGAGCGCCCACTTGCGAGACTACCGGCTTGCAAATTGGGGCTGTAGCCAGTGTGTTGCAAGGCTTCGCTGATGCGTTGGGAGGTTTGACTGGCGACTCGTTCTGGTGAACGAAGGTAGCGAGAGACCGTCATTGTCGTCACGCCTGCATGGCTGGCCACCTCGGCCAAGGTCACGCGACCATGACCGCGCCTGCGAGGATCTATACCTATAGATGATTTGGATGTATGAATAGGGTTTGTCACAATGACAACAAAATAATTGAAGATTATGATTTTAATGTTAGCGCTAACAAAATCGTTTTGAAACCATGAAAACCCTAGCCGATCTCCGCAGCCGCCGTTGGTTTGACGACCAAGGCATGCGCGGCTTTGCACATCGCCAACGCATGCAGCAGCAGGGCTTCAGGCGAGAAGACATCATGGGCAAGCCCATGATTGCGATCTTGAACACATGGAGCGACCTCTCGCCCTGTCACGCGCACCTGCGCGAGCGCGCGGAGAGTGTGAAAAAAGGCATCTTGATGGCCGGCGGCTACCCAGTAGAGTTGCCAGCCATGAGCTTGGGCGAAGTGATGGTCAAACCCACCACCATGCTCTATCGCAATTTTTTGGCGATGGAAGCAGAAGAGCTGCTTCGTAGCTTGCCCTGCGATGGCGTGGTGTTGCTAGGCGGCTGCGATAAGACCACGCCCGGCCTGCTCATGGGCGCATTCAGCATGGATATCCCCGCGATTTTTTGCCCCGCTGGCCCGATGCTCAGCGATCGGCATGTGCGCGATGGTGTGCACAAAGCGATTGGCGCTGGGACGCATACGCGCATGTTTTGGGATGACTACCAAGCGGGCCATCTAACGAAAGCCGAGCTGCAAGAAATGGAAGGCCGCATGACGCGTGCGCCCGGCACGTGCAACACCATGGGCACCGCCAGCACCATGACCGGCATGACCGAAGCCTTAGGCATGGCGCTGCCCGGTAGCAGCAGCATTCCGGCGATGGATGCTGCGCATCCACGGATGGCCACCAGTTGCGGCGAGCGTATTGTGCAAATGGTGTGGGAAGATTTGAAGCCGTCCGATATTCTGACGCGCGGTAGCTTTCAAAACGCGCTCGCTGTGCAAATGGCACTCGGTGGCTCGACCAATGCCGCTGTTCACGTGATTGCGATGGCGCGACGTGCAGGTATTGATCTCACGCTCGACGATCTGGATGCGATGAGCCGCCGCGTGCCGGTGATTGCCAATCTCTTTCCGAGCGGCAACAAACTCATGGAAGATTTTTATTACGCGGGTGGCTTGCCCGCATTGCTTACCGTGATTCGCGCGGAGTTATCTTTGGATGAGATGACCGTGACCGGCAAAACGCTCGGTGAAAATATTGCATCAGCCAAAGTGCAAGACCCACATGTCATTCGACCACTAGACAACCCCATAGCGGAAGGTGCGCTTGCTGTACTACATGGCAACCTTGCACCGTATGGCGCAGTGATGAAGCCTGGCGCAGCAGAAAAGAAATATTTGCAGCACACCGGCAAAGCGCTGGTGTTTGACAGCCAGCCCGAGATGCTGAGTGCGATGGCAGATGAGTCGCTCGATGTCCATGAGGACACCGTGCTCGTGCTGCGCAACGCCGGCCCCGTTGGCGCACCCGGTATGCCAGAGTGGGGTGGTTTGCCGATCCCGAAAAAACTCTTGAAGCGTGGTGTGCGCGATATGTTGCGCTTGTCCGATGCCCGCATGAGCGGCACACATTATGGCGCTTGCGTGCTGCACATCTCGCCCGAGAGTGCAGTTGGCGGGCCGCTAGCGTTGGTAAAAACGGGTGATGTGATTGAAGTGAATGTAGCGCAGCGGCGCTTGCATTTACACGTTAGCGATGAAGAGCTCGCTCAGCGCCGCGCTGCGTGGACACCGCCTGTACAACCCTTTAAACGTGGCTACACCAAGCTCTACCAAGCGCATGTGACGCAGGCGCACGAAGGCTGCGATTTCGATTTCTTGCAGGGTGTGGATGACACGCCTGAACCCGTGATTTTTTGATTGACGACCATGCAAAACCCCTTTAAAACCCTCCTCGCCCGCAAAGACCTCCCCACCGGCTACCCCGTCGGCACATGGGTCATGTCCGCTTCCCCCGTGGTCGCGGAAGCCGTCGGCTGCGCCGGCTTTGACTGGGCGGTGGTGGATATGGAGCACACGCCGCTGGACATGATGGAGCTGATTCATCTGCTGCAAGCCATTGCCGGTACGCCCATGCTGCCGATCACGCGCGTGCCTTGGAACGATACCGTGACAGTGAAACGCGTGCTCGACGCGGGGGCACAGACGCTGATGTTCCCGTTTGTGCAAACTGTGGAAGAAGCCAAGAAAGCAGTTGCAGCTGCCAAATATGCGCCGCACGGCGTACGCGGCATGGCGGGCATGAGCCGAGGTTCGCGCTTTGGCACCGTCAAAGATTACTTTAAAGTCGCCAACGATGCCGTGAGCGTGATCGTGCAGATTGAAACGCCAGAGGCCATGAGCCGAATGAAAGAAATTGCAAGCGTCGAAGGCGTGGACAGCGTCTTCATTGGCCCTGGCGATTTGAGTGGCGCCATGGGGCACGTGGGCAATTTGCTGCACCCGGATGTGGTGGCGCTCATGGCAGAGGGTGTGAAGGCATGCCATGCAGCGGGCAAACCCGTGGGCACAGTGGGCGGCACGCCGGAAGCGGTGGCCACCTATCGAGCCTCGGGTTTTGACTATGTCGGTGTAGCCTCGGATCTGGGTCTAATGATGAGAAGCTGTGCTGCAGTGCTGTCCAACATCCAGCAACAAGATATCAAGATTCATTCACAAGGCTATTGAGCCGAGCAAAACAACGAGGAGCACACCGTGGCGTCAGTCGAACTCAAGCAAGTCATCAAATCCTACGACAACAAGACCAACGTTATTCATGGGGTGGATCTGTCTATCGCGCATGGTGAATTTGTGGTCTTCGTTGGCCCCAGCGGTTGCGGAAAATCGACCTTACTGCGCATGATCGCTGGGCTCGAAGGCATCAGCGGCGGTGATGTGATGATTGATGGCAAGCGTGTGAACGATGAACCGCCCCGGAATCGAGACATTGCCATGGTTTTCCAAGACTATGCGCTGTACCCACACAAAAGTCTGTATGACAACATGGCTTTTGGCTTGCGCCTGCGCGGCACGGATGAAGTGGAGATCAAGCGGCGCGTGATGGATGCCGCCAAGCTGCTTAAGATTGATCATATGCTCGAGCGCAAGCCCGGCGCACTCTCAGGCGGGCAGCGTCAGCGCGTCGCTATTGGCCGCGCCATCGTGCGCCAGCCTAAAGTGTTTTTGTTTGATGAGCCGCTTTCAAACCTTGATGCTCAGTTGCGCGGTGAGATGAGAAGTGAAATCAAAAAACTCCATCATCGGCTGGGAGCAACCATCATTTATGTGACACACGATCAAGTCGAAGCAATGACCTTGGCCGATCGGATTGCTGTTTTATCCGCCGGACGAGTGATGCAGTATGCATCACCCAGCGAAATCTACAATCAGCCAGCTGCCATGTTCGTGGCGGGCTTCACGGGGTCCCCGCCGATGAACCTCGTGGCATGTACTGTGCAAGATGGGCGCGCTGATTTGGGTGCAGAGGTGAGAGTTTTATTGCCGGCATCCATGCATGTCAAATCTGCGCCTTCGTTGCGTTTTGGTATTCGGTCCGAAAATATCGCCTTGAGCGCAAGGCCGGGGAGCGAAGCAGTGCCCGCAAAAGTGGTGATCACAGAGCCGCTGGGCGCAGAAACCTTGGTAACGTTCCTAGTTGGAAGCAGTGAAATCGTGGCCCGTTGCGAAGCGAGCTTTAGCGGTAAGCCAGGTGAGCCTATGACACTCTATTTGGCGCAAGAGCATATGCATCTCTTTGACGCAGAAACTGGAGTCCATCTATGATTTGGGGCAGGTTCGCGATCCATTTACTTGCAGCTTGCGCAGCGTTGGCTAGTGCAAGTCAAGTCGTGGCTCAACAGAGCACATCTAAGTTTCCTGAGCGGTCCATTCAGATGATTGTGCCGTTTGGCCCGGGCGGAACGACAGACATCATGGCACGCCTGCTGCAAGATGAGCTTGCGAAAGCACTGGGATCTACGGCAAGTATTGTGATTGTCAACACCGCTGGTGCGGGTGGTTTGATCGGTATGCAGAACACAGCGCGCGCAAAAGCGGACGGCTATACGATTGCGATGACCACGACTGGCCCACAAACTTTGCAGCCAGCGCGCCGTGAAAATCCAAGCTACACACCAGATCAATTTGATTACATCTGCGGCACGTACGACGTACCCGTGATGGCGATGGTGGCGCAAGACTCGCCACATCGATCCTATGCAGAGTTGATCCGTTATGCCAAGGCCAGTCCGGGTAAGCTCAACTACGGCATTTCTGGGATCGGTGGCGTTTTACATTTGTCCATGATCGAATTGACTCAAGAAAGTGGCACCCAAGCTGAAGCCGTACCGTTCAAAAGCACGGGCGACATGATCATCCCGCTCAAGACACAGCAAATCCAGTTTTTCAACGAAACGCCTACCGTCGCAACCCAGCATCAGTTACGCCCTTTGATCGCTTTGAGTGATGCGCCGGTGCTCGGCTTTGAGCAAGTGCCAACTGCTAAGTCGCTCGGCGTGAAGACGCGAGGCTCGGTTTGGGGCGGATTGGTGGCACCGAAAGGATTGCCTGTTGAAATCCGCGACAAATTAGAAGCCGCTTGCAAAGCAGCTTCTGCAACGACAATTTACAAAGCCCGGGCTCAAGCCGCATACACGCCCTTGGCTTTCAAGAGCGGGGATCAGTTTCGAGCTTTCGCGTTGGCTGAGCACTCAAAGTTCAAACAGGTGGTGAAGCAGCACAACCTGATGGAAAAGTAAACCTGCTGAATCGTTAGTCATTGTTCATTTTTTTACTGAAGGAGACTCTTATGAAACGCCGCACACTACGTGCTCTCATCGCCCTAGGACTTGGCCTGGGCATGACTCTCACGGCCTATGCCCAACAAACGACCTTGCGTGTTTTCTCGGGCGGTGCTAATCAGCGCCCTGATCTGATGCGCAAACTTTTTGATGAGTATCAAAAAGCAAACCCAAGCGTCAAAATCGACATGGAAACGGGTGGTGCGACATCTGAGTTGCAGCGACAGTATCTCTCGACGGTGCTGAACGCCAAGGACTCAGCCATCGACATTTACATGATCGACATTGTCAATCCGGCGCAGTATTTCAGTGCCGGTTGGCTTGAGCCATTGGATCAATTCGTTGGGAAAGATGCGTTGAAGCCCTATCTCCCTGTGTATGCTCAAGCAAACATGGTGGATGGCAAGATTGCCGCGATGCCTGCCTTTGCTGATGCGATGTTCATGTACTACCGCAAAGATCTGCTCGACAAGCACGGCATCAAAGAGCCGAAGACATGGGATGAGCTGTCGGCTGCCGCGCAACGCGTCACGGCTGCAGAAAAAGGCGCTAACCCCAACCTGCAAGGCCTCTCTATCCAAGGTGCGCCCATCGAAGGCGCGGTCTGCACATTCTTGTTGCCTTACTGGAGCAGCGGCAAGCAATTCAACGATGCCAATGGCAAGATGACGCTGGACAAGACAAGCGCAGAGCGAGGCCTGAGTATGTGGCTCAAGATGGTCGACGACGGCGTGATGAAGAAGAACATTGCGGAAGTCACCACACCGGTCACTGTGAATGAGTTCAAGGCTGGCAATGTGTTGTTTGCCATCAACTGGGGCTTTGCGTGGGATCGTTTCAAGGATGACGCTGATAGCCAAGTCAAAGGTAAAGTAGGTGTCATGCCCTTGCCTGCTATGGCTGGCGGCAAGAGCGCCACTTGCGTCGGTGGCTGGCAATGGGCTGTGAGCGCCTTCAGCAAGAGCAAGCCGGCAGCGGCCAACCTCGTGAAGTATATGAGTTCTGCATCGTCGAGTAAATTTCTCGCTGCAGAAGGTTCTTTGTTGCCAACCTATCAGTCGGTCTACACCGATGCGGATGTGGTGCGTCAGGTACCTTGGTTCAAGGATGCTGCAAACGTCGTGATTGCTGGGCAAGCGCGTCCGATCAGCACGCAGTATGGCCAAGTCAGCGATGCGATCCGTACCAACACCAGCGCAGTGTTGGCTCGTACCAAAACGCCTGCAGAGGGTGTTGCCGACATCGAAGGCCGTTTGAATCGCGTGATGCGCTGATAGAAAGTTGAACCTATGAGCTTTGCCAAGTTGCGAGATCCGAGTGAAAAAACGCTCGGTATGCTGCTCCTGCTGCCTGCATTTGCGTTGCTGGCCTTGATCGTGGTCTACCCGATTGGCAAGCTCATGTACAACAGTTTTTTTGATCTGCGCCTATCCGGTGGATCAGGCCAGATCAAATTTGTGGGATTTGATAACTACATCGAAGTCTGGAAAGACAAAGACTTCTGGAATGCAACGAAAAACACTGTTCTCATCACGCTGATCACGGTGCCAGGGGCGCTGGTGATCGGGTTGGGGTTGGCGATGTTGGCCAATTTGCCGTTCAAGCGTAAATGGCCTGTTCGGCTTGCGCTGCTGCTGCCGTGGGCGCTGCCATTGAGTTTTGCGGGTTTGATTTTTGCTTGGTTTTTCCACACAGAGTACGGCATCGTCAATGACGTACTTCGAATCTTTGGGCAGGATGAGCAAACGATGTGGCTGCTGCGACCGAACTGGGCGTTCACAGCCATATGCATCACGATCATCTGGAAAACCTCGTCGTTTATGGCGCTGATTCTGCTAGCAGGCTTGCAGATGATTCCTAAGACACTTTATGAGGCTGCTGAAGTGGATGGCGCAAGCAAATGGCAGCAGTTTTGGCAGATCACAATTCCCATGTTGATGCCCAGCATCATAGTGGCGCTGATCTTCAGAACCATCACAGCGCTGCAAACCTTTGATATTCCCTACACCATGACCAAGGGCGGCCCAGGTAACAGCACAGAGACCTTGTCGATGTTGATTCATAAGACAACCATCGAATACTTAGATGTTGGTTATGGCTCAACGCTTGCGGTCTTCATGTTCTTTATCTCTCTGGCGGTGACCGCCATTTATCTCAAACGTGTGGGGCAGCAAGCATGACATTACCCAATTGGACTTCCCGGCAATTGCGCTTGATCGCAGCAGGCCTGGTCGTTATTAACGGTTTCTTTCCTGCGGTTTGGATTTTGCTTACTTCTTTGAAAACAGAGGTCGAGCTGGTCAGGAAGCCGATCACTTATTTGCCGCATAACCTGACCCTGCAAAACTACGTGCAAGCATTCGCAGATCAACCCCTGCTGAAATACTTGGGTAACAGCCTGATCGTCGCACTTTTGGCGACGGCTGCATCACTGTTGGTTTCAGCGTTTGCTGCTTATGCGATTGCGAGGCTCAACCTCAAACGACGCCAGCTCATTTTGACGTGCATTGTTGCTTCCAGCATGTTTCCCCTTGTCACGCTGCTCGTACCGATATTCGAGACGATGCGCGCTTTGAATCTACTCAACACCTACACCGCCTTGGTGCTGCCGTACATTGTCTTGAATCTGCCAATTTGTACGCTGGTTTTGGTGAGCTTCTTTCAAAGCATTCCCAAAGACTTGGAAAACGCCGCCATGATCGATGGGTGTACTCGCCTCGGCGCGTTGTGGCGTGTGGTCGTTCCTTTGGCTGCGCCTGGTGTCTTTACTGCTGGCATTCTTTCGTTTGTGAACTCTTGGGACGAATTCTTGTTGGCGCTGTCGCTGAACTCCAGCGCCTCCATGCGCACTGCGCCTGTGGGGATCACGCTCTATCAAGGCGAATTTACTTTTCCCTGGCCGATCATCTCAGCCGCCTTGATCGTCACCATCGTGCCTGTCGCGGTGCTCATTGCTATCTTCCAAGAGCGCGTGGTGGGTGGCTTGACGCAGGGTGGATTAAAGGGCTGAGGGTTATACATTTTGAACGCAGAAGACGCGCAAGATTCGCAGAAGTCGCAGAAAAAAATCAAAATTTAGATGTTTCTTTTTTGCGTCCTCTGCGTAACCTTCGCGTCTTCTGCGTTCGTATTTTTGAATTTAGATTTTTTAAATCCTTATGAACCAAATCATCAGATACGGCATCATCGGCTGCGGCAGTATGGGCCGAGAGCATATTTTGAATTTGCAGTCCACAGATGGCTGCGTGGTCACCGCGTTGCATGATCCGCATCAGGCGAGCATTGATGCGTCGCTCGCGCTCTGTCGCAATGTGGCGGTGCAGCCCAAGGTGTTTGACTCCGTGAGCGCACTGCTTGATAGCGGCTTGTGTGATGCCGTGGTTGTGGCCACACCGAATTTCACGCACGCAGCGATTCTGCGTGAGGTGCTCGCCGCCGATGTGCATGTGCTCGCTGAAAAACCACTCGTCACCACGATGGCTGATGGCCTTGATTTGATCAAGCGTGGCAAAGGCCGTAAAAAAATCACTTGGGTCGCACAAGAGTATCGCTACATGCCGCCTGTGGCTGAATTGATTCGCCTCGCGCATGCAGGCGAGTGCGGCAGCTTGCAGCAAGTGGCGATTCGGGAGCACCGCGAGCCGTTTTATCCCAAGGTGGGTGATTGGAATCGCTTCTCGCAAAACACGGGCGGCACCTTGGTAGAAAAGTGCTGCCACTATTTCAATTTGATGGATCACATCTTGCAAGAGCAACCGCACCGCGTATTCGCCAGTGGTGGGCAGCGTGTGAATCACTTGAATGAACAATACGAGGGGAAAACCCCCGATATTCTTGACAGCGCTTTTGTAATTGTGGAATACGCAAGTGGTGCGCGCGCCAGTCTTGATCTGTGCATGTTTGCAGAAAACAGTGTGGACAACGAAGTGATCAGTGTGGTTGGCTCAGAAGGCAAGATTGAATCGCTCATTCCCTCGCTCACCCTGCGCGTGGGCAAGCGCGCCGACTGGGGCAAGCGAGAAGTCTGGGGCCAAGCATCGGGTACAGGCCGCGGTGTGGCTACGCGCCGTGTGTGGGATACGAATATTCGCTACGGCGGCCAGCACTTTGGTGCGAGCTGGATTGAGCATCAAAAGTTTGCGCAAGCCGTGCGTGAAGGTTTGCCTGCTGAAATTTCATTAGAAGAAGGGCTGCGATCAGTGGCCACGGGCATGGCTGCGCATCGCAGTATTGAGACCGGGCTGCCCGTGCTGCTAAGCGATGTGATACCTGATATTTTATGAAAAAATTGGCAAATCGCCGGCATGAAATATACATAGTTAGCTATGAATACAGTAGCAATTGACTCTGCAGATTGGCGCCTGGTGCTCAGGCCAGATCTAGGGGGCTGCATTGAGGCGGCGCACTTTCGCGGCTCGCCCATTCTTCGCTCTAGCGGCCCCGGCGCACTCAGCAGCGTGAGACTGTCGGCCAGCTATCCGCTGATTCCATTTTCCAATCGTATTGCCCATGCACAGTTGCAATGGAATGGCACGAGCCATCCTTTGGTTAAAAACTTCTCCCCTGAAGAGCATGCGATTCACGGCATTGGCTGGCAGCGAGCTTGGGCATTGCTGGAGCACAGCGATCATTTTTGTATGCTGAGCTTAGAGCATGATGGCAAGGGCGCTTGGCCCTTTGCCTTTGATGCCTCGCAAACTTTTCGCGTGAGTGGCAATAGTTTGTCGATGAGCTTGGCCATCACCAACCAATCGCCGCATGCTGCACCCGTAGGCTTGGGATGGCACCCTTACTTTGTGAAAACGCCTAGCGCACAACTGCAATTCAAAGCCAGCAGCATGTGGGAGATGGCCAACGACAAGCTGCCTTCGGGCGAGCGTGATCATGCGGGTCTCAACCAATCGGTTGAATCGCTCGATATAGACAACTGCTTTTCTGGCTGGAGCGGTAAGGCAGTCTTGCAAGATGCACAGCGTCGCTTGACGATTGAGTCGGATGTGCAGCACCTCGTCGTCTTCACCAACGCACAAAAAGATTTCATTGCGATTGAGCCTGTGAGCCATGCCAACAACGCGATGAACGCCGGTAACTCAAAAGAATCTGAGGCGCACGGCGTGCGCATCTTGCAGAGTGGACAATCGTGGCAAGTCTCGATGTCGATCACTGTTGAAACACTTTAAATCATGCAAGCTTGGCAAACCGTCACCAGCACGCCCTCCACCTTAGGCGAAAGCCCGTTTTGGCATCCGCAAGAGCAGCTTTTGTATTGGGCCGATATTGCTGGCTGCCAGCTCAATCGTTTGAATACCTTCATGGGCGATGTCGAGTCTTGGGCGATGCCCAGCGAGCCGGGCTGCTTTGCGCCCGCCGCATCGGGCGGCTTCATCATCGCGTTGCGTGATCGTATTGTGCGTGCGCACACTTGGGGCGGCGATCTTCAAACACTGACGATGATTGATCATGACCCAACCACCACACGCAGCAACGATGGCAAATGCGATGCGTTGGGCCGCTTCTGGGTGGGCACGATGTTTGAGCCGCGCAATGCGCCAAACGCGAAGTTATTTTGCTGGGATGGCGCTGCTTTGCAATTCAAGCAAGGCCATGCGATGGTGGCCAATACACTGGCCTTTACGCCGGATCGTAAAACCGTGTACTGGGCCGATACCCCGCAGCACACCATCTGGGCATGGGACTTTGATCAGAATAGCAGCGCGATGACGAATCAACGCATCTTCAAGCAATTCGCGCCCAAGCCCGAAGGCTGGATGAGCGGCACCACAGCCAACGGCGGCTATGGTGGCCGGCCCGATGGCGCGGCAGTGGATGTACAGGGCAACTTGTGGGTGGCCATGTTCGAAGGCAAGCAAGTGGTGCAGATCTCGGCCAATGGTGAAGTGCTGCAAAGCATTGAAGCACCCGTGACCACCTGCACCATGCCCGCGTTTGGCGGCGATGATTTGCAAACGCTGTACCTCACGAGCGCGCGTCACAACCGCAGCGCGGAAGAAACTGCACGTGAGCCACTGATGGGTTGCGTGTTCAGTCTTCGTGTGAACGTGGCAGGATTGCCCGTGAATTTTTACAAAGGATGAGCCACATGCTCACGCTCTACCCTAGCCTCAACAAAAAAGTCGTCTTCATCTCCGGCGGTAGCTCAGGCATCGGCGCGGAGATCGTGCGTGCGTTTGCCGCGCAGGGCAGCATCGTCGCTTTCAACGGCACCAAGCCCGGTGGCGGCGATGCCTTGATTGACGAAATCGCACAAGCGGGTCACGCCGCGCCCTACTACGAGCCCTGCGATGTGCGTGATATTCCTGCACTACAAGCCATGCTGAACCGCGTGTGCGATCAATTCGGTGCCATCCAAGTTTTGGTCAACAACGCAGGCCGCGATGATCGCCATGCACTGGATGAGCTGACCCCCGAGTATTGGGACAATTGCCTGAACATCAATTTGCGTCACCAAGTCTTTGCGACGCAAACAGTTGCCGCTCGCGCACGCGCGGCCAAGGTGAATGTCTCCATCATCAACATGGGCAGCATCAGCTGGATGCGAGGCCGCCCGAACTTGATTGGCTACACGAGCAGCAAAGCCGCCATTTCCGGCATGACGCGCAGCCTCGCGCGCGAGCTGGGCGAATTTGGCATCCGCGTCAATGCCCTCGTGCCCGGCGCGATTGTCACCGCGCGGCAAAGTGAGCTGTGGCGCAACCCCGAAGAAGACAAAAAATTTATCGAGCTGCAATGCTTGAAGTTTCGGCTGGAATCTGTTCATGTCGCCAAGCCCACGTTGTTTTTAGCCAGCGATGATTCCGAGGGCATCACGGGGCACAATTTGATCGTGGATGCCGGGCTGGCGCAGGTGTCGGTTGTGGGATAGTCATTTGGCTTCATGCTAGGCTATGGGCTATTGCGTACACCCTTCGCGTTTCTATGCCCTCCCATCAAGATTTTTCAACTCTGTTTGAGCTACTGCCCATTGGGGCATATCGTACAGACGCAGCTGGCAAACAGTTGCGTGTTAATTTGGCCATGGCTAAAATTTTTGGTTTTGAAAATGAAGCTCAAATGCTGCTTGCAGAAAATTCAGGCGATGGTGGTTGGTATGTGCAGCATGGAAGACGTGAAGAATTCAGAAAACAATTGTTGGAGCGCGGCAGCTTGCGCGATTTCGTCTCCGAAATGCGGCGCAGCAATGACGAGACATTTTGGATCACCGAAAACGCGCACTCTGTGCTTGATAGCTCAGGGCAGTTGCTCTACAACGAAGGCACGGTAGAAGATATCACGGCTCGCATACATGCGCAGCAAGCGGCGCAGGCGGCCAATGCTTTGCTCATAGAGCGTACCGAAGCGCTACAGATTATGCTGGACAACGCGGGCCGTGGTATTGCGCGTGTTGATGCGCAAGGCAGGGTGGTGCTTTATAACGAGCGTTTTTTGGAATTATTGGATTTGCCCAAAAGCATGCTGGAGGCAAAACCAACGGCTGCGCAGTTGATTCGGTTTCAAGAGCAACGCGGTGATTTTGATGATGTGCAAATCGATCTGCATGATTCGCTTTCATTGAAAGATCGCAGGCAGCTTGATACGAATGGGCTTCCTACATCGGGTGTTTATTTGCGGCGAAATCGTCGTGGACAGGTGTTGGAGATTGCGACCGTACTTTTAGGCGATGGTAGCGTGGTTCGTACATATTCGGATGTGACGGCTTATTTCAATTCGCAGCAAGCGCTAGCTGATAAAGCACGCACACTTCAGCTCATCATGGATCACACCAACCAAGGCTTGGCCACGATTGATGCGAGTGGACGCGTGACGAACGTCAACAAAAGGTACTGTGAATTACTGGGTTTTTCTGAAGAACTGATGGCCACGCAGCCAACCGTAGAGCAATTAGCGAAGCTGCAAATTCAGCGAGGCGATTTCGATGACGATGAGCTGGTCAGCCAAGAGGCTCAGCGTTTACAAGCCCTGGGTCAAAAGTTACCCAGCGATGGGCTGGATGCATGGAACAGGTCTTTGCTGGCCGCCATGGGCTTGGCAGAAAATTCTAAGCCGCAATTTGGCGCTTCGACCTACATGCGTAAAGCGCGTGGGCGCACCATGGAGGTGATGACTCAAGCACTGTCCGAGGGCGGCGCAGTGCGCACCTTCTCAGATGTCACGGGATATGTCAGCACACAAGAAGAGCTGAGGCAAAAGCAATCCCAGCTGAGCACACTGATCAACACGCTACCCGATTGGATTTGGCTCAAAGACGCCGCTGGTGTGTATTTGCTGTGTAATCCCTCCTACTGCAACCATCATGGTATGACCCAGGAGGAGATGATTGGTAAAACGGCAGAGGAACTGTTTGGCGAGCAGCGCTCCAAAGGCTTCCTAGATCGAGACCGCCAAGCCATGGCTGCCAATGGGCCTATCGTGTACCAAGAGCCGATCTACAGGCGCAGCATGTCAGGACAAGGCTATTCCGAGCTGATCAAAGTTGCGATGCGCGATGCCAATGGGGAATGCGTCGGCGTGCTGGGGATTGGACGCGATATCACTGAGCGCAAGAGCAGCGAAGCCGCTTTGATTGCTGCCAAAGATGCCGCTTTGGCGGGCGAGCAAGCCAAGGCGGAATTTTTGGCTAATATGAGCCACGAAATTCGGACACCGATGAATGCCGTGATCGGCATGAGTGATTTGCTGCTTGATACCGAGTTAACACCTGTACAAAAAGAGTTTGCCGAAACGATCCGTACCAGTGGCGATGCGCTGCTTGGATTGATCAATAACATTTTGGATTTCTCGAAAATTGAGTCAGGGCATCTGTCGCTTGAGCGCGAGCCAGTCGATCTGGCGCAATGTATTGAAGGGGCACTTGATATTACGAGCGGTGCGGCCTTAGCCAAAGGGCTGGATTTGCTGTATTGGATTGAAGATGAAGTGCCGCGTGCCATATTGGGTGACATCACCCGTTTGCGCCAAGTGTTCATCAACCTGATTAACAATGCCATCAAGTTCACGCATCAAGGCGAAGTCTTGGTGTCTCTTGGTTGCCGGCGAAATGAGGTGACGCGGCAGTTGCAATTGCACTGTATCGTGCGCGATAGCGGCATAGGTATTCCCGCTGACCGCCTAGACAGGCTGTTTCAAGTGTTCAGCCAAGTCGATACTTCGACGACGCGGCAATACGGTGGTACAGGCTTGGGGTTGGCTATTTGCAAAAAGCTTGTGGCGCTGATGGGTGGTCGTATTTGGGTTGAATCAACGCTTGGCGCTGGCTCTCGTTTTCAATTTGAAATCCCATGCGAGCTGGTCCCCTCTGCACCCAGCGCTTACTTAGGGCGAAAAATCATCACCCTAGAAGGGCGGCGCTTGTTGGTTGTGGATGACAACGCCACCAACTGCCGGATCTTGACATTGCAAACCACCCGGTGGGGCATGCAGCCACGTGCTGCAGCCTCCGGCGAGCAAGCCCTGGCTTGGCTGGAAGCGGGGGAAGTATTTGATGCGGCTGTGCTGGATGTGCACATGCCAGTGATGGATGGCTACACCTTGCTGGCTCAGATTCGTAAGCGTTTTACGGCCGCGCAGTTGCCGATTTTGATATTGAGTTCAAGTGGCCCAGGCGGCTCAGAGCGAAGCGATGCTTTGGGTGTATCGCAAACATTGTCTAAGCCCGTCAAAGCTGGTGCCTTGCAAGATGCACTGCAACGCATGCTGGAGCACCGCGAAGCAACGGTTGCGCCACAAGTTTCTCCACTGGCAGTAAGCCCTACTGCTCAGCACAATGCGAGATCCACTCGATTGGCCGAAGAGCTTGCGCTTCGTATTTTGCTGGCGGAAGATAATTTGGTGAACCAGCGCGTGGCGACACTGATTTTGAATGGTTTGGGCTACAAGGTGCAAGTTGCCAGCAACGGCCATGAGGCGCTAGAGGCCGTGGTGCAGTCGATCGGCGAGGAGCGGCCTTTTGATGTGATCTTGATGGATGTGCAAATGCCGGTGCTTGATGGTTTGGCTGCCAGCCGTGAATTATGCAGCCAATACCCGATCACCGTTCGTCCGTGGATCGTGGCCATGACAGCCAATGCGCTTGAAGGTGATCGAGAGATTTGTTTGGCTGCCGGCATGGATGATTACATCAGCAAGCCTGTGCGCCCTGCAGCATTGATTGATGGTCTGCGCCGCGCGGCGGTGGGTCTTGCAAAGAGGCGCATCAGTTGAGTCGTTGCCCAGTGATTTCACAACATCGTTGAGTAAACTTCATGTGCTCGCTAGGCAGTTAGCGCCCACAGTACCGTTACCATCGGGTGATGGACTCCAGCCTTGCCTCTTTCATCGCCCAAATCAAAGCCGCTGCGGCAATCCAAGCGCCGCTGCGCATTCGCGGAGGTGGGACTAAAGATTTTTATGGCGAGCCATTCACGCGTGATGCGGATGCTAATTTGTCAGTGCTCGATACCCGCTCTTACAGCGGCATCGTCAGCTATGAGCCCAGTGAGTTGGTGATCACCGCCAAAGTGGGTACGCCTCTGGTCGAAGTGGAGGCGGCATTGGCTGAGAAGAACCAGTACTTTGCCTTCGAGCCCCCTCACTTTAGTGTGGGAGAAAGGCTCGAATCGTCATCTCAACCACCGCACTACCCCACCGTTCGGGCTGAACTTGTCGAAGCCCCAAGACATGCTTTATCGCACGCCACCGTCGGCGGCATGGTCGCAGCAGGCCTCGCAGGCCCCGCGCGCGCTTGCGTGGGTGGGGTGCGTGATTATGTGCTGGGTGCGCATCTGATCAACGGGCGTGGCGAGCTGCTTGAATTTGGCGGGCAGGTGATGAAAAATGTGGCGGGCTATGACGTGTCTCGTGCGCTCGCGGGTAGCCTAGGCACGCTTGGCCTGATCACACAAGTCTCGCTCAAGGTGCTACCCGTTGCGCATGCTGAGGCAACAATCCGCTTTGAAATGGAGGAGGCCACCGCGATCCGCCGCTGCAACGAATGGGCAGGCCAGCCGCTGCCGCTGAACGCCAGCTCATGGGTCATTGACGAAGGAAAGCCCTGTCTCTATTTAAGATTGCGTGGCGCAGTGGCTGCCGTGGAATCTGCTTGCAAACGATTGGCTAACGAAGCTGGCGGCGTGCGCGTGGATTCAACCGAAACCCAAGCCGACTGGCGCGCGGCAAGAGATTTGCAATTGCCGTGGTTCAAAGATGTCTTGGCGCGAGGCGCTGATCTGTGGCGCATCAGCGTTCCGCAAACCACGCCGCCGCTTGGGCTTGGAGACACGATGATCGATTGGCTGGGCGGCCAGCGCTGGCTCTTCACGCTCGCCGCAGAGCGAGTGCAAGCCGCCCGGCGTATTCGCGCTGCGGCACAAGCGGTAGGCGGAAACACTACTCTTTTTATAGCAAACTATGTAGATAATATGCCGGCAATCAGCCGATTTGATGCACAAAGACCGCCCTTAGACAAGATTCATCGGCAACTCAAGGCCGAATTCGACCCCGCAGGAATTTTCAATCCCGGGCGCTTGGGTGTGATCTGAAGCGCAGCAAGCCATGCAAGTGCTCACCGGCTTCACCGCGCTACTCGTTGCCCAAGCAGGCGGCGAGCTGCTCAGCCGCTTCATGCAATCAACGCTGCAATGGACTTTGCCCGGTCCCGTGCTGGGCATGCTGATCATCCTCGCGGCTTTGGCCTTGCCTGGCGGGCGTTTCATCGCAGAGCCTGTGAGTAAAGCGGCTGAGCCCTTGATGACGCATTTGTCGCTCTTGTTCATCCCGGTCGGTGTGGGCGTGATCGTTCATCTTTCACTGATTGCAGCTTATGGCTGGCGCTTGGCCGTGGTGCTGATCCTCTCGACCTTGATCGGCCTGCTCACCACCGCATGGGTGCTGCACAAGCTCTGGCCAGAGCCAACCCAAGCAACCCAGCCGGTGGTTGAAGGAGGCGCGGCATGAAAGAGTTCGTCGAGCTGTGGACGTACCTCTCCGCCACGCCGCTGTTTGGGCTCACCGCCACACTCGTCGTTTATCTGCTCACGCATCAGCTCTATGTGGCCTGGGGGCAGCCGCCTTGGGCCAATCCGGTGCTCTGGAGCGTGTTGATTTTGGCCAGCGTGCTCTTGCTCACCCACACCGCGTATCCGGTGTATTTCTCTGGCGCGCAGTTCATCCACTTCCTACTCGGCCCGGCCGTGGTCGCGCTCGCATGGCCGCTATGGCAGCGCCGCCAGCTCTTGCGCACGCACGGCCGCGCCTTGCTCGCCGCAGCCTTAATCGGCGGCGCAGCGGCAGCAGGCAGCACGTGGCTCCTCGGCTCATGGCTGGGCTTACCGAAAGAGGTGCTGCTCTCCCTCGTGCCCAAATCCGTGACTGCGCCTGTGGCGATGGGCGTGGCCGAGCAAATCGGCGGCATCGCCGCGCTCGCTGCGATCAGCGCCGTGCTCACCGGCATCGTGGGCGCGATAGCCGGCAAATATTTGTTCGATGCCCTGCGCATCCCCAGCCCCGCCATTCGCGGCTTCGCCCTCGGTACAGCATCGCATGGCATTGGCGCAGCCCGCGCCTGGCAAGTGCATCCCGATGCCGGTGCGCTGGCGGGCCTTGCCCTAGCACTGCAAGCCTTGATTACTGCTGCTGCGTTGCCGTTGGCAGTGCAGTGGTTGAAATAATCGTGGCGCATATGATGAATCCATCACAAAGGAATCAAAGATTGTTGTATGTGAACGCAGCAGAATTTCAAAGCAACCCTCGCACGGCACTGCGCCAAGCTAAATCACAGCCTGTTGTGGTGATGAGTCAAGCTCAGCCGGAAGTCGTGATCACGGGGCTTCATGTTGACAGCATGATCTCGATGCCCGGAGTACGCAGCGCATTGCCACAGCTCTATACCGCAGCGGTAGCCTCTCACTCGTTCGTGCGGCGCGCGTAGCGCAGATGCCCATGGCTAAATTCATCAAACATTTATCGCGCATTGACGTTGGTGTCGTGCAGCAAACTGCAGTGGAAGTGAATGCAGAAGTTGCGACACTGTATGCACGGGCTTCTGTGCGCGGTCAAGTTGAATGAAGAGGTGAGTCATGGCAGATCCGAGGCCTTACCAAGTAAACGGACATAACGTCACGATTGCAGATTCTGCAAACATTACGCGAGAGGAATGTTTAGTTTTAGCACGGTGCGGTGTCGAGGCTTGGAATACGTGGCGAAGAAGTAACCCAGTCAGTCTAGATATTTTGAATCATAAATATCGAAACAAAGCCGATTTTTCCAATTTTAATTTTCGAGCAAACCCAATCGATTTTTCTAACTTTAGATTTGAAGATGGAGCTCAATTTTGCGATACAGTTTTTGGGAGCAGAGTTAACTTTAATGGAGTTCAGTTCGGAGATTCGGCTAATTTCGAGGGTGCGAGATTTGAAGGCGGAGCGAGTTTTCGCGATGCGCATTTTGGGCAAGGATCAAAATTTAGCAAAACACAGTTTATTGAGACTGCGGATTTCATAGGCGTGCGATTTGACGCAGGAACTAGTTTTGACAGTGCGCATTTTTTTCAGGCGGCGAAATTCCACGGAGCACAATTTGGTAACTACACGAGCTTTAATGACGCTCAGTTTGGGAGCTTTGTTGATTTTGATGGAGCGCTCTTCGGAGACATTACGAGCTTTGACGGTGTCCAGTTTTCAGGGGCGGTTAGCTTCGCAGCCAAGTTAAGCTTTCCAAGGCTCTTGGGTCATGACTATGAGCAACGCAAAAGACGGTCAGAAGCTGATGGGAATATTCCCGGCGGCTTTCAGCGTGTTTCTTTTCAGCGCACTACTTTCTGTGATTCCGTTAGTTTTAGTGGGAGAAATTTTGAGGGTGCTACTTTTTTTTCGGGTTCGGTTTTTAACGTTGCGCCTAATTTTCATTCATGCCGACTTAACCAAAACACTAGTTTTGATGCCAAATTCCCATTGGTGAAAGGTGATGAAAATGCAAGCCGCGCCTACCGTACCCTGAAACTCGCCTTCGCCCAACAGCAAGCTATTCGTGAAGAGCAACGATTTTTTAAATTAGAAATGCAAGAGGAGGCGGCTCGCGAAACAGGCTGGCGCAGATGGTTGTACTGCACTTACAGCGTGATATCTGATTTCGGATTCAGTATCAGTCGTCCACTATTACTGTTAGCGTTGACCACGCTTGTTGCTACTTTGATCTATGCCAATCAAGCAGGTTTGACTATTGACTTCTCAGGTAGTCACACGGCGGCGCTAGTTCAATTCAGTATCGCAAGTGCTATCCTTGGCTTAGAAAAATTGGCAGAGCCAGCCGCGATTCGTTTGTTTGGCGATCTCGCCAAAGGCGTTGCCAATTACAACCTGTGGGTTGTTTTGACTTTGTTGGCTCACAAGGCGGTTTCGCTGCTGGCGCTGTTCCTCATTGGCCTCGCCTTGCGCAATCTCTTCAAGATGAAATGAGCTTTCCATGAGCAGCACACCAACCGTTCAAGCAGTGACTGGCAGTTCTACAGATTGCTCAAACAGCATCGTGGGGCATAAGTCAATCTCGTCAGCCCAACAAACAGTGCCGCCCTGCACGCGCACTTTAGAAAACTCTGACCAATCGGCGAGTTGTGTAAACACGCCTCGACCCAGCAAAGGCTTTGCGTCAAATCGGCGCTGGCTACCGTCTGCAAAGCCAAGCAACAGCTTGAAATCGCGCTCTGGTTGCGCTGTGAGGATGCGAGCAAGCGGGGTCATATTTAAATTAGCGCAACGGCTCCACAGGGAAAGGTTTTTCGCCCTTCGAGGCCAACTGCCAGTTGGCCATCAGGTCTTCGCGATGAATCTCAATCCAAGCTTGGATCAATCGTTGTTTGGCCACTTGCAAACTGCCCGCCAACAAACTCCCATCCACAATCGAAAAACTCGCCTCGCTGTCTTGATAGCGCACATGGATGTGAGGCAAATGGTGGCGCTCGTCGTCAAAGAAATAAAGCAAGACGATAAGGCCGTAGAAAACGCTGATGGTAGGCATGCGCCTATTGTAAAAACCTTTTGATGAATTTGCTTAGATTGATACACCATGCAAACCAACCTCGCCCCCGAATACAAAAACCGTGCTGATGGCCTAGAAGCTGAGAGCATTTTGCGCAAGTGCGTGCATTGCGGGTTTTGCACGGCAACTTGCCCGACCTATCAATTGCTGGGCGATGAGCTCGATGGCCCGCGTGGGCGGATTTATTTGATCAAGCAGGTGTTGGAGGGCGAGCAGCCGACGCGCAAGACGCAGATGCATTTGGATCGATGCCTGACCTGCCGCAATTGCGAGACGACTTGCCCCAGCGGCGTGCAGTATGGGCATTTGGTGGACATTGGGCGCAAGCTGGTGGATGAGAAAGTTGAACGGCCTGCGGGCGAGAAAGCGCTGCGTTGGGCTTTGAAAGAGGGCTTGCCTTCGCCGCTGTTTGCACCTGCCATGGCAATGGGGCAACTGGTGCGGCCGCTGCTGCCCAAAGCTTTGAAAAACAAAGTACCCGAAAAACGCAGTGCGGGCGTGATGCCGACTCGCTCACATGCACGCAAGATGCTGATGCTGGAAGGTTGCGTGCAACCCAGCATGTCGCCCAACATTAACGCAGCCACGCGCCGCGTGCTGGATGCGGCAGGTATTGAAACCATCACAGCAGCCAAAGCAGGTTGCTGCGGCGCGGTGAAGTTTCATTTGAACGACCAAGATGGCGGTTTGGCGCAGATGCGCACGAATGTGGATGCTTGGTGGCCGCAAGTGGAGACTGGCCAAGTGGAGGCGATCATCATGAATGCCTCAGGCTGCGGCGTGACGGTCAAAGAATATGGCCATCATTTGCAACATGATCCTGAATACGCTGCCAAAGCAGAAAAGATCAGCTCGCTCACGAAAGATGTGAGCGAGCTGTTGCCTGAGCTGATCGCAGTTTTAAAACCGCAACTCACAACAGCCCACCCAGAGCAACTCGCCTTTCACCCGCCCTGCACCCTGCAACACGGCCAGCAACTCAAAGGCGGCGTAGAAAAACATCTGTCTGAGCTGGGTTTCAACATCAAAACCGCGAGCTGCGAAGCACATCTGTGCTGTGGCTCAGCGGGAACATACAGCGTGCTTCAGCCCGAGCTGTCGTATCAGTTGCGTGATCGCAAACTGGGCAATTTGGCTGAGATGAAGCCAGTTGCCATCCTCAGCGCCAACATTGGCTGTATCACGCATCTACAAAGTGGCACCGATGTGCCAGTGCGGCATTGGGTGGAAGCTGTGGATGCTGCACTGCGCACACATCCGCATTGAAGCTTCTAATTTGCTATATATTTAATAGCAAACTATTTAAATTGAATGCTGGGATTGAAGGCTTTTTCTTGAAAATCAAGGCGCTTTCATAAAACCCAAATCGCGTGCGTACTGGATGCCGCCCGCTGAGCCACCAAAATTGTGCAGATACGGCAGGATCGCATCGTTGTAATTTTGCCCCGCTGTGCCTACCAATTCGCTGTCGTTCACACCAAACCACTTGGCCAGCGTGGCTGCGTATTGATCCACGCCCGTGGTCGGCAACAAACGACCCTGGCCAACGTGCCATTGATCTTGTGGCGCGGCGGTGCTGCCTACGCTCACCGGTGGCGCATAGCCGTAAAACGCCTTGCCGTTGACTGCGCCGCCCACCACCAAATGGTGGCTGCCCCAGCCGTGATCTGAGCCATCGCCGTTAGACGATAGCGTGCGCCCGAAATCTGAGGCCGTGAACGCGGTGACTTTGTCGCCCACGCCCAGCGTGACCATGGCATCGTGAAAGGATTTCATGGCGGAGCTCACCCGCCCCATATTGCGCGTGTGGCTGTCGATCAGGTTGTCGTGCAAATCAAAGCCGCCTAGCGAGACCATGAAGACTTGGCGCTTGTTGCCCAAGTTGCTGCGCGCGCCAATCAAGCGTGCCACCATTCGCAGCTGAACTGCCAAAGGATTGTCGTTGGCGAAGGTGTTGTAGGGAGCAGGAAAGACATTGCTCACAGCAGCGCTGGGTGCTATGGCGCTGGTGATTTGCGCCTCTGCATCCACAGCACGCTTGGTGATTTTGTTGTATTCGTTCTCCAGCAGGTGCGTGCGGCCAATGCCTGTGCCCATGCTGCGGATCGCGCCGGAAATCACGTCGTTGTTGAAGCCAAACAAACTGTTGCCCATGCTGTCAATGCGCACCGCACCGCCCGTGCCAACTTGGTAAGACAGCGCCGTATCACCAGAGAGAAATACCGCATTGCCAGTCACCGAGATGCAGGTGAACAGCGTGTTGGTGTTGTTGCTCATGGCCAAATCACCAATGTTGCCGCCCCAGCCAATGGTCGAGCCTTCAGGTGAGGAGGATTGCCAAATGGACTGCTGATCGTTGTGAGAAAAAAGCTTGGGTGGCAGCGGATTGCTATTGCGATCACTGCTGTTGTATTGCGCCTTGGTGATGGGCTTGACCAAAGGGCCGCTGTTGAGCAGCACAGCCGCCTGCCCATTGTTGAACAAATCTCGCAGTCCCGTCATGCTGGGGTGCATGGCATATTGCAAGCCAGTGGCGCCGATCGCCGAGACCGGGCCGCCCATTGCTGAGGGCGCAAGCAGCATCGGCGCGAGATCAGCCTTGGCCAGGGCAATGCCGTTGGCCGTCTCAAGGCCGGTGGTGCCGCGAATGGTTTGATAGGCAGCATAGCTGCTGGCATCGTAGGGAATCAGCGTGTTGGCGTAATCATTGCCGCCATACAAGAAGACACAGACCAAGGCTTTGTAATCGTTGCCCGCATTAAATGCTGCGGCTTCGCCCAGTGCTGCCAAATTGATCGCGGTAGGCAAAGCTGCGCCTGTGAAGGCAAGCTGGCCGGCGCGGCGCAAGAAGGCGCGGCGCGATTGGAATGGAGGTTGAATGAGATGCATGGCTGGTTTCCCGCTTATTTTTGGATCAAGTAGTCTGGGCTGGCCATGACCATCAAAATGGCCGCCGCCACCAAATCGCGCCGCGTGCCTTCGCTGCTGGCGCTGGTGATGCTGCGCTGGCGCATGCCATCGCGCAGCGCATTGGTGATCGTCGTCACGCTGGCACCAGACAGCTGGCCGGCGCAGAGCAGCAGATTGAGCCGCGCCACAAAAGATTGCGCCACTCTCAAAGCCTCAGTATCGGTGTTGAGTGTGTTGTTGATCAGCGCGAGCAAGGCGGTGTAATCGCCCTCAATATCGAGCACGTAATCGGTATAGACCACTTCTGCCGTACTGGGGCGTGGCGTGTTCATGCCATTGCGGATGATGCCATCGATGTAATTGATGTAGCTGCCCACCGTGGTTTCGTTGACGATTTGAAACTCGGGGGCGGTGGCTGCATCAGGCGCAAAGGCCGTGCCCGGCGGCACATAGCCCGGGCGGAAAAAATTAAAAACCGAGGGCGAATGCAGTGGGCTTTGGCCTAAGCTGTAAGAAGGGTCAGACAGATCAAAAATCTTCCACGAACCTGTTTTAGACACTGCGTTGAAGCTTCGTGCCCAATTCACAAAACGCAACATCGGCTCGCGCAGTTTGCCAAATCTTGGATTGGCTAGGCTGCTGGCACCGCGTGCTTCATCGTCAAGCAAGATCGCTGCCCACACAGCTTTCATATCGCCGCGCACGCCCGCACCATTGTTGTTGAAAGCGCTGGCCACGCGCGCCACATAAGCGGGCGATGGATTGCTCGTGACCAAGCGCTGAATCATCTGCCGGCCAAAGAAAGGGCCGACATTGGGATGCTGAAACAGTGTGTCCAGAGCTATTTTTAAAGCGGCTGCGCCGGGCGTATTGGCTGGGATGCTGGCGGTGAGGAAACTCACGGCAAGATTGGAATGCTTGCTGGCATCGAGCTTCATCGGGCTGCGTGCATATTCACGCGCCCAGACTTTGTAGCTCTCCCCCGGAAACTGAACCCCATTGGGTGAGCTGGGCGAATAGGCACTGTCGTAGTCATAGCCTGTGAAAACGCGCGCCAGCTGGCTCACATCATCGGAATCGTAGGTTTCACGCTTCTTGCCGCTGGCATCGGTTTTGATGCTGCCATCCACATTGAGCTCATACAAACCGATGGTGAACAACTGCATCACTTCACGGGCATAGTTTTCATCGGGCAAACGGCCCTTGCCATCTTCTTTTTGATTGCCGCGTGTGTTGAGAAAATAGCCCATGGCAGGATTGAGCGTGATGGCTTCAAGCAGATCGCGAAAATTGCCAAACGCATGCTGGTTGAG
>JANNED010000283.1:0-11461 GCA_031388245.1 Variovorax sp.
AGAATACGGCGGCATCATCAAGCATGGTGCGAAGCTGCTCTATGCCTACGCCGAAGCCACCGTGCCAAAAATCACTGTGATCACTCGCAAAGCCTATGGCGGCGCATACGACGTGATGGCCTCCAAGCATTTGCGTGGCGATGTGAACCTCGCTTGGCCCAATGCGGAGATCGCCGTGATGGGCGCAAAAGGCGCTGTCGAGATCATCTTCCGCGAAGAAAAGAAAGACCCCGCAAAGCTTGCCCTGCGCGAAGCCGAATACAAAGCCCGCTTCGCCAACCCCTTCGTAGCCGGCTCACGCGGCTTTATTGATGACGTGATCTTGCCGCATGAAACGCGTAAACGCATTTGCCGAAGCTTGGTGATGCTGAAAGACAAGAAGCTAGACAATCCGTGGCGAAAGCATGGAAATATTCCACTGTGAGTTAATTATTTATTGGTTCAAATTTGACTTTTTAAAGCCGAAAATAGATAATTAATGCTCTTATGAGAACATTTAATTTATTATCATCACAAAGCGTTTGCGAGCAACTTGGTGCACGCATCAAGCTCTTGCGCTTGTCGCGTAACTTGAGTCAACTGCAGTTGGCTGAGATGACGCAAAGCTCCTTGTCGTCAGTGCGTAGGCTAGAAGCGGAGGGTCAAGGTAGCTTGGAGTTTGTCGTGCGCATCGCGCAAGCGCTTCAAGTGGTGGATCAGCTCAATGACTGGTTTGTCCAGTCAACCTTGAGCATTGCGGATGCTGAGCGTGCACAAGCTGTGACTCAGCGCCAGCGTGCGCGCTCTCCGCGTGTGGCAAAGAAGGTTACGTAAATGCCTATCAAGAAGCTGCAAGTCATCTACAACGGCTGGGGCGAGCGCTGGCCGCTGGGCGTGTTGGCGGAAAGTGCTGCAGGTAGCGGCCAAGGTATTTTGTTTGAATACTCCGCCCAAGCCAATGAACGCAGACTCGATCTCTCGCCAATGCATCACCCCTTGCCACGCGCTGGCGCAGCATCGAAGGCATTTCAAGGTGCATCGCATGCCTATGGCTTGCCAGGCTTCATTGCAGATGCATTGCCCGATGGCTGGGGCATGCTGCTCATGGATCGTGCGCTGCGCAAGCTCGGGCGCGATCCGCGCAGTGTTTCTGTTTTGGAGCGCTTGGCGATTGTGGGTGAACGTGCCATGGGAGCCTTGTCGTTTGAGCCAGCTGAAGAAGACATTTTGGCCGCCGAGCGTTTGGAGTTGAAAGCCTTGGCACAACAAGTGATGGCCTTGCAAGCCGATCAGGGCTCAGGCTCCGACCAAGCCGATGCGCAGTTGCGTCACTTGATGCAGCTTGGTGGCTCGCCCCAAGGTGCTCGCCCCAAGGTATTGGTGGATTTCAATGCGCGCACAGGGCTGATCAGCAGCGGCATGCCATTGGCGGGTAGTGCCACGCCTTGGTTGATGAAATTTCCCGCTGAAACTGAGCACCGTGAAGTGTGCGCGATTGAAGAGCTGTATGCCCGAATGGCACGCGCAGGTGGCATCGACATGCCCAAGAGTCGCGCTTTTGCTTTGGGCGCCAAGCACGGTGCTTTCGGTGTGGAACGATTTGATCGTGTAGTGCTCGCGCAAGGCAAAGAGCGCAGCGTCGTCCGTGTGCCCATTATGAGCATGGCCGCGTATCTACAAGCCGATCACCGCTTGCCCTCACTCGACTATGAAACCGTGCTGCTGGCCACGCTGCAAATCACCGGCGATCAGCGCGAAGTGCTCACGGCTTTTGATCGCTGCTTGTTCAATGTGCTGATGCACAACCGAGATGACCATGCGAAGAATTTTGCCTTCCGCCTCAATGCGCAAGGCTTATGGCAGCTTTCCCCAGCCTTCGATTTGACCTACAGCTTTGGCCCCGGCGGTGAGCATTCCACCAGCGTTGCAGGGCATGGAAAGAACATCACGCGTGAGCATCTGATGCGCGTTGCCAAGGCAGCAGGCATTGCACCTGCTAAAGCCAATGAACATATCGACCATTGGTGCACTAAGCTCAAATCCATCAAACCCCATGCCGATGGATTGAATATCCGTCGCAATACTCTGATCGATCTTCAGCAATCTTTGCAGGATCGCCTGCAACTCATCTATTCCAAATAACTGGATCATTTATGTTCAAAAAAATCCTCATCGCCAACCGTGGCGAAATCGCTTGCCGGGTGATGGCCACCGCCAAGAAAATGGGCATCGCCACTGTGGCGGTGTATTCCGACGCTGACAAAGATGCGCGGCATGTGCAGCTGGCAGATGTTGCTGTGCATATCGGTGCGCCGCCTTCGCGGGAGAGTTATTTGGTGGCGGACAAGATCATTGCGGCTTGTAAACAGACTGGGGCGCAGGCGCTGCATCCGGGCTATGGCTTTTTGTCGGAGAACGAAGGCTTTGCCAAGCGTTGCGAGGAAGAGGGCATTGTGTTCATTGGGCCGAAGCACTATTCGATTGCGGCGATGGGCGACAAGATTGCGTCGAAAAAGCTGGCCAATGAGGCGAAGGTCAATTGCATTCCGGGCTACAACGACGCGATTGATACCGCTGAGCAGGCGGTGGAGATTGCTAAGGGCATCGGCTACCCGGTGATGATTAAGGCCTCGGCGGGCGGCGGCGGCAAAGGGCTGCGCGTGGCCTACAACGACAAGGAAGCGCTAGAAGGCTTTACGAGCTGTCGCAACGAAGCGCGCAATAGCTTTGGCGATGATCGCGTGTTCATTGAAAAATTTGTGCAAGAGCCTCGGCATATTGAGATTCAGGTGCTGGGCGACTCGCATGGCAATGTGATTTATTTGAACGAGCGGGAGTGCTCGATTCAGCGGCGGCATCAGAAGGTGATTGAAGAAGCGCCGTCGCCGTTCATCATGGAAGCCACGCGCAAGGCCATGGGTGAGCAAGCTGTGGCGTTGGCCAAGGCGGTGAAATACCAGAGCGCGGGTACGGTGGAATTCGTGGTGGGCAAAGATCAGGATTTTTACTTTTTGGAGATGAACACGCGCTTGCAGGTGGAGCATCCGGTCACCGAATGCATCACGGGCTTGGATTTGGTGGAGCTGATGATTCGCGTGGCAGCGGGCGAGAAGCTGCCGCTGGCGCAAAAAGATGTGCAGCGCAATGGTTGGGCGATGGAATGCCGGATCAATGCGGAAGATCCGTTTCGCAATTTTCTACCCTCAACAGGGCGCTTGGTGCGGTTTGCGCCACCTGAGACGACGATGTTCGCCGCTTCCGTGCGGCCAGACACCCTATCCGTTCGGGCTGAGCCCTTCGGCTCAGCTCAGGACAGGCCTGTCGAAGCCGTGCTAAGCCCTTCGACCCTTCGACAAGCTCAGGACAGGCCAGGCTCAGGGCGAACGGAGTCTGACTCATCCCGAACGGATTTATTTGGAGTTCGAGTCGACACCGGCGTGCAAGAGGGTGGCGAGATTCCGATGTATTACGACTCGATGATCGCCAAGCTCATTGTGCATGGTCAAAGCCGGGCTGAGGCGATTGCGAAGATGCGCGAAGCCTTGAATGCGTTTGTGATTCGCGGAGTGCAGAGCAATATTCCGTTTCAAGCGGCGCTGTTGGCGCATCCTAAATTTCAAGCGGGCGATTTCAATACCGGATTCATCGCTGAAAATTATGCCAAAGGCTTTGCCAGCGAAGATGTGCCGCATGATGACCCGATGCTGCTCAAAGCCATTGCCGCCTTCGTGCGCCGCAAAACGCATGAGCGCGCAGCAGGCATCAGTGGGCAGTTGCAGGGCTATGAGGTGAAGCTGCAAAGTGAGTATGTGGTGATCACCTTGGATGCTGATGGCAAGCACACTTACACGCCAGTGAATGTGGAAGAAATTCAAGGGAAAGTAGGCTTTGCCCGGCTAATAATGGGCGCTAGAAGCTATGAAATTCATAGTAATTCAAGGCTTAATGATGTGGCGATTCACGGCACGATCAATGGCCAGCCGTTTACCGCACAAGTTGAGCGCGGCACGCGCAAGAATCCGCTGGCCTATCGCGTGCTCCATCTTGGCACGCAGATTGACGCTTTGGTGCTCAATCCCCGAGCCGCTGAGCTGCACAAGCTCATGCCGCACAAGCAGCCGCCGGATTTGAGCAAGTTTGTGCTCTCGCCGATGCCGGGCTTGCTGGTGGAGGTGAGCGTGCAGCCGGGCCAGAGGGTGCAGGCGGGTGAGCGCGTGGCGGTGATTGAGGCGATGAAGATGGAGAATGTGCTGTTCGCTGCGGCTGATGGCGTGGTGGGCAAGGTGCTCGCGGCCAAGGGCGAGAGCTTGGTGGTGGATCAACATATCGTTGAATTTATTTGAAGCAGAGGTGAGCGTATGAACAGACAAGAATTTGAAGCGGCATTGGCTGCACAAGGCTATGCGCCTGCCCTATTGTTGGATAAGCCTGTGGGCTATGCGATGGACGTGCACCAGCATCCGTTTGATGCGTTTGCATTCATCACGGCAGGAGAAATCACGCTCGAAGTCGCAGGCGTGCAGACCAGTTATCCCGCAGGCAGCACCTTCCAATTGCCTGCGCAAACGCCGCATAAGGAAAGTGCTTTGCTGCAAGGTGTGACTTATCTGGCCGGACGCAGGTCCGTGGCCACATGATGAAGGCCAACGCCGTCTTGATCGTGGTCGATGTGCAAAACGGCTTCATGCCCGGTGGCGGTTTGCCTGTGCCGCGAGGTGATGAGGTCGTACCAGTCATCAATGCGCTTGCGCAGAAGTTTACCAATGTGGTGCTCACGCAAGATTGGCATCCCGCAAGCCATGCTTCGTTTGCCAGCTGCCATGTGGGCAAGCAGCCTTACGAGCTGACGGATTTGCCCTATGGCCCGCAGGTGCTCTGGCCTGATCATTGTGTGCAGGGCACGCACGATGCCGCGCTGCATGCGGATCTGCATATTCCTCATGCCCAGCTCATCATCCGCAAAGGCTTTCATATGGGTGTGGATAGTTATTCAGCGTTTCAAGAGGCAGATCGCAAGACTTCCACGGGTTTGGCAGCGTATTTAAAAGCGCGGGATTTAAGCGAAGTACATGTTTGCGGACTGGCCACGGATTTTTGTGTGGCATGGACGGCGCTGGATGCGCGCACTGCTGGGTTTGACGTCACGGTGCATGAAGCAGCTTGCCGTGCGATTGATTTGAATGGCTCGCTCGCCGCAGCTTGGGCGCAGATGCACTCTGCTGGCGTGAAGCGAGTTTGATACTCAAAAAATTGCTTTCTAGAGCATTTTTTTCAGCCATTTAAGCCTAACGCCGGCAAATAATAAGCATGTAATGCTATCAAATCAGGAGTATTTATGAATTCATCCAACACGATTCGCCCCTTCAAAATCCTCGGCATCCAACAAATCGCCATCGGCGGCACCGATAAAAAACGCCTGCAAAAACTCTGGGTCGATATGCTGGGCTTATCTGTCAAATCTACTTTTGTGAGCGAGCGAGAAAACGTCGATGAAGACATTTGCGCCATCGGCCAAGGTCCGCATGCAGTCGAAGTTGATTTGATGCAGCCGCTCGACATCGATAAAAAACCCGCTGTCCACACCACCCCGCTCAACCATGTGGGTCTGTGGGTTGATGACTTACCACTCGCCGTGCAATGGCTCACCGCACAAGGCGTCCGCTTCGCCCCCGGCGGCATCCGCAAAGGCGCAGCAGGCTACGACATCACCTTCCTGCACCCCAAAGCCAGCGATGAATTTCCAATTGCAGGAGAGGGCGTGTTGATTGAATTGGTGCAAGCGCCGGCTGAGGTGATTGCGGCCTTAGGTTGAGCGGCTTCAAGCCACCCAGTTCTCTACTTGCAGCGCAGGCACTTTGCCGAACTCGCTCAGATTATTCGTCACCATCACCAAGCCTTCGCTTCTCGCATGCGCGGCAATGTGCAGATCATTGATGCCGATGGGCTGGCCGATTTTCTCAAGCGCTGCACGAATGCCGCCGTAGTGGTGAGCGGCTTTCGGTGAGTAGGGCAGCACTTCTAAACGGCTCGTGAAATCTTCTATTACTCTCAAGTTCTCCGCAATCTTGTTGCTCTTTTCTGCGCCGTGAATCAGCTCGGCCAAGGTGATGGAAGAAATCGCCATATTGCCCGCGTGGCGGTTGAATACCTCCAGCACCTCCAAGGGTTTGCGTTTGATCACGTAGATGACGATATTGGTGTCGAGCAGGTAGCGCAGCATCGGTCAAAAACTCTCGCGCTCGCTTTGAAGTTGACTGGCGCGCTCGCTCATGAAATCCTCTGAGACGGCAGGCGCATTCAGAAAAAAACTATCCCAAGCGCCATCCAGCGGCGCAATCACGCGCTCGCGCCCCACTGCGCGGATTTGCACGCGCTTGACATCTTCTGGCAGACGCATGTCAAAGGGCAGGCGCACGGCTTGCGTGCGGTTGTTGATGAAGACGGAGGCGACTGACATGGGATACTCCATAAATGCTATATGGCGGTAGTATATGGCAAATCAAGTGAATGAGCAATGTGAGGGAACAAGGCTCAAGGCCGCTACATCAACCCAATATTCTTCGCATGCAAGCTCTGGATATACAGTCGCTCTTTCGTCTCCAGCATGGAAGTCGTCTCAGGATACGCGCCTGTAGGGTCTTGCAAATCTTGCACAACCGTGCCGTCTTC
Source organism: Variovorax sp. (assembly GCA_031388245.1). Taxonomy (GTDB): domain Bacteria; phylum Pseudomonadota; class Gammaproteobacteria; order Burkholderiales; family Burkholderiaceae_C; genus JANMDU01. The sequence goes on from JANNED010000283.1 coordinate 6,649, forward strand.
GGTGAAGGCGATCACATGGCCGTAGCGTGGGGGGATGGGCCAGAGGAATCGAGGCAGACGCAGGGTGATGCTGCGCAGGAGCGGCTTTTCGGCCATGCCGTCCACCACGGGGCTGCGCGGTTTGGCCAGACCCACCCAGAGCTTGGCTTTGCCATCCGCAGTGGGCAGTCCGCGCATCAAATTATCGGGGTAGCCGGGCAGGCTGGGCAGCACGATGTGGGTGACACCAGAGAGGCCGTTGGTTTGGCGCACGTCTAAGTCTACCGCGTTAACTTCAATGCGCCAGATGCGGTATTTGCCGGTTTCGGACACGAAGATGTGCCGCTCGTTTGGCATCCGCCGCAATCAAATTGCCCTGCGCATCGAAATCAAAACCGAGCACGCGGCCTTGGGTGTTGACAAACACCTCTTGTGCGCTGCCATCAGGCTGCATGCGCAAAATATTGCCGCTGGCCATGGCGGCATACAACTTGCCATCAGGCCCAATCGCTAAAGGCTCAGGGCCCACTTCGCTGCCCGTGGCGATGATTTGCAAATTCGCTAATTTTGTGTTGACCGCATGATCGCCCACATAAGGTGCGGGCAGGGGCTTTTGCCAGGCCACGGGCTGCGCTGGCACTGGCCAGAGCAGCAGGTAGACGATGAGCGATACGAATAACAGGGCAAAACCCGTCAAGATTTTCTTGAGCATGCTCTTCTCCAGCTAAGCGCGAGAAATCTCTAAATCACGCAATTTAAACCGTTGAATCTTCCCCGTTGCAGTCTTGGGTAGCTCAGTGACAAACTCAATATACCGAGGGTATTTATAAGGTGCGAGCAGCCCCTTGACGAAAGCTTTGAGCTCATCTTCTGTGGCAGATTGCCCCGCTTTCAAAACGACAAAAGCTTTGGTTTTGGTGAGCCCCTCTGCGTCTATTTTGCCGATGACTGCGGCTTCAAGGACTGCGCTGTGTTGCACCAAGGTGGCTTCGACCTCGAAGGGCGAGACGTAGATGCCGCTGACTTTGAGCATATCGTCGCTGCGGCCAGAGTAGGTGTAGCTGCCGTCGGAGTTTTTGACGTATTTGTCGCCACTTTTCGTCCATTCGCCTTGGAAGGTGTCGCGGGTCTTTTCTCGGTTTTGCCAATACATCAGGGCGGCGCTGGGGCCTTTGATGTAGAGATCGCCGGGCTCACCATCTGGAACGCTTTCCCCATTTTCTCCGCGCAATTCGATCTCGTAGCCCAGTACGGGCCAGCCCGTGGTGCCGTAGCGCACTTTGCCGGGCTGGTTGGACAAGAAGATGTGCAGCATCTCGGTGGAGCCGATGCCGTCGATGATGTCGATGCCGAAATGCTTTTCAAAGCGCTGCCCGATGTCTGCGGGCAAAGCCTCGCCTGCGCTGGAGCACATGCGCAGCGCTACTTCGCTTTTGGCGGGCAAGTTGGGCGCGGCAAGCATGCCAGCAAAGCCTGTGGGTGCTCCGAAAAAGAGAGTGGGCTTGCACGATTCCATGCCGGCGATCTGCCCTTTCCAACGCTTGAATACAGCATCAGGTGTGGGCCGCTCGGCCATGAGAAGGGTGGTGGCGCCCACGCTCAATGGGAAGCTCAATCCGTTGCCCAAGCCATAGGCGAAGAAGAGCTTCGCGGCGGAGAAACACACGTCGCTTTCTTGGATCTGCAACACGCCTTGGCCATAGAGCTCGGCGGTGTAGAAGGCATTTGCATGCGTGTGTACTGTGCCTTTGGGTCGGCCTGTGGATCCAGATGTATAGAGCCAGAAGGCCGCTTCATCGGCATGCGTGGGGCAGGGCGCGATGGTGGGCGTTGCTGCCAGCAATGTGCTCCAAGCCGTGTAGCTCACGGGCAGATCCGTGGCTCGCGAGACGTAAATCGCCTTGATCTCATGCCCACCATTTTGCGCAGCAATTTGCATACCGCCTTGCAGCGCGGGCAGCAGCGCGGCGGAGACGAGCGCTGCCTGAGCCCGGCAGTGTTGCATCATGTAAGCGTAATCATCCGGTGTGAGCAGTGTGTTGACCGCCACCGGCATGATGCCCGCATACAAGCAACCAAGGAAAGAGGAGACCCAATCGGTGCAATCGTGCATCAGCAGGAGCACGCGCTCTTCTCGGCGCAGGCCGCTGGCCAACAAGCTGGCTGCAACGCGCTGAATTTGGCTTTCAAGCTCGCCGTAGCTCAGTTGGCTTGTGTCGTCGATCAGCGCTATTTTCGCGGGCCGCGCGGTATTGGCCGCGATCAAATGCGCGGCAAAGTTAAACAGCGCTGGTGGCCGGTTGTGGTCAGGCTTGGGCATGTTCGTCTCCTCAAATCTTTGTTTGACGTGGCATCAGCAGTGATGCACAATAATTCCAGTTAATTTGAATTCAGAAAAAAGTGCATGTCAAGCAATATATTGCATCCTCATCCAAGCATTGAGGATGACACCGAGCTTAAAAACCCATTTCTCGTGGCTTTGGGCGAGCGCGTGCGCAGTCAACGCTCGCGCAGAGGCTTAACGCGCAAAGCATTGGCCGCAGCGGCGGATGTCTCTGAGCGGCATTTGGCGAATTTGGAGTATGGCGTGGGAAATGCCTCGATTTTGATTTTGCAGCAGGTCTCGGATGCACTGGAATGCCCGCTGGCCGCGCTCCACGGCGACTTAACCACCTCCAACCCCGAATGGCTCATGCTGCGCAAGCTCTTGGAAAGCGCAGATGAGGCGCAGCTGAAAAATTTACGGCTCAAAATTGGAAGCAATCTTGCTACATATTTAGGAGCGTCTCGTGAAGATTCTGTGCCGGCAAATGACCTAAAAGCCTCTAAAAAAATTGCTCTGATCGGCCTGCGCGGAGCAGGCAAATCTACGCTGGGAAAAATGCTGAGCGAAGCCTTGGGCTATCCGTTTTTTGAGATGAGCGCAGAGATCGAGAAGCTCGCGGGCACCACGGTGGCCGAAATACAGGCGCTGTATGGTGTGAACGCTTATCGCCGCTACGAGCGGCGTGCGCTAGAGGCGCTGATCCAATCGCAGGATGAAGCGGTGATTGCCATGCCGGGCGGGCTGGTCAGCGATGTGACGAGTTTTAATGGGGTGCTCACACATTGCACCAGCGTCTGGTTGCAAGCCGAGCCGCAAGACCATATGCAGCGCGTGCGTGCTCAGGGCGACACGCGCCCGATGGCGGCCAGCAAAGAGGCGTTAGACGATTTGAAGAGCATTTTGGCAGGGCGCGCGGCCTTTTATTCCAAGGCCGATTTCACGCTCAATACCAGCCTGCAGCCGCTGCCTGAAACCTTTGCCATGCTGCAAAAAATGCTGATTCCTGTGGTCAGTGGGGTTTGAAATGCGTCAAATATGAAAAATATTGCATCTTTTTGAAATATGCAATATAATTCATAAAACAAGACAAGGACGACAACCATGAGCACTGACACGATCATCCAGCCCCGCGTCAATTACCAAACGGATCCCAGCCAATACAAACATTGGAAACTGGAATTCAACGGCGCCGTGGCCACGCTCAAGGCCGATTTTGATGAAAACGCGGGCCTGCGCCCCGGCTACAAGCTGAAATTGAACAGCTACGACTTGGGCGTGGACATTGAGCTCAATGACGCAATCAATCGCATTCGCTTTGAGCACCCGGAGGTGCGCACCGTGGTGCTGACCAGTGCGAAAGAAAAAGTGTTTTGCTCGGGTGCGAATATCTTCATGCTCGGCGTGAGCAGCCACGCATGGAAAGTGAATTTCTGCAAATTCACCAATGAAACCCGCAATGGCTTGGAAGATTCTTCCGCGCACAGCGGCCTGAAATTCTTGGCGGCTGTGAACGGCGCATGCGCAGGCGGCGGCTATGAAGTAGCGCTGGCTTGCGATGAAATTATTTTGGTGGACGACCGCAGCTCAGCCGTGAGCCTGCCGGAAGTGCCCTTGCTCGGCGTGCTCCCTGGCACCGGCGGCCTCACGCGTGTGACGGATAAGCGCAAGGTGCGCCATGATTTGGCCGATATTTTTTGCACCAGCGTCGAAGGCGTGCGCGGTAAGAAGGCCGTGGCGTGGCGTTTGGTCGATCAGGCGGTGAAATCTGCGCAATTTCCAGAAGCGGTGCAAAAACGGGCGCTGGAATTGGCTGCGATGAGCGATCGCCCTGCCCATGCAAAAGGCGTGGCGCTCACGCCACTCCGCTGCACGATTGAGCCTGACGCACTGCGCTACACGCATGTGAGTGTGGAGATTGATCGCGCCAAGCGTCTTGCAGTTTTTAAGTTAAACGCGCCAATTACCAGCATAGAATCTACAGTGTTTGCTATTGAATCAGTAGCGTCTAATTGGTATCCTTTCGTGCTCGCGCGTGAGCTCGATGATGCAATTTTGCAGATGCGTACCAACGAGCTGGATATCGGCACTTGGATTTGGAAGACAGAAGGCGATGCGGCGAATGTGCTGGCGATGGATGCTGTGTTGATGACCAACAAAGACCATTGGTTCGTCCGCGAGACGATTGGCATGCTGCGCCGCACACTGAGCCGCATGGATGTGAGCTCGCGCAGTTTGTTTGCATTGATCGAAGAGGGCTCTTGCTTTGCAGGCACGTTCCTTGAACTGGCACTCGCTTGCGATAGAAGCTACCACCTTGCTTTGCCCGATGATGAAGTCAAAGCGCCCAAGATCACTGTGTGTGATGTGAACTTTGGCCTTTATCCCATGGCCACAGGCCAAAGTCGCATGCAGCGCCGTTTCTACGATGAAGCGCCTGCGTTGGATGCTGTGCGAGCCGTCGCAGGAAAAGCGTTGGATGCGGATGCCGCGTTTGCAGTCGGTTTAGTG
>JANNED010000118.1:0-1560 GCA_031388245.1 Variovorax sp.
CTGACGGTCGAACAACTCATCGGTCAGGTCCGCCAGCTTGTTGCGGCCCCAAGGCCACCGCCCCACTTCCGCAAGGCTCTTTTCGTCGATGTCGACGATGACGACACGGTCGTCGAGCGTGCCGGGCATGGTCGCCCGCAATCGCGTGTCGTAGATGATGTTGTCAAGCCGCTCCAGCACGCCTAGCCGTACAACGCCCACCGCGTGCAGCAGCGCAAAGACGAGGGGAAGGAGGGTAACTGCGATGCGGGGCCAATGCTTCAGGAGTTGTGCCATGCCACCCCGCTAGTTGACTGTCTGGCAGACCGGGGACGGTTGCGGCTTGCGCGCAACCGTCAGATCTGCACGAATTGCATTTGAGTGCCGGCCAGTTCGATCAGATCGCCATTCTTGAGGGGCACGGGATCGGTTCCGATCGGTGCCCCGTTGAGTGATGGATTGCCCGCGCCTTCGACATGGTGCACCACGAACCCGTGCTGTCGTTTGGTGATCGCGGCGACCGCGACACCGGGCTTGCCAATCGTCGTGACAACCTTGGTAAGGGGAACCTCGCGTCCGGCGGCAGCGCCGGACAACACCTTGATCGAGGCCTGCGCCCCGGATGCCGCGACGGCCGGGCGTGCGGCGTAGGCCGCTCCGGGAGCCGGGGTGGGCATCGAGACAGCGGCGGGGGCCGCCATGGAGGGGGCCGACTTGACCATCATGGTCTTCTCGAAACCATCGCTGACGGCCTCGCCGACGAATTTGATCTTGTATTTGCCGACCTCGACCGTGTCTCCGTTGACCAGCTGCTGCTTCTTGGCCGCCTTGCCATTGACATAGGTGCCGTTGGTGCTGTTGAGGTCCTCGATGAACACGTCGTTGCCGGTCATCTGAAACACAGCGTGTTCCCCGCTGATGGCGAGGTTGTCAATCACGACGTCGTTGTACGGCCGACGGCCCAAAGTCGTCCGGTCTTTCGTCAACTGGACTTCCTTGATGACAACACCATCGATCGACACGATCATTTTCGGCATGACCGACTCCTATTCCTGAGACAGATATTCGAGGTATTCATGAGCTTACTATTTTCCTAACAATCTGGAGATCAACCCACGCTTTTCGGAAGAAGCGTCCACTTGAACCAACAAAACCGAGATGTTGTCCCGTCCGCCGTGCTCGTTCGCGGCTGCAACCAGACTGTCGGCTTTCTGCTCAATGGGACTAGATCCCCCGAGGATACTTGCAATTTCTGCATCGTCAACCATGTCGGACAACCCGTCGGAACACATGAGATAACAGTCGCCCGCCTCAACCTCGTGCTCGTTCAGATCCAGCAGTACGGCATCTTCGACGCCCAGCGCCCGCGTCACCAGATTCTTGATCGACGAGCCTGCCGCCTGCTCCTGGGTGATCAAGCCCGCGTCGATCTGCTCCTGCAGCAGCGAATGGTCCTTGGTGATCTGGGAGAACTCCCCACTGCGCAGCCGGTAGCAACGCGAGTCACCGATATGGCCCAGCACCAGGCTGCTGCCGTGGAACACACCCACGACCAAGGTGGTGCCCATGCCCGAATACTGC
>JANNED010000130.1:0-18241 GCA_031388245.1 Variovorax sp.
GCTTGATCATGTGGCCTTGGGTATTCCGAGCGAGGCTGAGTACATTCGCTTGTATTGTGAGAGCACAAAGCTTGCCACGCCAGAGCAACTTAAAGCCGATTGGAATTTTTATCTCGCGTACAACCTGTTTCGCTTGGCGGCTATCTTGCAAGGCATCGCCAAACGCGTCGAAATGGGTACAGCTTCCAGCGCACAGGCGATTGCTTCAGCAGCAGGGGCAAAGCCACTGGCACAAATGGGCTGGCGCTTTGCTCAACAAGCAACAACTTAAATTTTCAAGAACACGGAAGCCACCAAAGAGCACGGAAGACACAGAAAATGAATCATCTTTTCAGTGACTTTCGTGTGCTTCTGTGACTTCCGTGTTCTCTAATTCTTTCAACAAAGATTCCTTCCATCTAGAAAGTAAAAAATGGATTTTTCATACTCACCCCGCGTTCAAGAGTTGCAAGCTCAGCTACTCAAATTCTTTGACGACCACATCTACCCATCAGAAAAAGCCTACGCTGAAGAAATCGAAGCCAACACCCAAGCCGGCAAGCGCTGGACACCGCTGCATACCATTGAAAAGCTCAAGCCTATCGCGCAAAAGCAGGGCCTTTGGAATCTTTTTCTGCCACGCGACACTGCCGAGATTGCCGGCTTCGGCGGCGATCCGCTCTTCGGCGGCGCAGGCTTGACGAATCAAGAATACGCGCCACTGGCCGAGATCATGGGCCGCGTGGTGTGGGCGAGTGAAGTGTTCAACTGCTCCGCGCCAGACACCGGCAACATGGAAACGCTGGCGCGCTACGGCTCACCCGAGATTCGTGATCGTTGGCTCAAACCCTTGCTGCGCGGTGAAGTGCGTTCTGCCTTTGCCATGACCGAGCCTGATGTGGCCTCCAGCGATGCCACCAATATCGCCACCCGTGTTGAAAAGCAAACCGACGACACCTATCTCATCAATGGCCGCAAATGGTGGATCTCAGGCGCAGGCGATCCGCGCTGCGCGGTCTACATCGTCATGGGCAAGAGTGATCCTGATGCCCCGCGCCACAGCCAGCAAAGCATGATCGTCGTGCCCGCTGATGCGCCCGGCATCAAGGTGATTCTGCCTTTGACGGTGTTTGGCTACGACGATGCGCCGCATGGCCATTGCGAGATGACGTTCACCAACGTGAAAGTGCCCGCGGCCAACATGCTTTTGGGCGAAGGCCGAGGCTTTGAGATTGCCCAAGGCCGCTTAGGCCCCGGGCGGATTCACCATTGCATGCGCCTGATTGGCTTGGCTGAGCGTGCCTTGGAGTTGATGTGCAAACGCGCCTCAAGCCGCATGGCCTTTGGCAAACTGGTTTCTCAGCAAGGCGTGACGCTGGAGCACATTGCAGAAGCGCGTTGCAAAATCGACCAAGCCAGATTGCTCACGCTGCGCACCGCGTGGCTGATGGATGTGGGCGGCAACAAGCTGGCCAAGAACGACATCGCCATGATCAAAGTGGTTGCGCCTTCGATGGCCTGCCAAATCATTGATTGGGCGATGCAAGTGCATGGCGGCGGCGGCATGTGTGATGATTTTCCGCTGGCGTATTCGTACACCGCCGCACGCACCTTGCGCTTTGCCGATGGCCCGGATGAAGTGCATCGCAATGCGATCGCGAAGAATGAGCTGGGGAAATATTCAGTTTGAATTTTGTCATCCCCAGTCTTTGTTGGTGGCGAGGTAAATCAAGTATCCGCGTGCAAATACTGTTGGAGGCTGGGTAGGGCAGACCTAGGCAGATTTTTTGCGCTTCAAATAGGCCTCGGCTGTGATTGGGTTGTTTCTCGCAGCGAGGTAAAAGGAGGAGCCGAAGGCGGGGGACACGAGCGGAGGGGAACATCCCAAGCGCAGCCGAGACCGCTATGTCCAAACAGAAATTCTCAAGAAGAACAAGCACCTTGCCGGCATAAATGGTGCGCAGAGTGCTATGAATTCAGTAGTATTCAAAGCGTTTAAAATAAAAGAATGTTAGACCCTAACCTCCTCCGTAAAGACCTTGATGGCGTCGTTGCTGCGCTGCAAAAGCGCAAAAATCCTCAGCAGTTTCTGGATGTGGCCGCTTACAGCGCCCTCGAAGCTGAACGCAAAACGATTCAAACGCGAACCGAAGAGCTGCAAAACAAACGCAACACTTTGAGCAAGTCTATTGGCATGCTCAAAGCCAAAGGCGAAAGCGTGGATGCGGTGATGGCCGAGACGGGTGCGATCAAAACGGAGCTGGAAGTGGCCGCCGTTCGCAACGATCAAATTGCTGCCGATATGAACAGCGTTTTGATGATGCTGCCAAATTTGCCGCATGAGAGCGTGCCTGTGGGTGCTGGTGAGGCGGATAATGTGGAAGTGCGCCGCTGGGGTACGCCTAAGACCTTTGATTTCGCAGTGAAAGACCACATGGATGTTGGCCAGCCCCATGGCTTGGATGCAGACACGGGCGCCAAGCTCTCGGGCTCGCGCTTCACCTTTTTAAAAGGCCCGGTGGCCAAGCTGCACCGGGCTCTGGCGCAATTCATGCTCGATGTGCTGACCAATGAGCACGGCTACACCGAGTGCTACACGCCTTACATCGTCAATCGCGATGTGCTCGAAGGCACGGGGCAGCTGCCTAAGTTTGAAGACGATATGTTTTGGGTGACAAGAGGTGGAAGCGCCGCTGAGGGCGGCGCACGTGGCGGAGATAAAGCTGCGCAAAAGCAATACCTCATCTCCACCAGCGAAATCTCGCTCACTAATTCTGTACGCGACAGCATCTTGGCCAAGAGCGATTTGCCCATCAAGCTCACCGCCCACAGCCCCTGCTTCCGCTCTGAAGCGGGCAGCTATGGCAAAGACACCAAGGGTATGATTCGCCAGCATCAGTTTGACAAAGTCGAGATGGTGCAAATCACGCATCCCGATAAGAGCTACGAAGCGCTGGAGCAGATGACAGCGCATGCTGAGGCGATTTTGCAAAAGCTGGAGCTGCCTTACCGCGTGCTCGCGCTGTGTACTGGCGACATGGGCTTTGCCTCCACGAAAACTTACGATTTAGAAGTCTGGCTGCCCGCGCAAAACACCTTCCGCGAAATTTCATCGTGCTCCAACTGCGAATCCTTCCAAGCCCGCCGTATGAGCACCCGCTTTAAGAATGCGCAAGGTAAGAATGAGCTCGTCCACACGCTCAATGGCTCGGGATTGGCCGTTGGCCGCACGTTAGTCGCTGTGTTGGAAAACTATCAGAATGCAGATGGCAGCGTGACCGTGCCAGAAATTTTGCGCCCCTACATGGGTGGGACAGTCCTGCTGAAAGTGTGAACCAACCGGCCAATAAAAAATGCGCCTTCAAGGCGCATTTTTTATTGTCTTGGCGGAGGAGGAGGGATTCGAACCCTCGGTAGACTTGCATCTACGCCTGATTTCGAGTCAGGTACATTCAACCACTCTGCCACCCCTCCGCAGTGTGTGGCCAATATTTTAACATGGTGAAATGCTACATATTCAATAGCATACTAGGCATGTTCCATGCCGGCTAGATCGTGATATGGCTCTGAATTTTGTTGCCTAAGCGGATTTGGGCGCACTCGCTGTGCTTTTGTACTCGTGCGATTGCAATTGCACAAGCGTCACAAATTCCAGCGCCTTGGCATGCGTGGATTCGAGCACCACAGGTGGCGCAAGGCCAGCACCCAGCGCTTCCTTCCAGCGGCTCGCACACAAGCACCATCTGTCACCCGCTTCTAAGCCAGCAAAGCGATGCTCGGTCCGCGGGGTCATGAGATCGTTGCCGCGCTCTATCGAATAAACCAAAAACTCTTGCGTCACGCGGGAGCAGATCACATGTGTGCCGTGATCATGCTCATCGGTGTTGCAGCAGCCATCGCGGTAATAGCCGGTGAGTGGGTCATACGAGCAGGGCACGAGCGGTGTGCCGAGCACGTTTTTAGCAGCAGTGCTCATGGATGCTTATGCCTTGCCAGAGGTCGCTTGCGTCATCTTCATCGCGGTGGCAATCAAGGTAGAGACTTGGCTCATATCGCCGGGTACGACGAGTGTCGTGGTGGCATCCGCAGCCACCTTGCTGTAAGCCTCCACAGCCTTCTCCGCCACTTTGAGCTGCACGGCTTGCAGGCCGCCGGGGCGCTCAATGGCTTGCGCGACGAAGGCGATGCCTTTTGCGGTCGCTTCTGCCACGGTGGTGATCGCTGCAGCTTGGCCTTCGGCGTTGTTGATCGCCGCTTGCTTCTCGCCCTCTGAGCGGGCAATCGCGGCTTCACGCTCGCCGGTGGCAATGTTGATCTGCTCTTGGCGGCGGCCTTCAGAGGCGGCAATCAGCGCGCGCTTTTCGCGCTCAGCGGTGATTTGTGATTGCATCGCATGCAGAATTTCTTTCGGTGGCGTGAGATCTTTGATTTCATAGCGCAGCACTTTCACGCCCCAATTCAAAGCAGCTTCATCAATCGCAGCAATCACTTGGTGGTTGATCGTGGCACGTTCTTCAAAGGTTTTGTCGAGTTCGAGCTTACCGATCACACTGCGCAAAGTGGTTTGCGCGAGCTGCGAAATCGCCATCAAATAATTGCTCGACCCGTAGCTTGCTAGCTTTGCATCGGTCACTTGAAAATACAAAATGCCATCGACCTGCAATTGCGTGTTATCGCGGGTGATACACACCTGGCTGGGCACATCGAGGGGGATTTCTTTGAGGATGTGTTTGTAGGCAATTTTGTCGATGAACGGGATCACGAAATTGAGGCCTGGTGTGAGCGTGTCGTGGTATTTGCCCAAGCGCTCGCGCACCCAAGCATGCTGCTGCGGCACGATGCGCACCGTGCGCGAGATAAAAATCACCGCGAGGATGAGGAGAACGATTGCGATTTCCATGATGCACTTTCAGGTTAAATTTTTTCCACCACCAGCCGATTGCCGATGACTTCTTTCACACGATGCGAGCCACTCAGGCGATCTGAGCCCGCCAATGCCAGCACCGTCCATTGCGCACCCCGGTAGCTGATCTGCGCCGTGCCGTCAGCATTCCAAGCATCCACCTGCACTTGCGCACCAATGTCTTGGTTCACATCGGTATTGGCGCTCACGCCGACTGTGCTGATGCGCGAGCGACGCGCTTTGCTGAAATGCCACACCAGCGTTGATCCCGCGCCCACCAATGCTGCCAACAAGGTTTGCAGCGTCAGGCTCAATCCCGCATGAGCCGCCAGCGCACCGGCTGCCAAACCCAGCGCCACGGCCAACAAATACACCGTGCCTGTGAGCATCTCAGCAATCACCAGAACCGCCGCTGCAATCCACCAAATGGTTGATGCTTCCATATCATGCCTCTCCAATGTGTGTGATGCGCCACATTTTGGGGCAAAACGCCGTATTTGCAAGGCTTTGGCAACAGAAAGTCCTTACACTTCGCGTTTTACCTTTTGTCTAGGCAAGCCGCCATGAAATTTCGCTTTCCCGTCGTCATCATCGACGAAGACTTCCGCTCTGAAAACAACTCTGGCCTCGGCATCCGCGCTTTGGCGCAGGCCATTGAAGAAGAGGGCTTTGAAGTGCTCGGTGCCACGACCTATGGCGATCTAAGCCAATTCGCGCAGCAGCAAAGCCGAGCCAGCGCGTTTATCTTGAGCTTGGATGACGATGAATTCACGCCCGGCCCTGATCTGGATCCCGCAGTATTGAATTTACGCACCTTCATTCAAGAAGTGCGCCGCAAAAATGCCGATGTGCCACTCTACATTTATGGCGAGACCAAGACCAGCCGCCATTTGCCCAACGATATCTTGCGCGAGCTGCATGGCTTTTTGCATGCGTTTGAAGACACGCCAGAATTCGTGGCCAAACACATCACGCGCGAGGCCAAGAGCTATCTTGAAGGCATTCAGCCGCCCTTCTTCAAAGCCTTGCTCGACTACGCAGAAGACGGCTCGTATTCTTGGCATTGCCCCGGCCACTCAGGCGGCGTGGCATTTTTGAAATCGCAGATTGGCCAAATGTTTCACCAATTTTTTGGCGAAAACATGCTGCGTGCCGACGTGTGCAATGCGGTGGAGGAGCTGGGTCAATTGCTCGATCACGATGGCGCGATTGGCGAATCAGAGAAAAATGCGGCACGCATTTTCAACGCCGATCATTGCTTCTTCGTCACCAATGGCACGAGCACATCGAACAAGATGGTTTGGCACCACACGGTGGCACCCGGTGATGTGGTGGTGGTGGATCGCAATTGCCACAAATCGATTTTGCATGCGATCGTGATGACAGGCGCAATTCCCGTATTCCTTAAGCCCACGCGCAATCATTTCGGCATCATAGGGCCGATTCCGAAAGAAGAGTTTGAGCCGGCCAGCATCATGGCCAAAATTTTGGCCAACCCTTTGCTCAAGGGCGTTGACCCGAAAAAAATCAAGCCGCGCGTGCTGACGCTCACGCAATCCACGTACGATGGCGTGCTCTACAACACCGAAACCATCAAAAATATGCTCGATGGGTATGTCGAGAATTTGCATTTTGATGAGGCTTGGCTGCCACACGCGGCGTTTCACCCGTTCTACGGCACCTATCACGCCATGGGCAAAAAGCGTGCACGCCCGAAAGAGGCGGTGGTGTATGCCACGCAATCCACCCACAAATTGCTGGCCGGCATTTCGCAGGCCAGCCATGTGCTCGTGCAAGATGCGCAAAATCGCAAGCTCGATCGCGCTTTGTTTAACGAAGCGTATTTGATGCATACCAGCACATCGCCGCAATACAGCATCATTGCCAGCTGCGACGTGGCTGCAGCCATGATGGAGCCACCAGGCGGCACAGCTTTGGTGGAAGAAAGCATTGCCGAAGCTTTAGATTTCCGCCGCGCCATGCGCAAGGTCGATGCCGAATACGGCAAAGATTGGTGGTTCAAAGTGTGGGGCCCTGACAAGTTGGTGGACGATGGCATCGGCAAGGCCGATAGCTGGATCATCAAAGCTGAGAAGCGCACCACGAAAAAGGGTGACAACGTGGCCAGCAATTGGCATGGCTTCGGCAATCTGGCCGAAGGCTTCAACATGCTCGATCCGATCAAGAGCACGATTGTCACGCCGGGCATGGATTTGAACGGTAAATTCGCCAAGACGGGTATCCCAGCGAGCATCGTGAGCAAATTCCTCGCTGAGCACGGCGTGATCATTGAGAAAACGGGCCTCTACAGCTTCTTCATCATGTTCACCATCGGCATCACCAAAGGCCGCTGGAATACGCTGCTGGCCGCTTTGCAGCAATTCAAAGACGATTACGACCGCAACCACCCGATGTGGAAAATTCTCCCCGAGTTTTGCCAAAAGCATCCGCATTACGAGAAGATGGGTTTGAAAGACTTGTGCCAACACGTGCACAACCTCTACGCCAAGTACGATATCGCAAGGCTCACGACGGACATGTATCTCTCCAGCTTAGAGCCCGCGATGACACCCAGCGATGCCTACGCGCACATCGCGCGCCGCAAGACGGATCGCGTAGAGATTGATCATCTCGAAGGCCGCATCACTGTGGGCTTGGTCACGCCATATCCGCCCGGAATCCCGCTGCTCATCCCCGGCGAAGTGTTCAACAAGCGCATCGTGGACTATCTCAAATTCAACCGCGAATTCGCCAAAGAATGCCCCGGTTTTGAGAACGACATCCACGGCTTGGTGGAAGAAATCGGCAAGGATGGCATCAAGCGCTATTACGCGGATTGCGTGCGAGCTTAATTTCTGCGCAGTTTGATGAACAGCACAGCTGCATGGCACGAGCCGATAGGCACGCCCGGCCAGCCTTGGGGCTTGCCAGAGTTGGCGTTATGGCGATCCAAACAAAGCCGCAAACGCAGCTACCGAGATGATGTGTTGACCGCCATTGACGCATTACGCAGCCGGTTTGATGTGGTGCGTTATGGCGAGGTGACGTATGGCGAGGAATCTTTTCCTTTGATGGCGGTGCAAAGCCATGATTGGCAGGCCAGCTTGCCTGTTGCCCTCGTCACGGGCGGTGTCCATGGCTATGAGACGAGTGGCGTGCGCGGCGCATTGTGTTTTTTGGCTGAGCATGCGCAGCGCTATGCGGGGCGTGTGAATTTGCTCGTGGTGCCGTGTGTGAGCCCTTGGGCCTATGAGCGCATCCAGCGCTGGAATTTTGATGCCATCGATCCAAATCGCGCGTTCAAGCCGGGCAGCTTGGTGCAAGAATCCGCTGCCCTGATGCGCTTGATGGCCTCGCTAACAGGGCAAATGGCCATGCACATTGATCTTCACGAAACCACCCACAGCGATGAGACTGAATTTCGCCCAGCGCTGGCTGCGCGTGATGGCAAGGCCTTCGAGCCGGGTGGTATTCCTGATGGCTTTTACGCAGTAGATGACAGTGGCAACCCGCAGCCTGCTTTTCAGCAAGCCATCATCGCGGCTGTGAGCCAAGTCACGCATATTGCATCGGCGGATGCGCACGACCAGATGATCGGCAGCCCAGTCGTCGCTGCCGGCGTGATCGAATACGACATGCACAGGCTTGGTTTGTGCGCCAGCATCAGCGCCGCCCGCTACACCTGCACCACCGAGGTCTACCCCGACAGTCCCCGCACCACGCCGGAGCAATGCATCAAAGCGCAAGTCACTGCGGTCTGTGCGGGGCTCGATTTTTTGATCGAAAACGGCATCTAGCCGGCATAGAATCTGCATAGATTGCTATCAATAAAATAGCATTTTGCATTAAACGGCATGCGGTTTTCTCCCTAAAGCAACAGTGCGAATCAGCTTTGCGACTGCCTACCACAAAGAGAGATACACTAGAGGGCTCTGCGGTAAAAAGCTTTCCTTTGCCGCAGCGGGGTGTGTTTTGAGTATCTTGGTACCCAACGCTTCATGACTCCACCATAGCGCATCGACCAGAAAATTCGTGCGCCGGTGTTTGAGCATTCATACTTTTCCCCCTTGGAGAGCTATTTTGTCGGCATCATAAGCTGGCACTGCAACGAATGCAGTGAGCTTGCGGGACCGTGTGAACACTGGAGGCCGGATGGCCAAAGAAGATTTGATAGAGATGCAAGGCAAGGTCGATGAAATCTTGCCTGATATGCGCTACCGCGTTACCTTAGAAAACGACCACAAACTCATTGCCTACACTGGCGGCAAGATGCGCAAACACAGCATCCGCATTCTGGCGGGTGACAAAGTCACGGTGGAAATGTCGCCATACGACCTCTCCAAAGGCCGCATCACCTTCCGCCATATCGAAAACCGTCAACCACGCGTCGGCAGCCCAGCATTTTCTGGCCGCCGATAAAACCCCTTCCATATCTAGTACATTAGATGGTTAACCTGCGCACTGCATTCGCTTCGCGCATTCTTTGAGAAAGACTCATCATGAGCAACAAACTTTACGTCGGCAATCTTGCCTATACCGTGCGCGATGAAGATCTGCAGCAACAATTCTCCGCTTTTGGCCAAGTTCAATCCGCCAAAGTGATGATGGAGCGCGATACCGGCCGCTCCAAAGGCTTCGGCTTTGTCGAGATGGGCAGCGCCGATGAAGCGCAAGCCGCTATCGCTGGCCTGCATGGCACCAATGTGGCTGGCCGCGACCTCACGGTCAACGTCGCTCGCCCTATGGAAGCCCGCCCCCCACGCACAGGTGGCGGCGGTGGCTACGGTGGTGGCGGTGATCGTGGCGGCTACGGCGGCGGCGGCGGTGGTGATCGCGGCGGCTACGGTGGCGGCGGCGGCGGCGGTGGTCGTCGTTATTAATCAGCCCTGAGCTGATGCAAAAAACCGCTTCTTTGGAGGCGGTTTTTTTGTGGGCGATCGGTGAGTAGCCGGCATCAATACTGCGCTAGGCGCTATTGAATGAATAGCAAAAACGACATCAAAACCCCGCCCCCGGCTGCTGTAAAAACGCAATCTCCTCCTGTGTGGATTCCCGCCCCAAAATCGCATTGCGATGCGGGTAGCGGCCAAATTGTTCGATGATGGCTTGGTGCAGTTTTTCGTAGTGCAGGGCGTTTGCGTTGCCTAAAGCGGTAAACAAGCGCAGCGCCTCCTCATGCACGGCCAATGATTCGCTGTGCATATAGGGCATGTAGGCAAAGTAGCGCTGCGCATCAGTGAGCCTCGCATCATCGCCTCGCGCCACCAACTCCTGCGCAAGCGCCAAAGCCAGTGCATCTTGCGCAAAGGCGCGCGGCCCATGCACCAAATGATCCCGCCACACATTGCGCGAGAACTGATCGAGCACAATGATCTCCGCCAACCGCCCCTCAGGCGAGCTGCGCCACTGCCACAACTCACTGCGCGAGCCCGCTTGCAGAGTCGCGCCAAAGCGCTGCGCAATCAACGCATCCAGCGCCGCGTCCTTGGCGAAATGCTGCTTGTCGGTGAGTTCGGTGAACCAGAATTGGAAGATGTCGGAGGCTTGCATCAGCGCAGTTTAGCGCTCCGTGCGATGGGCTGCTTGAATGCCCGAACTAAGTTTCTAAGCGATTTTTAAAGCGAAATCGGCAAGTAGCCGGCATAGAACCTGCGCAGAGTGCTATGAAATACGTAGCGTGATGCGGCGACTCAAAACAACTCGGAATGCGTGCCAGCTCTTACAAACACCACCATGCCGCTGGGCGCTTGAACGTCCAAAACATAGATCAGCAAGAAATCTCCACCGATATGGCATTCGCGATGGCCTGCCCAATCACCTTTGAGCGGGTGATCTAGCCACTCTGGGCCTAGCGGAGCATCATTGTTGATCAGCAGCGTCATCGCTTGTTTGAGCTGCCGCATGTCGTAGCGGCCAGAATGCTCTAAGCGCTTCCAGTCTTTCACGAAAGCTTTGGAAAAATCGACTGCTCGGGGCAGATTAGCGCGCTTGCTATTTGCTGGCCTGCTTTTCAAGTTTATCGAATACTTCTTTGGCATTCTTGTAACGGGCGCGGCGCGTTTTGATGATCTGCTCGGCATCAAGCATCGCTGCGCGCGTCGTCGCATTCGGCACCATGATCTCAAAAGGCAGCTTGCGCTCATCCGCCACGCGCATCATCAGCAAGCGAATCGCATCAGAAATAGACAAGCCCATCGCCTCCAAAGCCACAGCAGCGCGGTCTTTCGTGGCCGAGTCAATGCGGGCGCGAACGTAGGTATCAGCGGCGATCATATGAAGCTCCTAGGGGCAATGGGATAGCTTCAATTGTAGTCTTCGTGTGACTACAAAATCTGGATTGCAGACTTGATCTGAGTGGAGAGAGGTTTCGTACATCATGATTTAACTGTTCAAGTATGCAGTTAAATCGATGAGCCACGATAAAAGATTCAAGTCGCCTTCTTCAAACTCAGCTTCACCGTATAGCCCAGCTTCGCAGCCACGTTCACCAGCGCGTCAAGCGTGAATTTCTCGGTGCGGCCTTTCACGAGATCGTTCATGCGCGGCTGCGTGATGCCGGCGAGCTTGGCGGCTTCGGCTTGGGTGATGTCCAGTTTGCTGATGATGCGACGAATGTGAATCGACAGGTCGGCGCGCAGCAACAAGTTTTGCGCCTCGGCCTCAGGGAAGCCAAGGTCTCGAAAGACGTTGTCGCTGCCGACGACGATGTTGAGTTTCTCTTTCATGATCGATCCTTCTTCACTCTCTCAGCAATCAAGCCCGCATAACGGCTTTGAGCCAATTCAATATCTTCAGCGGTAGTCTTCGGCGTTTTCTTTACAAAAGCATGAAGCACATACACCGATTCGGCAAACTTGGCCACGTAAATCAACCGATACTGATTGCCTTTGCGCACCCTGATTTCGTAAGCACCGGCTCCCACGCTCGCCATCGGTTTGAAGCTGCTCGGCATCTCGCCAATCTGCACAAACCGTAACTCTCGCCCAAGCGCTGAGCGCGCATCTTCCGGAAATTCACGCACCGCGTTGAGCGACGTACCGAGCCATTGAATGCGTTTCATTTTATATCAGTTCTGATAATTTATTGAGATACTGTATTTTATAACAGTATTCAATGAAAATTAAATCGAAACTGCTTCTATCCGGCATAGAAGCTGCGTGAGGTGCTATTAAATAAATAGCGTTAGTGACTTCAAAGCCCCAACCCCCGCTCCGAGCCCAGCAGCCAAATCTTGGGTTGCTCCAACACGCGCTTGATGAATGCACGATCTTGCGCCACGCGGCGGGTGAATTCAGTGGGAGTGTAAAGCGTGGGGTTCACAGGGCGCGTCAGCGTGGCGGTTGCGCCCTCAAGCGCGCCAAACACCTCCGCATACGACAGCGCCTCGCTCACGATCAACACATCCACATCGCTGCTGCTTGATGCCGTTTGCTTGGCCACCGAGCCATACACAAAAGCCCCGCTGATCTGCGCCGCCAGCGGCACCAGCGCCGCCCGCAACACATCGACCAGCCCAGAAGTCTTGAGCACCAAGCCGCGCAGCTCCGCATACACAGGGCAAGCACTGTTGGCCTGATAGTGCCGCTGATTGCCCACCCGCGATACCGTGAGCAGCCACTAGCGCGACAAATCCGCCAGCTCCCGCTGCACCGCCCCCGAGTCCGAGTCCGAGTCCGATTGCACCAGCGCAATCACCTCATTCGCATAAAAACTCCGCTCCGCCCGCCCATACAGCAAAGCCAACACACTCTGCAGCACCAGCGGGAACATTGCATCGCTGATGGACAGCGGGGAGTCTTGAGAATCAGTGTTCGTGCCTAAATTGGGTTTTATTACACTCAATTTAGGTTTTTAAGTGATTTTTAAAACGAAATTGGCTAGTAGCCGTTAAGAATAGTGCGCGGAGTGCTATGGAATTAGTAGCGAATACAAGCTCTAAGGTTGCAAACTGCAACCTTAGAGTAGCGCTAGCGCTTCGTAATCAACGCATCCAGCGCCGCGTCTTTGGCGAAATGCTGCTTCTCAGCGAGTTCGGTGAACCAGAAGTGGAGGATGGTGCTTTCAGTCATGATGTAGCGGAGAACGTACTCTTACTTTTTTTCGTTCAGGCCGTTGGTAAGATCGAACTCTCACCCAGCCGGCGGATTGGTCGGCTGAAGCGTGGTCTCGATAGCAGTTTTGTAAGCAGAAATCATTTTGCTTAGAGCCGTGTATCTGCTTAAAGACCAACTGGGTGCCTCGTAAGATTTTTGAGTTGCGGCGAGGTTTGCAATCAAATCCGCATGGGCTAGCGCACATCGCTTAACCCAAAGGGTCCCCAAATTCGACTTAAAGATTCCTAGGTCAAAATCCTGCGCTGATAGAAGATTAGCTTCTATTGCGCGTAAAGTGAACTCTCCCAAATACTTGATCAGCATTGGCTTGAAATGCTTCTCGTATTCAAATCCATTGGTGTTGCGAATCGTTTCAGTCGTAAACGTATAGTCTTTGATGGTTTTCTGGTTAACCAAGCGAATGATTTCGTCGAACTCGCCCTCGATCCAGCCGCACAACTCAAGAAGGGCTAGCTTAGATAGCATCACAGCCCGATCGTTTTCTGCAGTGACGTCATCTGCTTGCAAAACTTGATCGTACCAATTTTGGATTTCTGCAAGTGTGTCTTTGATCGACTTGGCCATGTCATTTGAAAGATTTGTTGGCTGCGTTGATCCTTGAGGTGACGTTGTCAATGCTACTTACTGCGAACCTAAAGCCATCAGAGTAGGCGGGCTCACGCTTCAAAGCATTGAAGCTAGCGTCCAGTTCATCGCTGGACCTCGCCAGCACCAGTTGCCTATTCGCATAAAGGCCTACCAACAGCGACTCAATCTTTGCAAGTGGAATTTTTCCTCTAGGTTCCTTCCCGAGCAGCTTGGATGCTATTGAAAAAATACCGCTTAAATCCTTTTGCAAGTCCTTTATCGTCTCACGATCCATCTTCATGTTTTCATGCATGAAATCGTTCAAGAACTTGGACAAATTGCCATCGTATTTTGACAACACGTTGGCAAAAGCCAGAACCCGCAAAATTACTTCAACTGACCGAAAGCGATCCATTGAGCCCCAGATACGTCGCTTGATGTTTTTCCAGTCGGCGTTTGTCTTATCAATCTCTTTTAGAGCGTCGTTGAAATCACCAGAGTAAATGCAGTTTCGTATTTCTTGGTTGTTAAGACGAACACCGCCGGAATTTAGACGATGGAAAATAGTAAACAGATATCGCATGTGCTGTGGAAGCGAGTAATCACAGCGAATCACCGTTATCGGAATAGAAACGTCTTGAACCATCGAAAAAACGCGTTTTTGCTCTTCAGTGCCGATCCTTAGAGCATTGTTGCTCGCGTTGCGCAGCAAGGGGTGAATGTCTGAAAGGGAAGTCAGCTGCCAGTTTTTTTTCTCATTCAAAAAATTAACTATAGCGGTCATCCTTTGTAGGCCGTCAATAACTTTCCACTTTTGGGTCTTGAAATCCAAACTAAAGCACATGCTTGGGATGGGCAACTGCTTGACAAGCGAGTCTATAAATCGAGACTGATCATCGTGTTTCCAAACTACATCTCTCTGAAAGTCTGGTTGAAGTTCTAGCTTTCCAGATTCAAACATTCGGAACAAGTCAGCACAAGATCTAAGCTCATTGAATGCAAAGATGTCCTGCGGTGGTATGGGTTGGTCGGCATCCTCGGCAATAAATGAGGCTTCCTGTTCAGCCAACGACTGCTTGTCTGTCATTTTGACTCCAATGAAAAATGAGTAGTTCTAAGTCTGTTTCGGCATTAAGCCGGAATTACGTATTATTCGGTGATGCTGTGTAAGTTCTGGGTTCTTGCAACAATGCGTATTTGATTTTGTTGAACACCACTTTCCCATCTTTGTGATTCACCCGATCCGCCACATAGTAGCCATGCCGCTCAAACTGGAATTTGTCGTCCGCCTTGGCCTGCGCGAGGCTGGGTTCGACGTAGGCGGTGAAGGTTTGGAGGCTGTTAAGAGCGCCGGATTTTATGCCTTTTAGCACTCTAGCCGTCATAGAATCTGCGCGAATTGCTATTGAATTCATAGTGACTTGCTAGGCTTTACCAGTTTGGCCGTGATCTTTCCTTTACCCGCTTTGAGGTCGCGCAGAGCTTGCAGAATTTCCGCGCCAATGTTTCGCTTGGCATCGCGCTCTTTGATTTGTTTGGCAGTCAGTCGCATGTTCAAGCTCTGGCGGATTGGCGGCTGCGAGTGGGCTGATCTGTGGGGATGGTTTTGCCAAACGCCTTTGCCAAGCGGCGAGCTTGATTTGCCGATTCTTCCAGCGCTTTTTGTAGCTTGCGCACGGTTGGAATGACAAGTGGTTTAGCTTTTGCAGTTTGAGTCATGGTGAGTTGTCTTTTAAGCTGCTTTTCTGAATTCCAGTGGGAGCAAGCCTTCTTTCTTTGCGTCAAGCAATACTATTTCCACAATCGTGCCGTCTTCTGCGTAGCTGATATTGGTATGCCAGCCTTGCGAGACTTCGCGCACGATGGGTTTGTCGGCCACGCGGATTTGTAGGATGTCGTCGTCTTCAAAATAGGTGGATTTCATGAGCCTTGGCTCCAGTGGTGCATGATGGTCTTGACTACGAATACATTGTCCACCACAGCGGCCACACAAAGCAAGTTGTCTTCGCGCCCTGTGATTTGCTTGTAAACCCAGTGGTGGCCATCGCCAGCGTCTTTGTCATTGCCGGTTTCGATGATGTCGAGCAGCAATGTGTCGTCGATGCTTCGCTCTTGCATGCGTAGGCGGGCATGCTTGGTGACAATCACATCGAGCTGAAAGCGTTGGCTGAACATGATTCACGCAGCTCTCTTAAAAATCTTCACCAACACCGAATGCTCATCAAACTCAAACGCCGCTGGCGGGTTGCCGTTGTCTGCTAGCAAAGCTTGGGCGCGTTGTACGCCGTAGCCGAAGCGGTTGACGAAGCCTAGGGATTTGAGGGCTTCGGCTATCACGGGGTTGCGGTAGCTGTTGCGGGTGGGGAAGTTTTGTGCGGTGGCTTCGCCATAGAGGCCGCCGGGGCTTTGGATTTCGATGCGGTCTGCGAAGGTGTAGAAGCGGATGGGGGAGTTGCTGTTGTAGTTGCGGTGCATGACGGCGTTCATCAGCAGCTCGCGGATGGCTGCTTCGGGGTAGTTGGGCACTTGCTTTTCTTGCAAGGCGCTGATCTTGACGAGCGAGGTTTTGATCAGCAGGCGCACGCGGCCTTCTAGCTCTTTGACCATGCTGTGCAGATCACCGGCAACTTCGGCTTGATCGGTGGGAATTTCGGTGAGCGATGTGCCGGGCAGCTCCAGATATTGCACATAAGCGCCGGGCAAAAAGTAGCGTGGATTCTTGCCAACGAGCAAGATGCCGGCATGCGTGGCGCAGCGCCGCTCAGGGTCATACAGGCGCAGCGATGCGAGCTGCTGCTCCATGCTGCGGTGGTTGGCGGCAATGGTTTCGGCATCTACTGCTTCGCGGCGGTAAGCATCAAATTGGCCGAGGGCAAGGTCTTCAATTTTGGATTCGGTGCAGGGCTGGGCATCGAAAGATTTTGCCAAGGCGATGCGCCGCTCGCTGAGCAAGCGCTCTTCTTGCTCGTTGGCAATGGCTTTGCGCGGACCCACGCGGATATGCACCGTGCCTTTGTAGCGCACGGGGGGCAAATCAGAAGGATGCACTTGCACCACAGCCACATCACCGCCTTGTAATGAAAATTTGGCTACATGCATCATGGGCTGGGGCAAGATGTTGCCATCCGAGCGGATGCTGGCAAGGTTTTGGAGGAGTTGGTCGGTGACTTGCAAGCCCGGAAGCGAACCATCGTCTTTCACGCCAATGAGTAAGTAGCCCGGCTGGCGATGGTTGGGCAAATCATTGGCAAAGGCGCAAATGGCTTGGCCAAATTTATCTGTATTGCTAACCGATTCGGTGCGCTCAATCAAGTCAGATTCAAGCTCTGAGAGGAGGGTGATGAGCTGGGCTTCGGTCAACATGGTGAGGTTGGGTACAGGTTCTGACGAGATTTAACCCTGATCATAGGGCGCGGGATTTTTTCAGCACAACCATCAATTGATCGACGTAACTTTGCGCGAACGCGTCTGTCGGTAGGGCAGCATTTAAAACTCCTGTCCACAGTATGCCGCTTTTGACAACGATCAATGTGCTCCACTTTTTATCCGTTGCTTTCTCTAAGAATTCTGTGTTGAGCACGAGATTCGTACCAAATCCATCGACGGCATGGTACACGGCAACGGGTGAAACCGTGATTTGGAAGTCATCACCTTCTTTTGCTCCGTTTTGACCAAGTGCATCGGACAACTTTTGTGCTGCAAAGCGGCGCTGAACGTCAATGAATTGATCAATGTACTTGTTGCTGATGTCCCTCGCAACTTGACTGATTTTAGGGTCGATAGGCGGCGAGGTGTAAGTCGTGTTGCCCGCTAGATACCCTTTATTTTGAATCACGTATGCTGACGCAACTAAGGTGCTTAGCTCCGCCGGAACTCCATATTTCATCAATATTTGAGTGTTTGGGTTATCAATCCATTTGACTTTGGTATTTGTAATTTTGAGCGTGTCGCTGGCATTCGTTTGCGGTGTGAGTGTTTCTGTTTTCACATCTGGAGGCACGGTCGTACACCCAACTACAAAAAACACGACTAATGTTGCTAACAAGACTTTCATTTTTCATTTTCTCCTAGTGATGTACGATTATTTTGCCCAGGTATCTTTTAAGCCCGTGATCTTGTTGAACACAGCTTTCCCAGCTTTGTGATCCACCCGATCCGCCACAAAGTACCCATGCCGCTCAAACTGAAATTTGTCATCAGGTTCCGCGTTGGCTAGCGCAGGTTCGACGTAGGCGGTGATGGTTTGTAGGCTGTTGGGGTTGAGGGCTTCGAGGAAGTCTTTGCCGCCTGCGTCGGGGTGTTCGGTGGTGAAGAGGCGGTCGTAGAGGCGGATTTCTGCGGTGACTGCATCATGCGCGCCGACCCAGGTGATGACGCCTTTGACTTTGATTGCATCGCTGCCGGGGGTGCCGGATTTTGTGTCTTTGAGCACTTTAGCCCTGATGGATACTGCGCGGAGTGCTCCTGAATTGATAGCTTCTGGGTTGCTGCCTTCGGGGTAGGTTGCGCCTTCTACCTCGATGACGAAGCCGTATTTGAGGCGGACTTTGTTGCCGGGAAATAGTCTGAAGAAGCCTTTGCTGGGGATTTCTTCGTAGTCGGTGCGCTCGATCCACGCTTCTTTGCCTAGCTTGAAATTTCTCTTGCCGAGGTCTGGCAGGTGGGGGTGAACGGGGGC